>JAVBRM010000039.1:0-16581 GCA_031548025.1 Victivallaceae bacterium | reverse complement strand
TGAAACCAAATCATTGGGTGGTATATTTACCGGAGACCAGGCCATCGCGACGCTGAAATATCATTACAGCAAAGACGGCCAGATCACCGCGCGGGAGGTCAACGGCAAGATGCAGGAATACAAATACGACCTGAAAGGCCAGCTCTTGGAAGTCGTCGGCAGCGAAAAATACGCCTACGACCCGGCCGGCAACATCCTGTCGAAAACCATCAACGGCGAAACCACGACTTTCGTCTACGACAAAGCCAACCAGCTCGTCAGCAGCACGAAAAACGGCGAAACCACCCACTACCAATACGACGGCGCGGGCCGCTTGATCAAAGAAGGCCCCAAGACCTACAATTACGGCTACCTCGACAAAATCCTGAGCGTAATCGAAAACGGCAAAACCACCGCCACCTTTGATTATCACATCGGCGGCCAAATCGCGTCCGCGACCCACGGCGACAAAACCGAAAACTTCCTCTGGGACGGCCTGGCCCTGATCCACCGCGACGAAACCGCACTGGTCAATGAACCCGCAATCACCGGCGGCAATCCGATTCTCGCCAACGGCAAACCCATCCTCGAGGACATGCTCGGCACCAGCCTCGGCATCCTCAAAGACGGCAAATTCGAGCCTAATGAACTAACCGCCTTCGGCGCCCCGATCAAAGCTTCTGAAGACAACTACTTCACCGGCAAACCCCACATAGGTGACCTCGGCTACGCCTTCCTTTTTAGAAATTATAGAGCCGATCAAGGCAAATGGCAAACCCAAGACCCGATTGGCTATCCCGATGGTTGGAATAACTTCAGTTATGTGAATAATTGGGTAATGAATGGCATTGATTATCAAGGTACATACTGGGTGTATACCACACATACTGGCTATTGGGACGCAAGCTCAATAACTGTCTATGGGCATACAGATGGAGAACCTGGAAAGCCAGATAAGAATTATGAAGAAATATATCTTGTCAATGATAATGAGTATCTTACTGTTTTGTCAAGTACAGCTTATGGAATGGCTCGTAACAGCTTTCAAACTACAAGGTCTACTCCAAATATACAAAGTGATTGGTTTAATGTTTCTGAAAGTACAAGGACACAGGTAATATTGGCAAGTAGTAGCTTTACAAGTCATCAAGATACAATGTCATTGGTGAAATGGATAAAGCTTTACTCGGTAAGTGTATATGCCAAATATACATTTACATATCAAACACGGGAATGGAAAGAATGAAACGAAAATCAATCATTCTCTTAATGATATTAACTATATGTATTATATTATTAATAATCATATGTTGCTGGATATTAAGCGCTAAATCATCATCTAAACGAACTTTAATGCTTACTGCTACGAATAAAACTTCAATCTTAATGCCAGAGATTCTTAGAATATGTGAATCAATTGGAATATCACATAATGGTAGTGTAGCCTTTAGCTATTTATGGAAATCGGATGAGAAAATTAATGAAGGATATTTAAAAATTGTCGATAGTGGAATATTTAATTTATTAGAAGAACATATTCTTTCAGATGATGAGAAATTATCCGTTTTAAATGATATTGATTTTATAAATGGATATAAAGCTTTTCAGGTTTTATTTTATTTCTGCAATGTTGGTATAGTAAGAGAAATTGATGATGGTCAACTGGCAAAGGCTTCACGGCAGATAGAAATTCTGATGTATGTAAGAAGTGAGTATCCAACCCTGCATTCTATTGCTGATAATAAAGAGTCACACATGATTATCTGTAGAAATCTTATAAAAAAGAAATTACAGGTTCAGTCGAGATCTTTGTGATCTCGATACTGGAAGTTGGGGAGAGCAATATATATTAAATGTTACTTTCAAATTAGACATAGCAGACACAACTTCTAGCAACAATAAGAGAATAACATTTCCCAGTGAGTATTGGGTTGGAACTTTTACATTAAATACTGTTATTTGGGAATAGATAATAATGATGAAGAAATTTTTCTCGCTTGTTTTTATCTGTTTGTTGACATTTGAGTTGATTGCATTTATGCAAACAGATGAGCCCGGTATATTTGTGCGAAGAGACGGTAATGGAAGCATTATCGGATTGAAATTCAGTACGGCAATTCAGCCTGATATAAGTAAGGAGTTCTTGCTGAAAATAGTCCCGGAATATTATCAATTTTTAAGTGATTCGGATTATATGCCTCTAGAGAAGGGACAAATGCCGACTCTTTGGAATTATTATAATTCGAGTGCGGATTCAGCTTTTCCCTTGAATGCGTTGCACGAGTTGGATTCATTGGAAGAGTTGGATTTGACAGGTCTGAAATCGGTTTCTTTTGACTCTACAGTTTTACCGAAACTTCGGAAATTATCGGCAAGGTATGCCATGATTTCAGGATTGGAAAATCTTAATCTGCCCAGTTTAAGTTACTTGAGTATGACTGAACTCGGTTATTTTTATCAAGATAAATCTCCAGATAAGAAATCATTACTTTCGAAAAATTTACCTTCCTTGAAACGATTGATTTTGAGCGGAGCAGACAAGGTTTTCGACTACCAGTCAATCAGTAATTCCCAGATAGAAGAATTAAGTATTTCAGGTTATCAGGGAAAGGAGATTGGCTTTTTGAAGAATTTACCTCTTCGTCAGTTAGCTATCAATGGCGAGAATCTGGACAATGAGGCAATGCTTGTTTTGGCTAATTTCCAACTGGAAGGTCTGGCTTTATCGGCTTCACAAGTCACTAATCTTGATTTTTTGAAAAAACAAAAACTTCAGAGTCTATCTCTAAGAATCAGTTCCATGAATAATTTTCATTTCGATTTTCTGAAGGACATGCCTTTGATAAAGCTGGATTTAAGCCTTTCTCCCGATAATAACCCGGGAGATATTTCCATTATTGGCAAGATGCCTTTAAAAGAGCTGATATTGAGGGGCATTAATATTAATAATACCGATTTTATTGGTCAAATGAATTTGGAAAATCTACTCATCGATAATTGTGTTATCAATGACTTGGGGCTCATTGATAATATAAATAAGAATACCCGGTTAAAGCAATTATATTTGGGGTTCATTAATTACAGATCGGATAAACTCATTACCCCGTTGCTTCCAGTCGATAAGTTGAAAAATAATTCATTGACTGCATTGTATTACCTCGGAAACAATCTGGAATTCTGCCATAACTTGCCGAAGCTGGAATTCTTGAAAGTATATGTTGACAGTCCAGTAAAGAGTTTGAATGTCAAATCTCTTCGGACTTTACCATTGAAACTGGTCATAATATTTTCTGCAACCGACTACTCGAGTGAGTTTAATGCTGCAGGAATTACCGAACCACGAATCATTATGAAATTATTTTCCAAAAGACGTGTTGATATGAGAGGAAACATACCGCAAAGGCCAATAATATTCGGTCCAGTTAATTAGGAAGAATTGGAAGAAATAGTGTCATTCATGGTAAAGAAAAATAGAAGAAATGGTGTGGCACCGTTTTTGTGAATGGTACCGTTTTGTAGGGAATCAATCCACTTTGCGGCGAAAATCGCGCGGTGAAACCCCGTAAAAGCGGCGGAATTCCGCGGTAAAATGTTCCGGCGAGTTATAGCCGACTCCAAGGGCGATCTCCTTGATCCGAAGATTGCTTTTTTCGAGGAGTTCGGCGGCCTTGGTCAGCCGGAGTTCGGTCAGGTATTCATGCGGCGTCTTGTTGAATGCGGCGGCAAAATATTTATAAAGCGTCGGCAGGCTCATTTGAAACTCCGTTGCCACCCGACTCATGGAAATAGGCGTTGTATAGTTGTCATCAAGAAATTTCCGTATTTGTCCGGCCAGTTCCTCGGTGGCTGGAACTTTGGCCGCGTTGGCCAGGAACTGAAAAAACTCAAACGTCAGTCCCGCCAGCCGGTCGCGTTGGAGCGGGGACTCGTAAGCCGGGAGCAGTTCGGCAAAACGTTCCAAAAATTCAACCGGGCGGGAATGATCGGCAAAGCTGAGATGGAACAAACGGTCCAGCCGTAGCATTTTCAGTATTTCGCGGAGACTGCGACCCCCGAAAATCAAGCCGTATTTCCGGCAGATTGAACCGGGCCGGTAGAATAAATCGTTGTCGCGTCCGGGTTGCAGCAGAATCATATCGCCCGGTTCGGCAACCAGGGCGCTGCGGCCGCTGCGGAGGCAAATTTCTCCCTCAAAAATATATTCCACCGACAGAAATTCCTGTCCGCGCCGCCGTTGAAAGAAGGATTGGCTCAATTCCGAACGGCAATAATAACGGCAGTAGAGAGCTTGATCTTTCAGCAATTGAGTGGGGATCGTGATGACCTCCCGGTGCGGATGAGTTCCCCCGTTGGCAAGCGTGCCGCCGGGAGTCCAGGCGAATATTTGCGCTGTTTCGGAATCGAAAATCGAGAGATCGTCAAGTGGATGCATTTTAAATATTCCTATGGTATTTTTATGATTTCTATGAAAAATAATGCCGCGCAATTGAATTTTCAAGCCGGTTCGCAGTATAATTTCTATAACTTCAAAGGAGATTATTATGATGAAACATTTTTCACTGCCCGGTCACGCCGATAGCCTGTTGCCGGAAAACAAAAACTGGCGTCTGGTCTGGAACGACGAATTTGACAGCCGCGAACTCGACCGCTCGAAGTGGGGTTTTCGTCGCAATTTCTGGGGCAAACCGTTTCCTGCATTTTGCGGCGACGAGGGGGTTGAGCTCGATGGCAATGGAACTTTGAAACTGAATCTGATCAGGAAAGGCGACGACTTCTTTTCCTCGCACCTGCAGACCGGTTCGCTGACCTACGATATTCCCCGCGATACCGATGGCATCTGGCCGTTCGGCAAATATGAAGAAGCGAAATTCATGCATCGGTACGGTTATTTCGAGATTCGTTGCCGGTTGCCCCGGAATCCGGGCTGGCATGCCGCGTTCTGGTTGCAGTCGCCCTCGATCGGTGCGCATCCAGACCCCCGGCGCGCCGGTATTGAGTGCGACATCATGGAAAGTTACCGGCAGCATACCAAGGGGGATCTCATCTGCGGAACCATCTGGGGAGGATACGGCAAGAATGGGGTGACTCCCGGCCATTTCAGCTTTCCTTATGTGGAAACGGAAGACGGCTGGCATTATTACGGGGTCGACTGGAGCCCGGACGGATATGTTTTTTATGCGGACGGTCAGGAGATCGGCCGGCAGAATGAACAGGTTTCCGAGGTGGAACAGTTCATTCTGGTTTCGACCGAATGCCATGGCTATCGCGGTCGCGGTTTCGACGCTCCCGGCGTAACCGGCCCCGGCAAACCGACGCCGCTGCTCTTTGAGGCAAAGCTGCCGGATTGTTTCGAGGTCGATTTCGTCCGCGTCTTCGACGAATGTTATTCCAAATAAAAATCAAATCGCTATTATATTTTGCTTCTTGCGAACTGGCTGCCGCCTTGCGAAAAAGTCGCTACGCCAGTAGCGCCTTGTTCCGCAAAGCATCATTCAGCATCCCAAATAAGCGAAAATCTAAAAGGCGATTTGACATTTAATTGGAATTAGAACGATACCTTGATTGCCATGAAACGTTGAGATTTCAACTCCGGGAGCTCAATGCCGTTGCGTAATTGTTCCGCACTGAAATTGCCGAGATTTTGCTCGCCTTTGAGATCAATGACGAGCAGTTGCCCGCCTTGGGCGGTTTCAGGGAGTTTCAGGGTCAGGGATTGAGCTTTCGGCAGCTGATTGAAAATACAGATCAGCTGCTCGGTTTTACTGCTCCGCATGGCTGAATAACACGGCTGGTTCAGAATATACTGAGGCTTGATCCCGGCCCAGGCATTCAGGGCGTTGAGCAGCGGAGTGAATTCCTTGACCAAACGGGGTTCGGCATTGCGCCAAATGTCGTTGTTGTGACGTTTTTCGCCGGGTTTACTGCTCTCAGTCAAGGCGAGTTCATCGTTTGCTCCCGGATTGCCGGCCCACAACAGGACTTCGCCCTGACCGTGCGGCCAGGCTACCGCTCCGGGCTTGCCATCCGGCAGCTTGGACAAAATCCGGCCGCCTTCCGGCACCGCGAGCGCAACATAATTGTTGATATTCAGTGGATTTCCGAAAAGTTCGATGGCGGTGTTTCCGCTGTTGCGGCCATTCAATTCGGCGGTATAACCGAGGCGGCGAAGGAGATAATACGAGGGCTGAGTTTCATCGCTGAGGTATTCACCGCTGGCGCTGGTCAGGACCAGTTTCCCGCCGTTATGGACGAATGCCGCCAGCCGGTCCGCGGTTTGTTTATCGAGGACCGGGGAGCCGTCGTCGAAGATCAATTTCATCTTGTCCATGGCTTCGGCCCCGGCGTGGTCGGCGAACGCTTCCCAGAGCACGCCGTTTTCCAGCATGGAGGTGTACATGGCGTTCATCAGCCACCAGCGGTAAGTACTGATACCCTTGTAGGAATACCGCCCGACCCGAACATCGCTGAGCAACGAATGATGATAACCGGCCTGAACAAAATTACCTTCGAGACGCATGGCGTCTTTGATCAGTTTCTTGATATGGCTGTTGGTGAAAACCGTATCATAAAATTCATTGTCGGTCCAGCAGGTGAAAACATAATTGAAATGCGCCAGTCCCAGCATGACCGACTGAAAAACATTCCAATTGCAGCGTTCGGTAACGTTGCCGGCGGTCACGCCGCGCCCGACTTTGACCGGGGCGATGTCCTCGTGGCGGAGCGGCAGATTATAGCGCCGTTGCGCGATATAGCGCCGGAAATAATGTTTCAGGTTCAGCCCCTGGTCGCCGTAAAATCCGTCGTATTCGGCAAATATCCGGTACTGTCCGTCCGCATTGCCCACGCCCCCGGAGGCGTTCATGCCGGAAAGAGCGCGTTTGTCGTCATATTTGCGCACGGTCTGTGCGAACATTTTGCGGACCTCAACCACCCGGTCATGATAGAATCCGAGGTAATCGAGCCATTCCCGGCGTTGGTCGACGATGCTTACCGCTTCGGCGGATTTGCCCTCCCGGGTCAGGCGGTCGGCCAGGGACTCGGGGACTGGAACCGATTCGAAATCCGGGTATTGTTGCCCATACGCCTGGTTCAAGGCCGCGATAGTACCGTATTTCTGTTTCAACATGGCGCGGAATGCGGCCAATGCTTCCGGGTGAGTGTCATAAAGTCCGGTGTTGTCGTGGTCAACCACACCGTACGGATGCAAGGCCCATACCCATACTTCCGGGCAATCCAGATAGCGCTGGACCATTACTTCGGCGGCGCGGCGAGCGTGAGTGGTGAATCGGGACGAAAACAGACTGGGAATGCCGAGCCAGCGGGTTCCCTCTTTACCGTCCAAGCCCCGGCGCAATTCCGGTTTCAGCCAAAATTGGGAAGGACCATTGAAATCCCAATGCCAGATACCAAGTTCGAGGCCCAGCCCATGAAGCCCGGAGCGCTCCACCAGCCGGTCCGACCATTCGAAATTATAGACTCCGGGCAGCGGCTCGAAATCGTGATAAGCGCTGATTGCCATGGTCAACTCCGCGCCATCGGCGCCGAGCTTGGCGAAGAAAGCCTCCTCCGGCAGTCGTTTGCCGCCGAGGCAATGCGAAGCATCCGCCGTCCAGAGTGTGCCGTCGGTTTTGAGCCGTTCGCGGTAATGGAGATTGGGAACGCCTTTTTTCATGCCGGGTGAGATATACCGGGCGGGACTCTTCGCGCCGGACGCAATTTCAGGATCGCGGAGGCCGACCAGAATTGCTTGCTTGGCCAAATCCCCCACCGATACGGTCGCCAGATACGGACCGGGATTTGCACCGCGCATTTTGAGGGTATATTCGTGGGATTCGCCCGGCTGCAGAGTGATGACAAACGGGGTATCCGCTTCCGCCTGGCCGCCGATATAGTGTTGGAACTCGCCTTTTACCTGAAAGGTCTGCGGAATGGCGGTCGTATTGCGGATGATCGCGTTCGCCTGCGGCGGTTGCCCGTTGAGTTCGAATACATTGTCGGGGGCGTTACAGGTCAAGGTCAGCATTCCGGCATTGACGAGCTGCGGCCCGAGGCCTTCGCCCTGAATCTTGAAATTGCTGTAGTAGAGTATATCGTGGTCCGCGTTGGTGATTTCGGTCAGGATGACTTTCAATTTGGTGGTTTGGAGTGGGACGGCGAATGTGAAATTGAAGTCTTTGGCGGAGGCGACGTCGGACCAGGCGCCGTTTTCGTATTTCTGCAGAAATACTTTGCCGGGGCGTTCAAATGACGGCGAAGCGGAAATGGACTTGATCGACACTCCGTCGCGATAAGGAAAGCTGATGACCATTTCGGTACTCGGCGCAAACGGAAAACGTTGCCCGAAT
This sequence comes from Victivallaceae bacterium, assembly GCA_031548025.1. Lineage (GTDB taxonomy): Bacteria > Verrucomicrobiota > Lentisphaeria > Victivallales > Victivallaceae > UBA5239. The sequence goes on along the minus strand of JAVBRM010000039.1, from coordinate 8,257 downwards.
TTCGTCTGGTTGACCGGCTGGAGCAGTTCGTAACTCTTACCGTTGTTGATAATGGCGAAATCGTGTTCGATCAGAGCTTCGAGCGCGGCGGCGGTCAAGGCCGGCGACAGTAATGCCGTCAGGCATATTCTTGCAAGGTTGTTCATTATCCAATTGTCCTATTTGCTGACGGTATTGCCGGATTGTTCGACGGTGCTTGCGTCCGAAACGACAATCGCGTTTTCCGCCACTGGGCGGTTGGGCGAATACATCCGGTTGATTCCGTTGATCCGGTTATTCAGCAGCTTGATGTTTTCGGCATTCTTGACATGGATTGCCGCCGCGCCGCTGTCGATGATTTCATTGTTTTCCAGTGTGATATTTTTCACGAGTTCGCCATCCCGGCCGCCGGGAGCGGTGATTTCGATCACGGCGGTATTGCGGCTCTCGCTGTTGCGCTCAGCGTCGATAAAGCGGTTGTTGCGGACGATGACATTGGCACAGGTGATGGATTCACCCCAGAACCCCGGCTGCCCGCCGAAGGTGAGGTGGGGCCCCATGACCATGGTCAGTGTGTTATTCTCGATAACGGCGTCCCGGCTCTGGAAGCGGATGCCGCGTGCCAGCGAACCTTTGAAGTCGCAGTTGCGGATTTCCGAATTGGCGGCGATGGCGCTTAAGCAGGAAAAGATCGGGGCATTCTGAAATTCAATGGGCTGGTCCAGGGTAATCCGGCGCGCCTGGACTTTCTGGCCGGGTTTGAAGTTGCTGCCGGCGGCCCAACGGGTTTTCAAGGATTCGGCGGCGGCGTCCGGAATCACGTAGGTCATTGCCGTGTCGGCGGTGATTTTGCGGGTTCCCAAATGCTTCCAGCTCGGATTTTCCAGAAAACTCAGCGTCGGATTTTTTTCGCTGTTGGAGGAGAAACCCTGAACAATCAGCTCGGTGGGAGAGACCTGCTCAAATACCCGGTAATAGGTACCGTGGAAATTCACGAAATCGTCCCCGATGGTGTCGATCTTGCAACCGTCCAGTTTCGGGCCGATCAGGACATTGGCCGAGTTGAAACCGTCCGCATTGCCGGACATCAGGCGGGTGGTTCCGGGACGCTTGATCAGGTAACAGTTTTTGTAAACATGGTTGCCCTTGCCGACGTTTTCCACAAAGGCCACAAAAGGCGATGAATAAAGTGTTATGTTTTCCAGCCGGCAATCGGCGGATACTTCGATTTTTACGGCGCGGTCGGTACGTCCGAACATGGTAATCAGGTCGCCTTCTTCGAAACCGCATTCTTTGGCGGGACGGTTATGAAAACCGCGTACCAGCACCTGGTAATCGCCATTTTCCTGTTTGTCCTTCAGGGCCAGCCCGAAGCCGTTCTGGCCTTTTTTCATCAGGCGGTCTTTGTCGAACAGAATTCCCCGCAGGGAATATGTCAACTGCGGACAGTAAGCTTCATAGCCTTTTTCCGGGCGGAAGATAAAGGTGTTTTTCTTGTGGTCGATCGAAACCACTGTCCCTTGGGTGAAGGGCAGGGGATCGTAGTCGAGGAAAAGGTCTTTGATGACAACATTGGTACTTTTGTAAATCTGAATCGCGGCGGCCTGTTTCTCAAAATAAAAATGCGAACCGTTGCCGTTCAGCGTGAAGTTTTGGGCATTGACAAAATTCAGGAAATATGGCCGTTTACCTTTCACTTCGGTAAAACGGTAGACGCCTTTCTGTACCTCGAATGAGGATTTTTTCTCTTTGATAGCCTGCTCGATATCCTGTTGAAGCTTCAGACCGGCGGCGCGCTGGGCTTGGAGTTCCGCTTCGCCCCATTGGCTGTTTTCGGCGGGAAAGGGGGCGCTGTAAATTATCTGAAATGCCAGCAGGAGAGTGATGATGAATGAAAATTTCATAAGTTTTTATATTCCTTTTCGTGATATTACCAGGTCATCGGGAAAAATTCATAGTTGGCCAGACACATCCGTTTGAATTCCTCATACTTGATATACTGGCAATGCCCATCGGTAAAAACAACATTCAGTCCCTGTAGATGGCGCATATAATAAGATGATACGTTGATCCCTTCTATCGGGGCCAGCTTTCTGCCGCTGGTATCATGCCGCAGCGTGGCCCTGGGGTTGGTGGATACGTTGATGTTATCGCTTTTGCTGCATCTGCCGTCGCCCGCATAGACGCAGTTCGAGGGCTTGGGTATTTTTTTGAAAGTGGCGGGACGTCCGACATATGTACCGGAGCTGGAGTAACGCCCTTCGAAGCTTTGTGCATTGAGTCCGATGCTGGTATAGGCACTGAAATTGCTGTCGGCTGAGGTGGAATCACGGTGCAGCGACAGCTGTTTTTTCCATGGCTGACTCGGGCAATTCCAAAGGCTGTAGGTAAATCCGGCATAGGCCGAAAGTTTATAAGTCCAGGAGTCGCTCATGCCGACGACAAAGGCGGTAACCGCATAGTCGTTGTAGTCCAGCGAATAAGCGACATTGGCCTTGCCGATCTGGGCAAGCTGGCTGCTGCATGCAATCATTCTGCCTTTATCCCGGGCTTTATTCAAAGCCGGCAGCAACATTGCCGCCAGAATAGCGATGATCGCAATCACTACGAGCAATTCGATAAGTGTAAAATTCTTCTTCATACTATAACCTCCTGTATTTAAAAACGCGGTGCTGTTGTTTTTCTGGCAACCATTTCGGCCGGAATCAGAAGCCGGGAGATTTCCGGTTCAATTCCACGGGTCAATTGTTTCAATATCTTGATCGCCGCGGTGGTGAGCTGGTTGGTATTGCGCTCAATGGAGCTCAAACCCGGATGCAGACGCTCGGCTTCCCAGCTCGCGCAACTGCCGATCAGGCTGACGTCCTCCGGAACCCGGAATCCCATGCGCGGCAGCTCATACAGCGCGACGGAGGAAAATCCCTGTCCGGTGGAGATGATCGCATCCGGCCGGTTCTTCCCGGAAAAGACTTTATGAACAAAAGCGGCGCATTCTTCATTGTGAACCAACTTGATGGCACGACCGTGATGATGAAGCAGTTGCGGATTGAATTCCAGCCCGAAGTCCCGGCATCCCCGCTTGAAGCCTTCCAATATTTGAATGGTAATATCATATTCAGGAGGGCCGCAGAAGAGAGCGATTGAACGGTGGCCGGTGGCCGCCAGATACTGTACCGCCTTGTACACTCCGCTGATAAAGTCGGTGCGCACGCAATACTGCCAGGGCTCCTCGATCGCGACAAACGGATAATCCGGATGGTTTTTCAGCCAGTCCAGTAAAGCGGGATGGATGATCCCGGCATGAATGACTCCCTTGGCAATGCCATCGCTGAACATGGCCGGGACGCCGCCCGAACGATTAAGCTCAAATTGAGTCCGGATGTTTTCGGCGCGGCACTCCGAAATGAAATTTTCCTGCAGCTCCGAATAAACACCGTGTCCGGTCAGTTTGGCCAGATCGTCCGATATGACCAGCCCGAGAATGTCGACCTCGGAGTTTTTCAGCAATTGCGCGGCCAGATTCGGCTTGAAACCGAGCTCGTCCGCCGCCTGCTTGATTTGCCGGGCTTTTTCCGGACTGATCCGGCCGGTTCCGTTGAGAGCCGCGGAAACCGTGGAAATGGAATTACCGGTATAATCCGCGATATCCCTTAGTTTTACCCGTGGTTTAATCATCATTTTTTCCCTGTTAAATCAATTCGGAAATAATATATTCGAAAATTTGCCGAAACGTTCTTTCATTATTATATATGATCCTCCGCAATTTGTCAACACCCCTATCGATAAAAAAAGAAAATTTTCATTTTATCTGTATGCGGCGATGCAGTGTGAAGTACTGTACTCCGCCATCCGGATTGTCAATAATATAAGCGGTCGGCGGCAGTAACAGCAATGGTGACGTCTCCGGCGCATCCAATTTGATCGCCGCCGGCTCCCTGTAGCCGCTCCATAGATATCCGTCTTTGAACTGGAACGGTCCGCTGATAACCGTGTTGCCATTGATCCTTGTTTTGGGACCGGGTTCTTTGAGGCCATACAGGAATTGTGAAAAGAGCCATGTCAGTTGGCCGGTCGATAAATCGACTTCATAAATTCCTTCGCCGCTGTGGGCAAATCCATTCAAATACCATTTTTCCCGCTGATGCCACAGTATTCCATTCATCAGCTCCGTTTTGACGACTTCCTCGAATTTGTCCCCGTCGATCCGGTAACGGCAAATTGTGGACTTGCCCGGTTCACTTAATAAAAAGATCAACTCGGTATCGCTGATTGTAAAAGCATAGTTCAACTCTCCCAGCCGACCGTCCAGAATATTCTGGGCAGTCTGGCGTGCGCTGCCGAAGTGCAGTTTGCGGTCGGTACCGTCCAGGCGGAGAGAGGTCATGGAGGCCGATTCCTCCTGTCCGCTGCAGAATAAATACAACCGCCCTTCCGCAATCGCCATCGAACTTACCGGTTCGCTGATTACATCGTCAAAAATTCGCCATGCTTTTGCAGGCCGGTTATAAACGGCAAGCTTCTCCTTGCCCGCGACCACAAAATATTCGCTTGTCGCGATAAACGCAGGATTCCGCCTGGCATCGAGAGACATGCTTTTGCGAGAAAATTCATCAGCTTTGAGCGGTACTTCGAGTAGTCCGTCCTTCGCCTTGTCCGGGTTGCCCAGCCACATACGGTCGCTGTACTGTTTCAACAACAGATAAACTTCATCTTCATTTTGTGCCGCCGCCGCCAGTTGCAATTCATCTTTGTATTTGAAAATTTCCCGATAGGTTTTCCACTTGATGTCGAAATCGGCATTAAGCTCCCGGAATAATTTTTTCTGAAGTTCACTGAGTGCCGGCAATTTATGAAGCGATGCCCCGGTGCGGGGTTCTTCCATGATGAGATCAATCAACGCAGTAAATATCCTGTTATCTTTGCCACATATCCGCTCATAATTATGCTGCCTGACAACCTGCGGGTGCTCGCTGATTCCCTGCAGGTCCTTCTTTTGAACCATTTCTGCGATTTCACTCCAGCCGATGGTCTTGGACGTCTGTGCCTGAAAATGCGCAAATTGTTTTTCCGGCAGGTCCGGAGCCTGCAGCCACCAGCCATAAAAATGATTTACCGAAAAGAATACCAACTTCAACGGTCTTCCGCTTCCCGGTACGTTTGAATCCGGCTTGATGATATCGGGGGCCAATTCATTCAATTCTGCAAAAAAACGGTCCAGACATGCGGTCGCATGTTCGGCGCTGCGCGGTCCTTTCACGGTTTCCCGCATGAGCTTCAGCGTCAATGCATCCACTTTGACCCGGCGGGAGGGGCTTTCGTCGGCCAGTTTCAAGAATTCATCGATATTCTGCAGATAGTCGATGATAAACTGGTCTTTTTCGTGCTTGTAATTGAGAAAAACAACGTCAGCAAGCGAACTGCAGCCGAAACTCTTTTCGGCTTCCTTCTGCAATTCCGGATTTTTCTTCATGAATTCATTGGCATGACGCAACAGCTCCATATAATATTGATAGCGTCCCCGCAACCACTCGGCATAGTCCGCATACAGGCTGAAATTCCGCATTTGGGAGGCTCCGAAGTTCGCGTTGCGCAGTTCCTGCAACGAATTGATTCCATCCGAAAGATCGTAGGGTAGACCCTTCTTTTGTCCCTCTTCATAGCGTATTTGGCGAATCTTCCGGCAAAAAGGCGCGATTTCCGCGAGCTGAGACAGACTCAGTTGAGGGGTAGGGCCGCCGATAACACTACAATCCAGAACCTCGCTGGCGCGTCCCTTGCTCTCCGGAAAATCCGCCCGGAATTTATTCAGCCGCTCCAATTGAGCATTCAACTCCGCAGCCAGTTTTTCGGCCGGAACCCGATGGATAAAGCCGGCGCGAATCCGCAGTTCCTCGAAGCGGTAGGTTTCGTTTCCCGGTTCGAGCGCCACGGCGGCAAATAATTTCGTTGTCGCCTCTTCCGAGCCCCATCCCTTTTTGGAGAGTTCTTTGTATTCCTGAAACAACTGCGAGGCCTCGTTCGCATGATTCAGCCAGGGAAAAACGAACAATGTCAGCAATAAACAATAACGCATAATTACAAACTCCTGTGTTCACTAAGCTGTTTATAAATTTCTTTTGCTGAAATGGCCGCGACGTTTTCGTCGCCGAAAATATTTTTTATTTCATGTTTTGCCAATATTTTTCCGGCGGCGTCGGTGATATAAAACCGCAGGTTGATAACTCCGCCCTCCGAGCCCGGCTCGAACTCCATCCGCAGCAATTTGGCCGCCTGCGCCAATTTATAGCTTATGGAGGTTAACTGACGTTCTCTCAGTACCTTCTCCAGATGCGTACGTTCCAGCATCTGAAGTTCGACATATTTCATCAGCTCTTTTTCAACATTCGCTGTCATCGGAGCGATTCGGGGCTTGTACTTGCGCGGCACTCCGATATCCCGCACCGACACAATCGAAAACAGGATCGGATTTTCCACCTTTTGACGCTTAATTGCGCGTCGCGTCAGGTCCAGCGCCTCCGCGAGGTTTTCATAAGTTGAATTTTCCAGCCGGAAGCCGTTTTTTGCATTGAAGGCAATCAGATTGTTGCTGCGAATTAGAACGAAAATATCGCAATGCGGAAAATAACGCCCCATCTGCGTCTCGGTCAGGTTTGCTTCGCTGAGCTGATGCTCTCGCAGTATTTTGGAGATTTGATCGCGTTCAAACAACTCGACCTCTCCAGAGATTTCCGCCATCAGCCAATCCACGGTGCCGGAATCGCCGAAAATCGCGACTTTAACCCCGGCAGCCCCTACCAGCGACAAGCAGCTAAACAGAATCAGCCATAACCAATGTTTCATTTTATTCCCTTATATTAACCAGACATGCGTACTATACCAACATATTCGTTCAATTACCATAAAAGAATTGTTTTTTTTATTTGGGCTATTGACACCGATGAAGTTTGGTTGTATAATATATTGTATAAAATTAAGTTCAAAAATATACAGATTTTGTACAATGGAGTATGATGCATTCACCACGCGAATATGTTATTAAGGCGGTCCGGGACTGGATTAAGGATGGGCAGTTTTCGGAGGGGATGATGATTCCCGGCGAAGACGAGATTTCCCGTCGGCTCAGGGTGGCGCGCGGTACGGTGCGCTCCGGATTGGAGTTGTTGGAAGAAGAGGGCGTCCTGCAGAAGCGCAACCGCCGCCGTTATGTCGCGGGCAACCGGAAACCGGTGCCGCGCGCTCTTTCGTTGATCAAGGATACGATTCTGGTTTTCGGTGGCTACGGGGATAATGGGATGGCGTACAAAAATACCGGTTTTCACCAGGCGATTCAGGCCGGAGTCTTTGAGCGCCTCACGGAATTGGGCAAGCATGTCATTAATATCAATATCGAAAAGCTCAGCGATGCGGAAATGCGTTCCATTCTGGATTTGCGTCCGGAGGGCGTGGTGGTACTGCAGTACGCCAGCTGGTCGTTGCGCGGAACACGGCTGATGGAATTGCTGCAGTCGGAGGATATTCCGGTGGTGACCGATTATTACGACCGGAATTACCCGGAAATGCGCTGTGTGCTGCCGGATCATGAACAGGGAAACTACGAGCTGGTGAAGTTTCTGATCGGGCGTGGCTTCCGAAAGATCATGTGTTTTTACCCGGATAATACACCGGAATACTGGTTCAATGCCCGGCATCAGGGGTATCGGCGGGCGATGCTCGAACATGGGCTGCCGCTGCTGCCGCATACTGAGCAGCGGGTACTGCAGTCCGAGTATGAGCATACCCAAAAGGAATTCGATTCGGCGGTACGCCAGAGCGCCGGATATCTGGTGGAATCTTTGATCGGTTCGGAGTGTCCGGATGCTATTTTGGTCGGAACCGACTGGGAGGTGCCGATTGTCAGCGCCGCATGCAAGCTGTTCGGTAAATCCGATATCGTTCTGGCGGGATTTGATAACCGGATCGACTCTCATCCATGGAAGGAGTGGAACAATACGATTCCGTTGGCATCAATGGACAAACATAATACTTTGATCGGCCGCCGGGTGGTGGACCACCTGATGTTGGCCCTTGACGGCAAGAACACTGCGTTGCCGCGTTGCGAACTGGTGAAGCCGGACCTGGTCGTTTTCGATAATCAACATTTATCATAAGGATATATGCAAATGCAAAGGAAAAAATTCACACTGATTGAGCTCCTGGTAGTCATCGCTATCATTGCGCTTCTCGCCGCCATGCTGCTGCCCGCGTTGAACAAAGCCAGGGACAAGGCGCGCCGCGCTTC
>JAVBRM010000107.1:0-41805 GCA_031548025.1 Victivallaceae bacterium | reverse complement strand
ACGGCCAAAATCGTATAAATCTCGTCCGCAGGACGGGGTTTTATGCCGATTTTGCGTCTTGACTCCGTCGACAAACGGAGTACTCCCCGACCGCCTAAAATTTTCTTTCATTTTTTCATATTACTTTTGACACTACCTTTTATTTTATAGCTATGATTAAATATACAGTTTATTCGGCTTTCTGTAAATGACCGGCAGTGCCAAATGAAGTACATATTTGTGCCAACTCTTTTGCGAAACCAACTATCCGAAATTGAAAAGCGGATTGGCGGTGATATTGTAATATATACTCTTATCAGGAAATAACACAATAATGCCAGAATATTCAAGTCAGTTCATAAATCTGAAAACAATCAGAAGGATTTTTCCGGGGTTGTTCCCGCTGGTGCGCTTCGGCATTATGAAGAATATTCCGCCGAATCAAAATTGCATCCTCTTTTCCGGAAAGCTGGAATTGTGTTTCCGGTTCTCCACCGACGAACAGGTTTCCCGGGATGTGATTAATGGCGTTCATTATGAAACCCCGTTCCCCAATATCTTCCTGAAAACTCCGGACATGGTGCATGGTACCATCAGTGAAAAGGAGCGGGATGCCGTTTTTTTTGCCTTTGACCCGAACCTGTTCGACCGCATGAAAATGCATGGACTGATGGAGCCGCCCTTTTTGTGGCATTTTCAGGTGACCCCGGAATTTTCTGCCGCTTTGAACAAAATCATCGACCTGGCCGGACATATCATGGAATACGGAGTGGCGGACCAATTTGATCTGTTGGTATTTCAGCTGCTCCAGGACGCGATTCTCAAAAGAGACTGCGCCGCGGAAACTCCCGGCAGCCGATCGATGGAAAACCGGATATACGGAATCGCCAGTTATTTGCAACTGAATTTCAATCGGGATTTCGACCTGGAGGACCTGTACCGGAAAAATGGCTTTTCGCGGCGTTCTTTCTTCCGGTACTGGAAAAAATATTTTCCTTATTCTCCGGCCCGCTATGTTCAGGAACTGAAACTGGAATATGCCTGTTACCAACTTCAATCGACCACCCTTCCGGTCGGTCGGATCTGCGAAGAACTTCATTTTCAGAATCCGCATTATCTTTCCCGCCTGTTCAAGAAACGCTTCGGAATCACCCCGCTCCAATATCGCGACCGGGGAGAAGTCGGGTCGGGGGACTCCAACTGAATTTTTTCTTTTGAAAATATTTTGTTATTTCATTGAATAACAGTTTATTGTCAATATTTTAGCTATGTATATCCTTTGGGTATTGACAAGTGATATCTTTTGTTATATAATAGTGTCATGGTAAACAAAGGATATGCTCATGAAGAAAACTTATTGGCTGATCGGGGTAATGTTGGTTGCCGGAATTACGGGCTGGACGCAGGAGTTGGTGAAGAATGGCGGGTTTGAAGAATATGATACTTCTCAGGAGTTGTTTGCGGATTTTGGGTTGAGCCGCAAGCAACTGGCGCACCGCAAGCATTTCTTCGCTCAAAACGAATCGGGCAAAGATGGCAAGTGTCTGAAAATAACAGGAGCCAAAGGGCATCCATACAATAAGTTGCCGATGGCTTTGCTTCAACCGATTGGTGGTATCGGCGCGGGGAAAACCTATGTGTTGTCGTATGATGCCAAAGCGCAGATAGTCATGGAGCCCGGCAAGGAAGCGGCTGTGGAAATCCGGCAATGCGATGCCGCGGACAAGTCACCGGCATATAATAAGCTGACGGTAAATCCGGATAAAAGCGAATGGGAACATTATGAGCTGAAATTCAAGGCGCAGAAAGATGTGGTTTCATTTGAATTACGGATTGTCTGCCGCAACCTGGACAACAGTGATATCATATTGATCGATAACGTTTCCTTGAAAGAAGCGGAATAACGAGGGCTGATATGAAAACCAAATTTCATAACTTCACACTGATTGAACTCCTGGTGGTGATTGCGATCATCGCGATTCTGGCGGCCATGCTGCTGCCGGCATTGGCCAGGGCTCGAAGCAAGGCGCACGATGCCGGCTGTAAGTCGAACCTGAAGCAGATCGGTTCGGCGGTAAGTTCCTATCTGGGGGATTACGAAGATTGCCTGCCGCCGTCCAAGATTCCGCGTTCCTGGGACCCCGCCAACAATATCGTGACCTTGAAATGGTCCGACAGCACCAATCCGGCTTCGGCGTATACATATATGACTCCGTTTGCCCGTTATTATCTGCTGATCACTCCGGATGCTTATGCACGGCGCTATGGGAACACCACTGTCTTGCGCTGTCCGGCTCGTGACGCCAGGTGGGTCAACAATGACGGCGCGACGGGAGAATGGCCGATACATTATGCTTTCAACTATTATACGGTGGGCTATCTTTCCGGGCCGGCGGATGGCCGTGGGAGCCCGAAAATCTCGGTATTCAAGCGACCGTCGACCATCGTACATATCATGGATTCCGGCAAGGGCGGCGATGATTTTCACCACGGTACGGCGCACAGTAACCGGCGTGGGCGTTGTCATGGCGGTGCGGCCAATATATTGTGGCTCGACACCCATGTCTCCAGCCGTATTCACGATACTTTGAAAGACGGCGAAATTTCACCTAATATCAACCTGTAGTGAGCATATATGAATAAATTATTATTATCGTTGTTGAGTATGATTTGCGCCGTGGGTGCTAGTGATGTCAAGTTGGACTTGACGGATGCGGCGGTCCGGGCTACCAAGCGTTTCGACCAGGAATTTCGGGGACAATTCAAGCCGGAAGGCGATGCCTGGCGGCTTGACTATACTTTTCCTATGTTGACCTATGGCTATGGCGAGAGGGAAGTCGAGCAGCAGATTACCGTAGCCCTGACCGGGGCCGCGAAGCAGGCTGAAACCTTCAAACTGGAGCTTTATAATGATACTGACACTAAGCACGCATTCATCATGCGGCTTGTCGGCAGCGACGGTACGGTGTGGGACAGTCCTCCGGTGGTGATGAGCGGAGAAAAACAATGGCGCAAGCTGGAATTCGGCAAGGATGAATTCATCAACTTTAGCGGCAAAAGTCCGGTGGTTCCCGCAGGGGAATTGAAGTCCCTGATCCTGGTGGTACAGCAGGCGATAACCCCGAAACTGGCCAGTCTGGGTGTTTACCGGAAAGGCATGGTTAAATTCCGCTCGCCGGCGGTTTCTACGGAATCCGGTGAGGTGAAGCCGATATTTTTTGAGGGTAAAATGTATCCGAAAGCGCAGAATATGGAAATTCCGGCAAAAGAGAACATTCCGTTGAATTGGACCGTTCAGGGGAGCAGTAAAAGCTATCCGATGCGCAGCGGGATTCCTTTTGCCGAAGGCAAGCTTTATCATGCGGAAAATGCCCGGTTACTTGCCGATGGAAAAGCCATTCCGTTCAGCAGAAAAGTTTTAAGCCGTTGGAATGACGGTTCGATCAAATCATTGTTGATTAAGGCTTCGGCGGGTTTCAACAGTCAGTATACTCTGGAATACGGCAGTTCGGTAAAAGTACATGAATCAGGAGTAAAATTTGCCAGGCAATCCGGGAATGAAATCACGGTCGATACCGGGAGTGTTCAGGCGGTTTTCCGGCGGGATTCTCCGGCGTTGCTCGACCTGTTGAAGATTGACAAAAGAGAGATAACAAATTTCACTACCGGTTTCAACGAGCCCGAATATGTCATCAGCGACAAGCAGTGTTCGCTGGAGTCGAGCGATGCCCTGGAAGCGGTGGTGGCGGTGACCGGCAACTATCGCTCGTTAAAAGACAATTCCACGCCGTTTCAGTTCAAGGCACGTTTTTATTTCATGAAGGGATGCCGTTCGGTGCGGCTGACTTTTACTTATTTTAATGGCTCGACGGAAAATTATAACCCGTTGCCGGATATCAGTTTGAGCGCAGAGTTGCCGGAGGCGGTTGCAAATTGGAGTTTGGGACAGCAGAAAGGGAATTTCGCCGGCAAGAATGTTTCGTTGAAATTGGACGGTGCGGTTTATACCGGAGATCAGCGGCAGATCCGGGCAACAATCGGCTCGGCGGCGTATGATCGTTTTGAGGGGATTTACGAGCTGGGAAATATCGGCATCGGAATGGTCGACGCCTGGCAGAACCACCCGAAGTTGATCGAGCTGGCGCCGAACTGCTTCAAGATCATGCTCTCCTCGAAAGAGAGTTCATTGAACGACGGCAAAAATGTGCGTTCGAAGTTTATTGCCGGAATGGCGAAAACCCACCAGTTGATTATTGGGGCGGATGATCGCGAAACCGTCGGTGATTATTTGAAACAGCCGTTGCTGAGCGCTTCGCCGGAATATATCTGCGGCACAGGGGCTTTCGGCAATATCATGCCGGTGGACCGGCGGAAGTTCGGTCTGTTCGAAAATGCCTGTGACTGGTGGCTCAATGATACTCAGGTTACCGGGCGTTATTTCGGGGATTTTTACGGATTGCGAGATTTTGGCGACTGGAGCGCGAATCGTCCCGGGAGCATGTGGTTCAACCTGGAAACCGGCGGCGGCATGGCGTTGCTGATTCAGTTTGTCCGCAGCGGAAAACAGCAATATCTGGACTTTGCCCGGCAGGCCAATTATCACTATATCGATATCGATACCTGTTATGCGGAAAACCTGGACCCGAAAGACCCGAAACGTTCTTACGGAGCGGTCAGCGCGCATTGCCCGGACCATGTCGCCGATGACAAAACCGGCAAGCGCAAGCTGTCGTATCTGCATATCGGCGGGCACGACTGGTATCCGGAGGTTTCGTGGTTCTATCAGCTCACCGGCGACGAGCGTTTGTATGACGCGGCGATGATCCACGCTGAGGCTACGATCTACAGCATTGACCATCATTTCAAGCCCAACCATGTGCTGGCGCGCGAATATGCCTGGCCGCTCAAAAACCTGATGGTGTTTTACGAAATCAACCAGGACCCGCGTTACCTGCAAGCCGCCGCCAAAGTTATGAATTTTTTCACTTTCTGGCGCGAGGGATTCGGGTCGGGGCGGCTCGGCAATACGCTGGGGCAGCCGGGGGTATGCCTGGAAGCAATCGCTTTTTATCATCGCATGACCCGCGATCCCCAGGCGTTGGTATTGCTGAAAAAGGCGACGGACAGCCTGATTGCCGCCACTTATTTCGACCCGGAAAGCGGTTTGCCGGCGGATTCGCTGTACAATGAAGATTCGCGGCTGATGTTTTTGAACGCCCTCACTTATTGTTACCGGCAGCTTGGCGAGGCGGATTATATCCGGAAATTCGTGCCTTATACGTATTTTCATTTGCGGCACCCGGATCAACTGGTGGATTCCACCGCTCTCTGGTGTGTGCCGGAGTTCATCAAGGCGATGGCGGAGCTTGGGATTGCGGAACCGTTCAAAAAGCCTTCGATGGTGGCCCTGCACGGATTCTCGCCGGAGAAAGATAATATCCGCCAGGCGGAGCTCAAGGTGGTCAAACATCCGGGCCGCGAACAACTTATCAGTATCTCCCGGATTGCGATCCAGCGCCTCGGTCAATTTTCACGGGGGCTGGTGGTTGGAGATTGGCAGGGGTATCCGCGTGATACCAAAAATATTTTGAAAACTTCCGCTCCTGAGCTGGAAGGTGATGAATTCGGGCGGATTCAGATCCTGGATCCGCAGGGGCGGGAGTATTTGAACGACCATCTGCGGAATTATCATTGCGTGGTCCGGGATTTCCGGATACCGGCCGATGCCGCTCCCGGTATCTATACGGTCAAAATCGTTATCAGCGACAAGGTTTGCCTGGGGATTCTCGCCTCCGCTTCCGAGCCGGGGCTGGCCTTGGTCAGCACCGACGGTTTCCCCTGGATGCCGCGGGTTTACCTGCCGGTGAACCATGACCGCCAATTCAGCATCACGGTCAAAGAACGCAGACCGGCGACTCCGGGCGGTGCGAGAATTCATGCTCCGAACGGTTCATTCCGTGAATTTTTCAACAATCCGAATCTGGATTATGCACCGGAAATCTACCGTTTGAATCAGGGCAGGGGAATTTGGTTTATCGAACGTTCCATGTTGAACCGTCTCAGTCTGATGAATATCGACGGAACTCCGCCTTGGTTGTGCCCGAGCGAAGAAGACGCTTGCGAATTCATGAAACAGCAGCTAAATTAATATAGATAATAAGGAAAATATGTTCAGAACCCAAAACAAAACCAGCGAGGTGGCGGACAGCCTGATCCGGCAGATAACCGGACGGGGGCTGTCGCCCGGAACCCGGTTGAAAAGCATGCGGCAACTGGCTCAGGAATATTCGTGCAGCACACAGGTGATTTTCGACGCTTTGAATATTCTGGAAGAGAAACGCCTGATCGTCAGAAAAGCGCAAAGCGGGGTATTCGTCCGGGAAAATCCCCGCAACGTCAATCTTGAAGTCGGCCTGTTGATTATGAGAAACAAAAACCGGAATAATCCCTTTATTGAGCATATGTTGAAGCTGGCGGAAGCGCCGTGGCTGGAAGATGGTTTCAATTTTACCATCAGGGTTTTTCCGAGCGGCCTGGAGCCTGAACAGTTCGATTATGAATTGAGTAAACTTATCGATCGGATGCAACTCGATGCGGTAGTTTTGCTGGCGCCTTTTCTGGGGAAAGTCGAGCTGGAAATCTGCCAGTCCATGAAAGCGCCGGTGGTCCTATTGGGCGATTTGGCCGACCCGGCGACTCACAGCCAGGCTTTTAATCAGGTTACCGGCGATAACTACGAGTTGGGGCGGCGGATTTTGGCGAAGATTCAGCAGAAAAACAATACCGGAAAACTGGTCTTGCTGACCGGGTCCCGGCAATATTATTTCAACGCCGAATTCTGTCGTGGGGCCGAGGATTTTGCCGCTGCTTCCGGGATTCATTTATTGATCAAGGAATTTCCGATGAAATTCAGCCATTTCAGCCCAAATGAAAGGATCAGTGTTTCGACCGCGGTCCTGAAGGAAATCGAAAACGACGGTTTCGGTGATTCGGTTTGCCTTTCGAATGGCGGAAGTTCGCTGGTTGAGGAGATCATCAATAGCGGAACCCGCATGAAGATATACGGCATTGAGCATGGCGGAGAGAATTTCGGCACGTTCTACCGCATGGTCTATAAGTTGATTCGGCAGGTTTGCCTGAACGGCAGCAGCAACCGCTCGATGGTCTGTCTGATCGACGGCGAATTGGAGGGACTGAACTGATGTGCACGGTAAAAAGATTGTTGGTTTTGGATCTCGACGGTACCGCGCTTGGCGGCTTTGTGCCCTATGATCGTTTGCCGCGGCATTTCTGTATCTTCCTCGATGAATTGGTTGCGGCAGGCTGGGCGTGGGCCTTGAATACCACCTGGGACCCCGAGGGACAGTGGAAGATGGTTAACGACAGTCCCGTCAACTCCAGGCCGGAATTCTTGATCGGCGAATACGGGCGGGTTCTGGTTCAGGTACGCGGATCGGAGCTGTGCCGGGTCGAGCCGTATTGCCGGGAGCAAGAACGGAAATTGAGTGACGTTTGCGCCCGGAAACTGACGCCGCTGCTGGCGGCGCTGTGTGGAGAATTTGCTCCGTCGCGGGTTTATTACTATGGACATTTACTGCATTATATTCTGGCGGCGGGTACCGATATGGAGAAGTTTCTCGAATTCTGTATTTCGTATTTGCAAGACCCGGAATTGATCGGCCAGGTCAAAAATAATTCACTGGCCATTCGGCCCCGGTTTCTGCACAAAGGCCTGCCGATGCCATGGCTTAAGCATGAGTTCGGGTATCAGCCGGAAAATATTGTGGTCGCCGGTGACAATGTGCCTGATATGGATATGATGAACCGTGAATTGGCCGGCCATTTTATCTGTCCCGGCAATGCCGTCGAGGAAGTGAAAAAACATATAAAAGCCCATAATGGCGCAGTGGGCAAGAGTGATTTTGCCGCCGGTGTGATCGAGGCTTTTCTGGAGTTGCGTTTAAAAGGTTTTTTGGCATGAATAATCAGATGCATGGGCGGATAACGGCCGCCGGATTGAGGTTCCTTGGAGAAACCGACGAATACATGGTCAAAGCATCCAATTATCCGGATGTTTTCTGGGGGCTGACGGAGCACGATCACCAGAAGGACGAAATTGATCCGGACTGGCACAAATATATCCTGACACCCGCCGGTAATGCCCATCGGGTTATGGAGCCATTGAAGCTCAGGGAAACTTATCCGCCGCTGGTGGAATTCTGGATTGACGGTGCCTTGGAAGCCTTGGAGAAAGGCAAGCGCCGCGAGGCTTCCGGCATGCTCGGCTGTCTGTCGCACCTGATCGGCGATACCGCCCAGGCGGCTCACCTGATGGATGAGCGGGTCATTGCCGATCTTTTCCCTCAGAAAAACGCTTGTTATATCACTCATGGCGCGATCGAGCGTATCAGCGGGGAAATTCCGGATATTCCCTATACTCCGCGCTTGTTGGGCGGCAGCGCACCGGAACTCAAATGGCGTTTGCTGGAGGAACTGGCCATACTTCAGCAGCGGGAAAAAGCCGAGTTGCCGGTGATGTTTCAGGCGATCGAAAACCGTGATCCGGCGGCCGCGGAAAGCTCCGCCGGGCGGAGCGCGACCCATGCCGCGGAACTCCTGGCCGACGTGCTTCATACCGTGTCGGCAATCGCCGCCGGACAGACCATGAGCCTGACGGATCTTGAGCTGAGATTGCTGGTTCCCTGCGACCAGTTCTGCGATTCATATTTCAATTTCCGGATTATGATCGACCGGATGCCGGGACCGGATATTTATCAGCCGCTGCCGCTGGATTTGGGATTGGGGAGTGCTCCGGGGATTGCCATGCTGCCGTATCTGGCTCCGATGTTCGAAGGCATTCGCGAAGCCTATGCAGAGTATACGATTCCTCCGGGAATCTTCGGTGGATTCTCCGCCACAGCCGGCCTGAACCGCGGCGCCCGAAATGAAACTTCGGTGGTGTTTGAAATCTGGCTGGACGGCGAAAAAGCATATGCCTCGATACCATGCGACGCTCAATCCGCGTCCTTGCAAATCAGCGTTGCGCTGGGAAATGCATCCCGGATTAGATTGAGAGTAATTGATCCGCGCCCCGATGCCCGCCAAACCAAATTCATCTATCCAGTCTGGCTGAATCCGGTTCTGCGCCGAAAATGAAAATTCTTGACAATTTGATGTCGGGATCATGACTTTTCATGATCCATTCCCTGCTTGCGTCCAAAAAATAATGCACGATTTGATGCAAAAACTTAACTTTTTGGCGTACGGCACCTTAAGCTAGATTTATTTTTTGAAGTAATCTATTATGAATGTTGGACTTGCAATAAATTTTTCCGTTTTTTATTTCGGAGGTATTGACAAAATGGCGATTTCTAGTTATAATTTAGTAGAGAGATTATCCCTATGAGGAGAGGTAATCTGCCCTGATTCTCAACTGGAAGAGTGCGGTGATACAGGCTGACAAGGCTTCATAAATCAGGAGTGTATTGCGATGATTAAATCAATAATATATCTGATACTGATATTTACGGTTCAATTATGCGCAGATACCTCTGGCGTACGGACGGGAGAGTGGATGACCAGTCAGGATGAGGTGAAATTGTTTAGAACTCCTATCGGTTATGTTTATACCCTTCCTCGTTGCGCTCATATTAAAATAGTACATCCTTCCGAATTGACTGTCTTACATGAGCGAAAATATGGTGTCGATGTCAAGATAGACGGGCTGCTGCAATTTTCTTTTTTGAAGAATAATGAAAAAAATAAACGGTTTGTCATAATCGATTTTAAAGTCAGGTCATTTGCAGCCCTGCCGAGTGATTCCACCGCTGATTTTCTCTTTTGCCTGGCCTTCAGCGCGATGGATAAAATACCGCTGCATACTGAATACCTGAACAGTATGTTGAGCATAGCCAGTGTGGGGCCTCCGTACTTTGAAGCTCGGTTTCGAACTAAAGAAGAGAAGGTTGAAACAGATGAGAATTATCCATACTTGCGGCCAAGTTTTCAACCGATATCATTCCGTATAATAATTGACCTGAAAGATAAAAACGTGGCGGTAAGTTATAATGGTCAAAGGATCACTCCTTCTAAAAGACTTGAGTCAAAAGCGGAAAAATGGGAAATCCGCAGTGTCGGAATTTTGGTTCATGGCAGAAGAACGGATTTGCAAAATTCACGCCTGGAAATATCGCCTCCGGTCGTCCGGCAGTTTGATTCGCTGGAAGAATTGGAGCGATTACCGCCTTTTTTATTTGAACCATATCCATATAATTCGTACTTGAGCCTGGAGAGAAAGAAAAACATGGATAAAGATGATCTAATCGAGAGGGCGCGCAAACATTCCAATCCGGATTATCAATATGTGGCCGCCATGAAATTGATATATGGTGACAAAAACTTTTGTGATCCGGTCGCGGCGGTGGATTTGCTGGAGAAAGCAGTCCGGCAAAAACACGTTCTGGCGATGTACCAATTGGGGGTTTGCCTGTATCGCGGATACGGAGTTGTTCCCGATATTTCCAAATCGTTGAAATATGTACAGGAATCAGCTTGGTATAACTATAGCAAGGCAGATGCCCTGTATTGGTTTATTCAATGGGATAGTGCTTATCGGCCGATATTTCAATCAGGACATTTTATGGAAATCAAAAGAGAAGGACTTCCGGAAATTTCCAAGTATCATGTATATGATCATGACCGAGGATTTGTTAATTTGTTCAGGGACAATACCTCAGCCTATTCTCCTGAAATATCGCCCAAGTATTCACGTTTTGATGATTACGCGATAAATTGGGTAAACCGGGACCACCGGAAAAAGCCTTTATACTTTATTGACCAAGCCATAAACTCCGGTTATGCTCCCGCTTATGCGGCCAAAGCCCGAAGAGATAAACGGCTAAGGTTGGTGAATGATAAATTCGAAGAAGAAACCAATTGGCCGGACAAAGATAACGAATTCAGGCAGCTTTTGAGCGAAGGAGTTAGAAATGGCGATAAAACGGTTTTGCCGGAGTTGATGCTTGAATTGGCGAGAAAAAAACAATTGCCGGCGGAATATTTTTCCAATGAAAACAATCAGCAATTTTCCCGCCATGCCCTTTATCAAATTTTATTTTTCCATCACCTGAATCCGCAGTTTCCGGGGATCGCTGATTATCTGAGCGACAATTCCGGAGAAGCATTAAGCAAGCTCAGAAAAATCAATTCTGCCGATTCGGAACTATTGCAGGGCCTGATCAAATTAGTTGATAAAGATCCGGCAAAAGTCACTTTAAAGGAGATCAAAACAGTTGAAAGCGAAGCCGCGGAAGCCTTTCGCCATTTGTTGAAGGCCGCAAATATGAACAACACTGTGGCTCAATATCTGGTTGGATACTATGCTCTGCGCGAAGATTTGCCCTCTGAATCCATAAAGATCGACGCAAGGTTGTTTCTAGAAAGGGCGGCCCGCAACGGCCATCCTCACGCAGCCATGTTGATGGCGGAATTTGAGCTGAACAGAAATAATCCGGCAAAAGCGTTGGAATACTTGACCAAGCCATGCGAATTGAACATTGGCGAGGCTTATTATTTGAGGGGGAATGCGCTTGGTAAAATGGGAAACCGCAAACAGGAAATGTTGGATTCCTATCAACAGGCAATTCATTTGGGAGATCATCGCGGCCGGCGGGAATTGGCCCTTCATTCAGGCCCGTCAGCTTCTGATTTATGGTTCAACTTCATTCAGGCTGATTGCAAAGTTCGTGAAAATGATCCCTGCGATCCATATTATCCAGATATTTACAGCAACCTCTATCAATGGATTGATGCAAAAGCGATTGATGCGGAAGTGATTGTCGGAAAAGAGAAAAATGTATGCACTTGTGGTAATCCTAACTGTACCGGTAGTCCCTCCAAGAATCTCAAGCCGGAGAGGAAGATTGAAAATAGAAATAAAAACAGAAATAGCAGACCGGGCAGAATCACTTTTGATAAGGAGGAGATTCTTCAAAAAATATGAATACTTCACTTTAGTTTAAGGTTATCTCTTTGCGGATAAAGAATTTAAATGGTAAATCCCATGTGCGGACAATAGATTGAGCCGGCACTTTGTCCACCTCGAGCGCCGTTCTCCTTGTATTGAATATCCTGTTGCCTTTGGGTTGAACCGGTAAACCATGCGAAGTGAACAGCGGCCTTGGAGAGACCGCCCTCAGGAAAGTTATCGAAAATTTGCCACAGTGTGAAATGTGAGTAATTTGCAGACAGAATATGGGATTGATCAATCGAAGGTGCGGTGGTCGATGTGACGGGTTTCTTTCTGCCAGTAATAGCGAATGCTGAAAATAACCAGTGTCAGGAACAAATAAATGACTCCACCGATTATTGAGACGACGGTGATATACGAATTAATCAGTCCGGAATGGTTTTCCGGATTATAAAACATCATCAGAGTCCATTGGTTGGATTTCAGCGGAAAATAGTAAACCCATGCCTTGTCTACTCCGTAAAGCGGTTTAACCGGAATGAATTTGCCTTGTTTGCCTGCATGGGAGTTGGCGCGGACCTCGAGAATCGTATCCAGGGTGTCATTGTCATAAGCATAGGAGAAGATGCTTGAGGCCATGACTTTGGAAAAATCGCGGTTGGAAAGAATCAGACCGAAGCGGGAAACCATGAAAAGGTTGTTGAATTCGTGGTCCTGGAAGGAATCCAGGATCTTTTGCAGTTGAACCAGGGTCAGGTCGGCGGTGGCAATCCCGGCGAACGCTTTCACGCCGTTGATGTTCCGGTAGAACGGAATCGAACAGGTGGTCATCATGATGTTGCCGGCCCCCAGGTCATAGTAAGGTTCAGACCAGATGGTTTTGTTTAAATACTGTGGAACACAATACCATGGGCAGCCGAAATAGTCATACTCAGTATCGATGCTGCGGTTGAGGAGCAATCCGGTTTTGGTATCGTAATGGGCATAAAACATCGCGTAGGGTTCGTTCACCCTGAAGACATTGGGCTGAAAAGCAATCGCCATGGCATATAAGAGCGGATTTTTTTCATTGGACGATTCCACAGCATAAGTCAAGAGCTTATGGATTTCACTTTCGTTCAAATCGGTAATCTGTTCGAGTACCCTGACATTGCGGAGGACGATCCGCTCGATCGCGTATAACTGTTTGTCCAGGGCGCCGGCAATTTTCTCGCAATGTTGAATATTCTCGGCATCCTGTTCAACCTTGATCTTATCAATTTTCTTGAGAATGAGCAATCCGGCGATTGTCGTAATGGCCACTGCCGGAATCAGCAATATCAATAATAGACTTAATTTACCTTTCAGCATTACCGGAATCCTCTGAGGCTTTGAATGTATTGGGGCCAAGATAAAATTCTTCGAATTTCGGAATTTCTTTGATCATGTTGAATCTCAGGAGCAAACCGGCGGTGGTATCATAAGTTGTCCGATTCAGAACGCCGGGCTGGTTGAGCTTGGGATCGGATAATACCGGAGTCCGCATTTGCTTAAGCATCCATTTCTGCAGAGCGGGCCAGAATGGGAGGGCGTATTTTTTTACAATTTCCAAAGATTCTTCTTCATGTTCAAAAGCGTAAAGCCAGCCACGCATGGTAGCGTGATTGAATTTCGTCATGATTTCCGGATTGTCCTTGAAGCGGGATTTCAGGCAGAACATGCCGTCCTCCGGGATATCCAGGCCATAATCCTTGTAGTAGTAAATTTTCATTTCCTTATCCAGTATCCCGTTCAGGATCAGAAGGTAATATTCATGGTAATACATGACGTTGCAGGCGGAAACCACTTCCCACAGCATCAGTTCCTCGGCATTGGGGGTAAAGATAATTTTGGGCGTGAGATTGTAATACTTCAGGAAAAGTTCAGTGAGGATGAAGATCGGCCCCGGCCAGGCAGCGAGGGTCAAGTTGGAAATTTTTTTGACATCGTCGATATTGTCCTTGGCCCTGGTAACGATACCCAGTGAAGAATGTTGGCAAATCTGACCAAAACTGACTACATCGGGATTTTCCCCATGCAGAACGATACCTTCCGGCAGAGTAATCAGGACGATATCGACTTTGCCGGTTTTCAACGCGGTCATAATATCGCTCTTGGGGGCGCGCTGGTTGATGGCTACGTCCAAGCCAAGCTCGCGGTAATAGCCCTTTTCCTGCGCCACGTAAACTCCGGCAAATTGGGCTTGCTGTTTCCAACTAGTCCACAATGTAACCTTTTGGCGGGCCTCGTCGGCGCCAAGCCCGGTCAGCAGAAAAAATGCCGCAAGCATAACCAACCGGTGAATGTCTTTTCTCACCATCAATGGAATCCCTTGAGTAATATATTTATACATCTTAGTATTATAGTCTAAAATCATCGATCATACAAATGTTTTTTGATGAATTGGACAAATAATTTCGGGATTTTTTTCCAAATATCACGATTGGGGTGAATTTTTTCTGAGCTTGGGCAGATAGGTGTAGAAAGTGGTTCCCTGACCGGATTTGCTGGTCAATTGGACCCAACCGTGGTGATTGGTGACCGTACCGTAAATCATCGCCAGGCCCATTCCGGTTCCTTTGCCGTATGGTTTGGTGGTAAAGAACGGCTCGAAGATCCGAGAAATGACTTCTTTGGTCATACCGCAACCGTTGTCGGTGATAATCACGGCATAATAGTCATGCAGATCGACATCCTGGGGCGGCAGGCCGTGGGAGTCTTTGCCGGGCGGAGGAAGATTGGCGGCATTGTCGGCTTTGACATTGAGAATACAGCCTTTTTCCGCGGGGTTTTCTTCCATGGCGTCGCGGGCGTTGATCATGAAGTTGATGAAAACCTGCTGGAGTTGGAGCATGTCGCCTTTGATCATCATCGGTTCAGGCGGCAGCATCAGGTCCATGGTCATATTCTGTTGGCTGTGAGGCAGGAATAATTCGGTACTGTATTTGAGCAATTCCCTGAGATCGAGCTCATCCTCGCGGTATTTGCCCTTGCGGGCAAAGCCGAGAAGCTGCTGGGTAAGCCGTCCGGCCTGCTCGGAAATCTGAGTGATTTTTTCCAGGTGGCGGATGATTTTGGGGTTTTCATTTTTGCTGTAAAGCCGGATCAGGTCGAGGTGCCCCAGAATGGCATGGATGTGGTTGTTGAAGTCGTGAGCGACGCCGCCGGCGAGTTTTCCGATGGAGTCCAGGCGTTGGGAGTGATCGAGCTGTTCGCTCAATATTTCTTTTTCCCGTGCCAGCCGGCTTTCTTCGGTGATGTCGCGCCCCTGGACGATATACATGGACATGTCTTCGAGCCGGATTTCCGCGATAACCATGTCGAGGAAAATTCTGGCGCCGTCCTTGCCGGGGGCGTAACCGCGGAAACGTTTGATGGGATGTATTCCGGCCGGGAGTTCGATCAGATCATTGCCGAATGGCTTGCCGTTTTCATCCTCGAGCTTGCCGGCCAATTCCTGACCGGCAATTCCCGGCATGAGCGAAGTGGCGGCCTGATTGGCCTCCAGCACTTTGCCGTCGGAGGAAAGCAGCATGATCATTTCGCTGGCGTTTTCGACCAGGAGGCGGTAGCGGCCTTCCCATTCACGGAGGTTGCGCTCCAGTGCCTGGGCTTTGCCATAGCCGCCGAAAAATGCGAAGAAAATATCCAGAGCCCCGCGTTTTTCCTCAAGGGTTTCCCGTTCGATCATAAGCAGATAAATGGACACCAGCACACTGAGCCAGGCGG
Source organism: Victivallaceae bacterium (assembly GCA_031548025.1). Taxonomy (GTDB): domain Bacteria; phylum Verrucomicrobiota; class Lentisphaeria; order Victivallales; family Victivallaceae; genus UBA5239. The sequence continues at coordinate 26,111 of JAVBRM010000107.1, read as the reverse complement.
TGGCAATGGCTTTGATAATCAGTGAGTTGTTGATTTCCAGCCACCAGAATTCCTGGAAGCCGTAGGTCACATACAAGTAAACGAACGAGTCGATGATCTGGGCAAAAACCATGGCGCCGAGTACACAGAACGAAGTCCGGCAGCCGACGTTGCGAAGGCGTTGAAAGAAGACCGGCAACAGGAACAGGTCGGCCACCAAAGCCAGCACCGAACCGCTCATCGCCCGGCGGGTGGCAGCCAGCATAGTGCTCAAAGTATCCGCTGAATTGCCTTGGGAAATCGCGAATCCCAGCCAGTTGCACTGCAGCAAAGTCAGGTAAACCAGATACATGAAAAGCCCAAGGGCGGCCAGGCAGGCGATAATCAGCCGCTGGGCCGCCAGTGTACCCTCCGTGATATAGATCAGGAGGAGCGCGGCCAGGAACGGCAGCGTGAGCACCGTGGAGCCGATATGCAAATCAAATCCGGTAGCGCCGCCGATGACCTGAAGGCTGGAAGCCGAGATCAGTTGAGCGAAAACGAAAAGCAATCCCGCACAGAAATAAAAAGAAGCCTGTCCGATGGTTTTGCGCTGGCTGTGCAGCAAAGCCAGGGTCACAAAGACGAAGGTCATTTCCAGAAAGGCCAGAAGAATTGCGAGAAAATTTTCCAAAATCGCTTACCGGTTTTCGTTTTCCATTCGTTTAAGAGTTTCCCGCACCAGTTCGGCGCGCTTGACGGCTTGTTCTTCTGTTTCCAGTTTGCCGCTTCCGGACATCAATTGGAGGTGAGCCGGACTGATTTTTACCAGGAGATCGTTTACGGTTCCCAGATTCAAAGCCGTGAACATCCGCATGTCCACGCCAATACGCAGAGCGGACAATGAATTCAGCGCTTCCTCGAAATCGATGAGATATGAATGGCGGAGTTTGCCGTAGGCACGTCCGACATGGTTGAGCAGTTTGAATTTATTGTGTTCAATCAGCATGGCGCGGGCGTTTTTTTCGTGGACGATCAATTGGCGAATCACTGAATTGAGGCGCTCGATAATCATTTTTTCCGACTCGCCAAGCGTGCTTTGGTTGGATATCTGGAACAGACTGCCGTGGTTTTCGGTTCCTTCGCCATAGATGCCGCGAACGGTCAGGCCGAGAGTCCGGACTCCTTGAAGGGCCGAACTGATCTGGCCTGAGAGCAGCAAGCCGGGCAGGTGAAGCATCACCGAAGCCCGCATGCCGGTCCCGACATTGGTCGGGCAGCAGGTCAGGTAGCCCAATTGCGGGTCATAGACATAGGCCAGGTATTCGGAAAAACAGTTGTCAAGGCGGTCGGCCGACTCCCAGGCCTTTTCCAGATTGAGGCCGGGGCTGAGAGCTTGAATACGGAGATGGTCTTCCTCGTTGATCATGGCGCCATGGGTTTCGTCGCGCGAAACCACCAGGGCCGCACCCTGGGGACGGCTGGTCAATTCGTTGCTGATCAACCGGCGTTCAAAAAGAATCTGCCGCTGCAGCGGGCTGAGGCCGTCCATCTGAAATGTCAATGAACTCTCTCCGATACAGTTGGAGTGGCTGATCGCTTCTTCGATTGAATTACGGATTTCGTCACGCTGCTTCTGGTCGGCGGCGATGGGGAAGGGGGCCCCATCGATATTGCGGGCCAGGCGGATCCGGGAACAGATGGCAATATCGTCATCCGGACCGGAGGCTTCCAGCCAACTGACGTTCCGGCTCAACAACTCAAGAATTTCTTTGCAAATTTTTTCCATGGCGAGCTCACTCTTTTTCCATATTTTTCTTGATATTGTTGATCTGGTCGCGCAATTTGGCGGCATCTTCATAACGTTCCTCGCCGACCGCGATTTCCAGCTCCTTCTGCAGATTCATCAATTCGGCCATCTGGCGCGGCGCGGCATTTTTGGCATTGCCGGCCGGGCTTTTGCCGATATGGACTTTGCCGCGATGCATATTCGGGAGCGCCTTGTCCAGAATTTGTTTGAAGACTTTATAACAATTCTGACAGCCGAGGCGACCGGTTTGGCGCAATTTTTCGGAATTCCAGCCGCAGACCGGGCAGGATTGTTCCTGTTGAGACTGTTGTTGCTGGGTTTCGGCGGATTTTTGTTTCAGGGCTTCCGTAATTCCCGGAAGATTCAGATTTTCGGAAATATTGTAAAGCAATTGGGCGATGTTGAAATCTCCGACGCCGGAATCCTGGGATTTTTCCGCGGCACAACCGGCACAAAGATGAATCGCCTTCTTTTTACCGTCCATCACTTCTTGAATGTGGATGGTAGCTTCGCTCTTATGGCAATTATCACAAAGCATAGTTACAGTTCCTCTCTATTTATTATTATAGAGCTAAATATAGACTGCGAATTTGACAAATGCAAATTACTATTTAGGGAGATGGAAAATGCCGAACTACCAATTTTCGAATCTTCCCGGTGCTTTTTGCCGGATTTGCTCGTAACATAACTCGTTATGCTCCTCGCAAATCCAACAAAAATCACTCGGGAATCTTTCGAAAATTAACGGTATTTCAGCAATTTTCAACTCCCTTACGTCCGATCAAATTATCAAGATCGCGAAGCGATTGACCGCACAGCTCGCTCGCCTTGCCGGAAAGCGGCCCGTAGATGTTTAAATTAATCTGGGCGCAGACTTCCATAACTTCAAGGCGGTCAAATGCTTCAAGCAGACTCTTGCCCACGGTCAGCGCTCCATGGTTCAGCATCAGCGCACAATTGGAACCGCCGCTGATGCACTCCGCGGTTTCGGCGGCAAGCGCCTCGCTGCCGATGCAGTGATATCCGACCGTGGCGACTTCGCCCAGAATAACATAGGATTCCGCCAGCAGATGCGTATTGAGCACCGCCGTGGAGGCGGCGAAAGTGCTGGCGGCGGACGGATGCGCGTGAACAATGGCGCTGATATCCGGCCGGGCCTGGTAAATTCCCAGATGCATGCGGCTTTCGATGGAAGGTTTGAAGTGTTCGCCCATCATTTCGCCCTGCAGGTTCATGACTCCGATATCGGCGGCGGTCAAGCGCCCCTTGTCGGTGCCGGAGGGGGTGATCAGGACCAGATCGCCCAACCGGGCGGAGATATTGCCGCCGCTGGTGGTGGTCAGGCGCTGCTGATACAGCCGGCGCATAAAATAAGCGATTTCTTCTTTGATCTTTTCCATATCAATCGAGCTTGCTTTTCAAGAGTTCCAGAACCATTTGCGGGTTGGCTTTGCCCTTGGAAAGCTTCATTGCCTGGCCGACCAGGAACTGAATGACTTTGGGATTGCCGCCGCGGTATTGCGAGACCTGTTCCGGGTTCTTTTCGATAACTTCGGCCACCATGGATTCGATGGCGCCTTGGTCGCTGACCTGGACCAGGCCCTTTTCATCGACCACGGTTTTTGCATCTTTTCCGGAGGTAAACATTTCGGCGAAAACGACTTTGCCGATTTTTCCGTTGATAGTGTTGTTTTCGATCATGACGATCAGTTCGGCCAGGCGTTCCGGGGAAACCGGACAGGCGTCGATCTCAAGTTCCGCGGCGGCAAGCTCGCGGAGCAACTCGGTCTGAATCCAGTTTGAAAGAATCTTCGGAGTCTTGACCAGCTTGGCCGCCTGGTTGAAATAGTTGGCCAGTACTTTATCCTGCGTGAGTACCTGAGCGTCATAGTCGGTCAGTTGATAATCGCGGACGAAACGCTCGCGCATCTGGTGCGGCAGCTCCGGCAGCGCGGCACGGATTTCGGCCAGATAAGCGTCGTTCAGATAAACCGGCATCAGGTCCGGCTCCGGAAAATAACGGTAGTCATCCACGGTTTCCTTGTTACGCATGGAATAAGACTCGCCGGTGTCGTCGTTCCAGCCGCGGGTCTCCTGGACAATGGTGCCGCCGGCTTCCAGTTCTTTGATTTGCCGCCAGATTTCATATTCCACGGCGCGGTGGGCGGCGCGAATGCTGTTCAGATTCTTGATTTCCGCTTTGGTGCCGAGTTTGGTAGTGCCGACCGGCCGGACTGAAACGTTGACGTCGCAACGCATCTGGCCTTTTTCCTGGTCGCAGTCGCTGATGTTGCCGTATTGGAGAATCTGTTTCAGGTTGACCAGATAGCAATATACCTCGTCGGCGCTGTGAAAGTCGGGCTCGGTAACGATTTCCATCAACGGCAGACTGCAGCGGTTGAAGTCGACGATGGTGGCGGTGCCTTTGTGGCTGAGCTTGGCCACGTCTTCTTCCAAGTGAATGCGGTTCAGATGAATTTCACGCTCCGCAATGTCGCTGCCGGAAAAACCTTTGCCGCCGATGCGGACCCGTCCGCCCAGGCAGAGGGGCTGGTCAAGCTGCGAGAGCTGGAAACTTTTGGCCATGTCGGCGTAGAAATAATTCTTGCGGTCGAATTTACTGTAGGGCGCGATGGTGCAGTCGATCAACATACCGGCTTCGACGGTTTTGCGGATGGCTTCCTTGTTCGGCACCGGCAGGGCCCCGGGGTATCCCATGCAGATCGGGCAGACCAGCGTATTCGGCGGTTCGCCGTATTTGTTGGGGCATGAGCAGAACATTTTACTCAGGGTCTTGACTTGAACGTGGGTTTCAAGACCGATAACAGCTTCATATTTAGGCATTATTCCGGTTCCTCAAGTGAAAATTATTTGCCACTTAATTTACTACGGAAATTCCGTTTTTCCAGTTCCCCCGCAATTTTTCCGGAAATTTACTTAAACGGTTGCAGAAATTTTTTCGATATTTTTAGTGATTCGTGACATTGGGGTTATTGATTTTTGTTATGCTTTGATGTATAATTATATCAAAACATAACAAAGATGAAAATAATGCCCGAATTAGTCATATCGAAAACTAAAAGCCAGCAGGTCAGCAATTATCTGGAGGAGAAAATCCGTTCCGGGCAGTTGAAGCACGGTGAACGGCTCCAGACGGTTCGCGAGCTGGCCGCGCTGTTCAATGTCAGCACGATCGTCGTCAATACGGCTTATGGCGAGCTGGAGAAAAAGAATCTGGTGGAGCGTTGCGGGCGGCATGGGGTTTTCGTCAATGATCCCGGTAAGCAGAGCAAGTGTTTTCTGGTCGTGAGTTATCGCGGGCAGAAAGAAGCGCCGGAGAATTACATCTTACCGGAGTTCAAGGCTAAATGCATTGCCATGGGAATCCGGATGGAAGAGATGCCGGTGGATTCATTTTTCAGCGGCAAACCGGAAGAAATGATTCGGCAGTTACGTAAGAGAAAATACGACGGCGTATTGTCATTCGGCAGCGGATATGTCGGTAATGAATTGGAGCTGGAAATCCTGAAGGGCTTGGAGGCTCCGGTGTTGATTCCACGTACGACGCGGGAAGAGGGAGAGCGGACCGGCTTCAATTATTTTTATTCGAATGAAAAGCAAGGCTGGTTCGAGTCGATGAAGCTGCTGGCTTCGCAAGGGTTCCGCAAGATCGGAGCCTTGGGTATATATAAAGGATATGGCGGCGGCAGAAATGTATTGCGCTGCGGTAATGCACAGGCGCACCTGGAAATGTTGCATTCGCTGGGGCTCAAGGGCAATGAGGAGTCGATTTGTTTCCTGGAATATGGGGAGCGGGGGCAATTTCAGGCCGGCTTGGAGCGCTGGCTCGGCGATAAGTCGGAGTTCGATGCGATCATGTGTTATTCGGATTTTCTGGCGATTCGTCTTTATGAGTACTGCAGCAATCACCGGATCCGGATACCGGAAGACCTGGCGGTGATCGGATTTTGCGGATACCCGGGGGGAAATCTGCTGCAGCCGGGGTTGTCGACTATTGATGTGGGTTATGCGGAAATCGGCCAGAAGGCTGTGGATTTTCTGTTGAATGCCAAAAAAACTTGTCAGGATAAAATTCGCGCGGAGGAGACTCCGTATAAAGTAATTGAGCGCGGGAGTACCGCTCCCCGTCGGAACCGGTAAATCAGGAGAAAGCCGATGAAAACGAGAATCAATTTTACGCTTATTGAGTTGCTGGTGGTGATTGCGATCATCGCAATTTTGGCCGCGATGTTGCTGCCGGCTCTGAGCAAAGCCCGGGACAAGGCGAAAATGTCGGAATGCTCTTCGAATCTGAAGCAGGTGGGTATGGCGTTGAAATTGTATGCCAGTGATTATGATGGAAGATATCCGGGGTACAGCGCCGCCACGAGTGCTTTCGGCGACTATGCGTCGGGAGAAATGGCTACGACCAAATATCTTCCGGGGCGGGCGGACTTGAAACAGAGCAACAAACTCCTCCACTGTCCGATCGGCATTCAGTTGGCTGATAATGATACGGTGAGATATAATCGGAATCGTTACGGTACATACATTTACAACAATGGGTATATCAATTGGTACATTGGTGCTTTCAACGATATTGCGGAAAAGCTGAAGTATTGGCCGGTCGAGTCACAAATCAAAAAAGCTTCGGAAGCCGCGTGTATGACTGACAGCCAGACTAACATGTCCGGGAAAAACTACATGTCCCAGTCTGCCAGCTTTGGGAATTATCACATGAATGCGGAGCCGTTCGGGTTTGCCAATATCCTCTACTGGGACGGCCATGTCGGTGCGGAAAAAAAGAAAACCATAGAAGCCTATACCCGATTGATGCCCTTTTTCACCAGTACCAATCTTTAAAAGGAGTCAGAAAATATGACTTTGTTCAAGTTAATGTTGTGCGGTATTTGCGGTGCCGTCGTAAATACCGCCTGGTGCCAGACCGAGTTCCTTTTGGTGGATGGCGGGAAGGCGTATTGCGAAATTGTAATTCCGGATGCTCCGGTCAAAGAGGAACGCGAAGCGGCCGTTGTGCTTCAGGGCGCGCTCACGGAAGCGACCGGAGTCGAAGTGAAAATCACGGAGAAGAAAAAGCGCAACGGCAAGCTTGTCGGCGTTCATGTCGGCGACATGCAGACGGCGGAGAAATTGCCGCTCGGCGGTGACGGCTTTGCGATCCAGGCAACTGATGAACATAATATTATTCTGGCCGGCAAACGACCGGTTTCCACTTTTTTTGCGGCGGTGGATTTTCTGGAAACTTATCTGAATGCGATGTGGGTATGGCCCGGGGCTTGCGGGACCACATCTGACAAAGTTGACCGCTGGCGGATCACCCTCGAAAATCAAGTAAAGAATCCGGCATTTGACGCGAGGTCTTTCAGCGGGATAAAGGGCTTTGACGGACGGTTCGGCAAGATTGCCACCAACAGCCGCGATCGGTTGTCCTCTTTCCATCATAATATCTACAAGATTTTTCCGCCGGAAGAATATGCCGAAAAACATCCGGAATATTATGCCGAGATCAATGGCGCCAGGGTTAAACCCGCCCCCGGAAGCAACAAAGGTTGGCAGATATGTTCCTCTAATCCCGAGGTGGCGGTGATCGCCATCGCCAAAGCAAAGGAATATTTTCGGGAAAATCCGGAGAAAATTTCTTTCAGCGTTTCCCCCAACGATGGCGGCGGTTATTGCCGTTGCCGCGAATGTCTGGCGCTTGACCCGGCGGGATCGGTCGGCATATCGGACCGGTATTTCGGCTTTGTCAATGCTGTTGCCGACGGGATTGCACAGGAATTTCCGGGCAAGTCCATTTCCTGCCTGGCATATGGGCGGCAAGGGACGGCGGTTCCGCCTTTGAAGTTGAAACTGCGCGAAAATGTAGTTGTCTACGTTGTAATTCCCTCGCTGGGAAATCCGCGCGATGGCCTGAAAAGTTGGTCGAAAATTGCCGGACGACTAGGAGTCTATTTTTGGATGCACGGCAAGCCGGTACCCAAAGTATACCCGACGGCCTTGGCGGAATATCTGAAATTCTGCCGGCAAAATAAGGTCCGTGAAGTATATGCCGAGTTCTATCCGGACCGGGTAAGCGAATTGATTTACGGTTCCTGGCAGCTTGACGGTGGAATACGTTTTTACCTGACCTCCAAGCTTCTGTGGAACCCGGATCTTGATCCCGCCGGGCTGATCAAGCGTTTCTGTGACGGTTTCTACGGCAAAGCGGCTCCCGCGATGATCCGGTTTTACACCCGGCTTGACGCGGCCTGGCTGCGGCAGCAGGAGAAGCATGATTTCGGTAAGAAATACAAGGAATGGGATCTGGACATATATTCCGTCGAAGATCTGCTTTTCTTGCAGGAGTGCCTCAAGGAAGCTATGGCGGATGCTGACGGTGAATGCGTGAAGCAGCGTTTGCAAATGCTTCAGGATGAATTCGGGAAAATGTGGGTCTTTCTGCATCCTTATGCTCAAGCTCGCGGCCTCGAGGAGTTTGTGATCGGCGACGTTCAGGCGTGCCATGAGGCCCTGAAGCGGGCAAACGGCCTGGCGCTTCAGAAAAATGATTCCCTGCCGCTTTTCACGGTCAACAAGATCGATGGGGTGCTTGAGCAGAAACTGCGGGAGATTTCCCCGGTCGTAAAGGATGTGCCTGAATTCTGGAAGCAGGCTTTGAGCTTGTATGCCGGTTCTCCTCTTGAGCCCTATTTACAAGCCGAATATTTTCTGGCAAAAGGGGGGAAATTCAAGCAGCTTGCCGAGAATCCAGGCTTTGAGAATGGCCTCGAAAAGTGGTTGGTATGGACCAAGATCGGAACCATCGGCATCGAAGAATCGGAATGCCGCACCGGGAAAAAATGCGTGGTTTTCCCTGGCCCGGCATACGGCAGCGTCGGGCAGGATTTCGCGGTAAAACCGGGGCAGCGTTACAAAGTTTCCGCATATGGGAAATTGTACAGCAGCCAGGTCAACATGGAGGCGTTCCTCATCATCTGCTGGAAGAATCAGCGGAAAAAATGGTACACGAAAATCAACAACATATCTCTGAAACTGGTCGCGACGGTCGCGGGCGATGAAAGCCGTGAATGGGAAAAAATGGAAACCATGGTAGTGATTCCTGCCGACGAAAACATCGGTTATATGAATGTCCAGCTTGGCGTGAAAACATTATCCGCCGGAGAAAAATTATTATTCGACGATTTCTCCGTGGAAAAATACAGCGCCGACTGATAGACCGATTCCGACTATATTCGCTCTCGTGCTTTTATGAAGCATTGGGAGCTTTTTTATTTTGGTGTTGACTTTTTCAATTTATGATGTATAATTATACCTGAATAAAGGCAGGTATAGTTATGAGTCGAAGTCCCCGTAAGAGTCGTGAAATCTATCAATGGTTGAAAGACCGGATCGCGAATGGTGAATTGCCGCCGGATTCGATGTTGCCTTATGAACGTGAACTGGCCGAACAGGCGGGAGTCGCCCGCGATACTTTGCGGGCTGCTTTGAGCGAGTTGGAAAAGGATGGCTTGCTTCGGCGGGTCCGGGGGCAGGGGACTTTTGTCGCGTCTTTGCACAAGCCGGTAACGGTAAGTTATCTTTTGCCTTGTGCCGATTTTGACGCGCGAGTCGATATTTCCAGTCGTCACACTCATCATGAAATGATTTTCGGATTGATGCAGCAGGCGGGATTGCATAATTGCAAGCTGGAGACCATCCCCCTGACGTTTTCCAATCAGTCTCGCGATATTAATTGGCGGTTGATCGAGGATTTCAATGAAGACACCCGAGTGGTCATGGTCGGTCCCTGGTTCAAGGAAATATTTCCTTTTCTGCGGGAACGCCGTTGCCGGGTCGCGATTATCAGCACGAAACAGGATGATACGGATGAATATTTTCAACAGTGGCAATGGTACGAAGTCAGTTTTGAGGAGCGCTTGAAACTGCTATGTGCGGAGCTGAAAAAGCGCGGCTATGAGAATATTTTTATCTCGAAAGTCAAAGGAAATTTAGAATCAGTCCGCAGGGAGATTGCGGGGAGGGAGTTTGAGATACTGATTCTGGACCAGGGGATCATCCGGGATCTGAGCCCGGATTTGAGCATCAATGAAAACCTGGGATTGCCTCCGGAAATTCCGGTGGTGCCGGCCGACCGCAACTGCTTTCCCGATATGATGATCCGCAAACAGTTATCCGCATTTTTTCCTTATGAGCAAACCGCCCGTGAAATCTTGCCGAGGTTATTGGAGTCGCGTTATACTCCATATCACCGGCATGTCGCGGCATTCATACAAGAGGCAAGTTTATGATCGAAGATTTTTTGTCCGGCCTGAAATTTTCTCCTTTCGCGGATGAGGTTTCAGGTGTATTGACCAGTAAAACGGCAAGTCACCGGCAGTACCGCTACGGTGACAAATTCCTGGACGATATTTATTTCCGCAAGGCGGAACACGGAATCAGTTGCCGGCGTTATTTCCGGAATATTTCCAAGGAAGAACAGCATATCGGCGAACTTGGTATCCGTCTGGACGGCATTGATTTCGGCGGTGACCCTGCAGACGATTATTTTTATCACAATGAAAACCCGCGGATTTACGAGCGGATGACTTTTCCCATCGATTACAAGCGGACCGCGGAAGACGCCGGCGACGGCGAGTTTGACGAGACTGCCGGTAACCGTTGGGCCGATCCCGGGGTGGTAGTCGAGCGCATCGGACGGTCGCCGTACCAGCCGTTCCCGGCGATTCTTTTGAGTAATTACCAGAAAAACAACGGTCTGGTTCACGGAACATTAAGCCAGAAAGTATTTTTCCATAACTACCTGGTGAAACATGGCGAGGGTAAAATACGGCTGGATATTTACTCCGGGTTCAAAGGACTTGCTTACCTGAAAATGAAGCCCGGACAGGTGTTGATCGACGAATGGTATCTGGGAATGGTGGACGAGGCCGGGGATTTTGAGCAGGTCTTTGCTCGTTTTATCGCCGAACTCCGCCGCAGTCTGCCGCCGTTATATGGTGCGACGCCGATCAACCGCGATAATTTGGTCTGGGGCTCCTGGAACGATGGATTGTTCCGCAACATCAACGAGCAAGAACTGGTGGAGGAAGCGGAATTTCTGAGTAAAAATTATCCTACAGTCAAGTGGTTTCAGGTGGACGACGGTTACGCGGCGGAATCAACCCGGTTGAAGATCGCCCATGGGCTGGGTATGCCGTATGAGGGTGAAAACGGAGTGGACAAAAATAAGTTTCCGCACGGTTTGAAATATTTCACCGACCGGATCAAAGAAACCGGATTGCGCCCCGCGGTATGGATCGGCGGTTTTTGTCCGAAAGGAACACCGATTTATCAGGATCATCCTGAGTGGTTTTGCAATTATGATTACCGGGTAACCAAAACCGCGCCTCTGGATGTCAGTCGCCCGGAAGTCCGCGAGTACATGGAAAAGGCGCTGGATACCTTTTTCGGTGAATACGGTTTTGAGGGCATGAAACATGATTTCTGGAGTTATGCTTTTGAGGACAGCCATGATTTGCTGGCGAATAAGGATGCATCCGGTTATCAATGGCGCGAATGGTGGCTGAAAGAGGTCCGGAAACGGATTCCGGATGATGCGTATCTCCAGACCGGTTGCGATATTGTGATGGGAAATCCCTTTCTGGCGCAATATTTTACCAATTATCGTTACGGTATCGACATCGGCAGCGGCAACTGGGATTTTGTGAAAATCAACTTCCTGTGGGGAATAGCCTGTTTTTCACTGCATATCGGCGATCTTTTCGTGCCGAACAGCGACTCGGTGGGCTTGCTGCCGGGGCTGAATGACACCGACGCCATGTTCTGTCTGAATTACTGCATGGTGACTCATTCGATGGTGGAACTGGCCGGGCTGTTGAGCAAACATCAGGATCACCCGCGGGTGAAGCTCCTGAAAAAGCTGATCTGCAATCCCAATAACGGACAGGATGTATTTCTGGTAAAATATGATTACCGGGCGAAAGACGGCAAGCTGCCGCGGATTCTTTATTTCAATACTCCGCACTTCAGTACTATGGAAAACAATCCGAGCCTGCCGCTGAAAACCGTTGGTCTGTTCAACGCGGAAGACAGGCCGGTAGCCGTGGAGTTTTCTCCGGCAGACTTGAAGCTGGAAAACGGCCAATACCGGTTAACGGACATTTGGAACGACCGTCAATTTGAATTCAACGGCTCAATAAAGTTCGAACTGGCGGCGCATGAGAGCCTGGTCATGGGAATCAGCCCGGTCAATGAACAGCCGCAGTTGCTGGATGCGGATGTCAAAGTCCTCAATGCAAAGTTCGCTGAAGGCAGAATGTCGCTGGAATTTGCCTACGAGGGCGAATTGCGGTTAACCTTCGATCGCCCGGCGCGCGGAGTTTCCGCCGCTGAAATGAAAATCGACGATAATAAGCTTTCCGGCAAATTATCGTCGATCAAAACACTAACTATTGAATTCTAATACCGTACCTGGTGGGGCGCTCTCCGTAGCGTCCCATCCTTACTTTTCACTGAGCCCATATTTTTTGTGATGGGAATTTTTGTTACTATTCACAGCCGATTTTTATCGCATATCAAGTGACCGGGAAGAATGACGTCCCGGTTAATATAGGTAAAAGGCATTAAAACTTCGATTACCCGTCAGGTTTTGCAAATAGGTCGACAACGGAATAAGGTTTGCCGTTGCCAAGCCGTAGCAGAGCCTCGATTTCGTTAATTCCGTTTCGTCTGCAAGTCTCGATGTAGCTTTTGATTCGCGCATAAAACCCGGCAGTTTCCGCAGATTCAAACTGGCCTGAAATTTTTTGGTGTGATTTAATACAGCGAAGACCACGTTCGCTAACGATAAATTTATGATGATCACCGCTGACAACAACAGCCATGTCTGCGTTGAGTTCCTGATCTGCGACGACCGCAACCTGTGCCAATACTGCTGCCAGGCGCAATGCATCGACAAAGCCCGGCAAGTCCGGCTGCTGGAGGACGTCGTCTACCACCTGCCGGGCCTCGACAAACTGACCGTTCGGGCCGGGTTCGTTTTCGACGGCGCCAGCATCCCCGCGATCTTCTGGGCGACCAAAGGCCATCCGCTCTCCCACAGTCACCTGCGGAGTAGCCTGCTCCACGACGCGCTTTACGCCGCCCAGATCACCACCCGCGCGACCGCCGACAAGCTCTTCTTAGACTTCATGCACCACGCCGATCTGATCGACTGGTACACCCGGACCACGATCTATCAGGCCGTCAACCTGTTTGGATCCAGCGCCTGGAACGAAAAGACGCCCGAATCCATCATCGCCGCCCGCAAACTCATCACCCTAACCCCGGAGCCCTGAAAACCTCCGACATTTCCAACAACCGTCCGACCGGTCCGCCAAGTCCGACCCGTCCGACCAACCCCAAAGGAACCTCATCTCATGCGTAAACTGTTTTTTCTTTTCTCTTTACTCTTTGCTCTTTTCTCTCTGCCCGGCTGCGTCAATCGCCAACTCGCCGAATCCTACAGCCTGTTCCTGGACACTGCCGGTGCCGAATACATCCAGTACGTCGACGCCGATCCGGCCTTGACCGAAGAAGACCGCGCCATCCGCCATACCAATTATGACGAGGCCAAAATCACCGCCGAAAAATTCATCAACACAAAGTGGAGCTGGTAACCATGCTGGATCAAGTAATCACCCAGGAACAGTTCGCCGAACAAGTTCAAGCCGGACTCGCCGACATGATCAAAGGCGCAAAAGCCGAATATCAGCCTAAACTGACCGAACTCTCAAAGACCTTTGCCGACCAGTATTTCAAATACGCCAACGCAACCACGGAAGGCGACCGCAAACGCGCGGAAACCAACATTAGCCACATCAAAGCATCCCTGACCCACATCAGCGCTCAAATGGGCCTGGACGTGACCGACCGCCTGATCACAATCTGCGGCTGGGTCCTCCAAGCCGCCGTCAAAGCCGCGATCATAGCGATTCTCTAAGAGGCTGACCATGGCAAAATGCAACCAGAAAACCGAAATCTACAGCCGAGTCTGTGGCTACTACCGCCCCGTCAACAACTGGAACAAAGGCAAACGCCAGGAATTTCAAGATAGAAAGACTTATTGCGTTAGTAATAAACAAGATAAGCAATAAAATAAAAATAATAGACGGTTTGCGCAAGACAAAGCAGTTTTGCGCAAACCGTTTCTTTTTTTGCCCCGATTTTCGATAAAAAACAATGCCAATTAGTTTGCGCAAGCGCGCCACTATTTGCGCAAACTATTTATCACCCCTCGCGCAAACCGATTGCCGTACTATAGTGGCGGATTATTACCCGGAAAAAAAATTAGTTGAATTTTTTTATTCCGTTATTGACAAAGTTACCTGTTTGCTGTATAATTATAAAACAGATAGGTAACAGATTTTGGAGTTTTAATTTATGACTTCGGCACTAATCAGCAAAGACACGTATACCCGGCAAGTGGTCAAATATCTGGAGCGCCAGATCGAAACCGGCGCGCTGCCGCCGTTGACCAAGCTGGCCAGCGTCAGAAAAATGGCGGGGCAGTTTAACGTCAGTGTCAATGTGATTTTATTTGCCCTGGAGGAACTCGAAAAAAAGCGGCTGATTCACCGTGAAGAACGCAAGGGAATTTTCGTCAGCGAAATGGCCTCCAATCCGGAAGTGACGGAAGTGTTGATCCTGGTTTTCGGCGATGATCCCGAGCAGAACTATTTTATCCGCGAAACCCTCTCTCTTATTTCCTGTCCGGCGGCTCAGGGGAAGCTCAATTTCTTTACCCGGGTAGTTACCTCTACCCGCAGGCAGCGGAAGGATCTTAAATTCATGCAGCGCCAGTTGAGAGCGGAAATCGCCAAACTTTCCCAGACTTTTCACTCCGATTGCGCGGTAATTATCGGGCCATATATGGATCGGGCTCAAATCATGGAATGCATGAAACTGCCTTTTCCCTTTTTGTTTATCGGCAATTTCCGTGATGGCGATTACGCGGATCTATCCTATAACCGACTGGGATTTGTTCCCGATTATTATGATGCGGCGGTTGAATATGCCGCAGTTAACCGTTTCAAATCGGTCAAGCTGGTTATCGCCGATATCTTGAAAGATGCTCCGCTCACCCGGGCCGCGCTGGAAAGCGCGCAGGCGCTTTGCCGTAACTCCGGACTGGAAATGGAGGTGATTTATCAATCGGACTCCCGGAGCGAAGATCCCCGGGTCTGCCAGGCCTCCCGGGAGCAGATCGTCAAGTCGGTTCTGGCCAATTCGCATCAGCCGGAGGTTGTAACTTTTTCGTGCGTCCTGGATGTCCAGCAGGTGATTGCGGATCTGGAAAGTGCCGGCTACCGGCCGGAACCGGGAGTACGCGAATTTATTCTCACCGGTCTCAGGGGCGATACCCAGGGAAATCCCGCCATTAAGCGCTATAAAAAATCGGAACATGAAATCGATGAATTTAATGCTGAATTGTGTTCGACCTTGCAAAAACTTGCCGGTGGAGAGCTTGATAATTATCGCGAAGATTATTCATATTCAAAAATCGTGAGGTAAATTTATGATTGTAAGCAGAAAGAAATTCACACTTGTTGAACTGCTGGTAGTAATAGCTATTATTGCCATTTTGGCTGCCCTGCTGCTGCCGGCTTTGAGCAAAGCCCGGTCGAAAGCCCGGGCGGCGTTCTGTACCAACAATCTCAAGGAATTGGGAAGGTCCGTTGTCTTCTACCTCAATGATTATGATGAATATTTTTTTCCGGTGGACATCAACTTTAACGGAGTAGTCTGGAAGATGAATTATCTTTCACCGTATTTCGGGACCAAAGATAATAGCGGCAGGGATTCGTTCTGGAGCGGAACCACCGGCAACAATATTGCTCCGACCAAGGTATTGATTTGCCCTGAATCACCCAGTCGTAATTACAATGGCAGTTATGGTTGGAACTTCCGGGCGCTCAGTACATATCCCGGTTATGAACGCGGTACCAACTGGTTCATCGCTGTTTATCACAAACTGAGCATGCTGCCCAAGGGGAAACAGTTGGTTTTGATGGCGGATATGAAGGCGGACGCTATAATCAGTGCGAACAACCAAGCTATCGGTATAATCAGTGAAAAATATCCATTCAGGCATCGGCATGGCGGAGGGAAGAAATATGCAATCAATCCGGCGGACCCTGTTAAGGAAGATCATAACGGCAGCATGTTCAATGCACTCTGGCAGGATTTTTCCGTGCGCCCCACCGACATTCCGGTAGGGCAAACTGTTAATTATTTCGGCTCAGGCTTTTAATCATCAGGGAGGCGGCGATGTTTCGCAAATTCGTTTTATTATCGACAATGTTATTGACTTTCGGCTTATTCTCCAGCGAAAATCTGGTCAAAAATCCCGGATTCGAGGAAGATTTAAAAGGAAGTTGGCGCGGCGGGCCTTTCGGCGGCGGCCCCGGCAAATTGGAGCGTTCTGGGGAGGCTCCTTTTGCCGGAAAGTTCTGTATTCATCTTCATAAGGAAAAAGGTCCCGGCGGCACTCAATTGATTTCGAGTCCGATACCGCTTGACGCGGAACGCATCGCCATATCCTTTTATCACCGCGGCAAGAATGGCGACTTCAGGGTCGGTTTTTATCAGAAAGAGGGGAAAAAATATGAAGCGCTGATCGGCCCGCTGGGTAAGCAAGTGACCAAGCTCGTCAAGTTGCCCCGAGCAGCCGAATGGCGGAAATTCGAACTGGAATTGGATATTCCGGACAGTTACCGGGCCAATGAAACGGCCATTTTACTCAGTGTCCAGATGTGGGGCGCCCAGGAGCCGGGCGATCTCTTTCTCGACGAAGTTTCGGTAGTGGCGATCCCGGCCAAGCCGGAAGAAACTCTGGACCCCAAAGTCGTTTTCGATATCGCCAAGCCACATAAGTTGTCGGAACAAGAACTGGCTCAATATGGCAAGATAAAGAGTGAGTTCAGTTATGAAATCAAAGACGGTTTGCTTTACCGGAACGGCAGACCTTATTTCTGGGCAGGCGACGGTTGTACCCTCGGTTCTGCGCAAGCCACTCCGGCCGGTTTGTGGCTGGCCCGGCTGCAGGGAATCCGTTTCGTTTCGCTGGAAGGCGGCAAGTCGATCAATGCCAAAGCCGAAGGCGACAAAATCAATATATACTCCAGCCTGGGACCGCATTATGGTCTGCATTCGTGGCAACGGGAGGCGGTACGGTTCAACATGCTGCCGCAAGTGGCGGTCGGCATGGGCGGCTACCGGCGTTCGATGCTGCAGAAACTGGCGGAGCAAACTCCGGAACTGCGGGAATTTTATTATGCCGCCGGGCATGGAATTACCGCGGACCATCACCATCCTTACGGCAGGAAAATGTTGGAATTATCCCGTTCGGCATCAGTCAAATATACGGCGTTGCTGGACAACGTCGTCTGCGAAATCAACCGCGAACCGGGCCCCAATCCGTCCAATAACCGTATCCGTCGTGATTTCCGCGAATACGCCAAGCAGAAATACGGTACCCTCGAAGCTGCCAACCAGGTATGGCGGCGGAATTACAAATCCTGGGCGCAAGTCCAGCCGCCCCACCTGGAATCCGATGGCATTCTGGATACCAGCATGCAGATTAAACTGCGCGCCAAAGTCGCCCGCGATTCACATGAGATGTATTACGACTGGCTGCGTTTTGCCCAGCTCGATTACGCCGCCGGCGTCCGCAAGGAGCGCGATGACCTGAAAAAATTGATCCCGCAGGCCGCCATTACCATCGACGTTCGCGGACACCGCGGCTATACCGACGCTTATGCCATTCTCGATCCCGACCTGATCGATGAACTCGTCGATCTGTTTTTTGTCCACTACGAATTCAGTGCGTTCATTCATAACGGGCAGCCTACCGACCTCACGACTTTGCACCGCCAGCTCTCCTATCCGCTGTTCAACTATAATTTTTTCAAAACCAACAGCAAACACCCGATCTGGGATTCGGAAAACATCGTCGCCAGAACACGAATGCCCGGCTCCAATGCCGAAGCCATGAACAAAAATGATATCGGGCAGCTCCACGGCGATTGGCAATTCCGGCTGGACGAGAAAAAAGAAGGATTCACCCGGGAATGGTTCAAACCGCAATTCAACGATTCCGCCTGGGGTACCATGGCGGTTCCGGGCATCTGGGATCAGACCGAAGCCTATGCCGGTAAATCCGGCTGGGCTTGGTACCGCAAACGTTTTACCGCCAATGCCAACAAACAGGATTTCCTGGACGGCAGCCGCAAATTCCTGATTTACGGCCATGGCATCGCCCAGAAAGGAACCATCTGGCTGAACGGCCACCAAATCGGTGAAGTCAAAGGGTGGAATTCCTTTTATCAGTTCGATATCGGTCCCTACCTCAATTTCAACGGTGAAAACCAGATCACCGTGTTCGTCGACGGCACCGGGTTCCATAACGGGTTGCGCAACTATATCCATATCCTGGCCGATGATATGATCAATGAATCCAGGCCGTTCAGCGAAGCTCAGTTCACTTCGATGCTCTGGACGATGATGATGCGCGGGTCCAGCGCGCTTTCCATCTGGAACTGGTCGGAAGATCAGCTCCGCCCCTACATGGGAAATCTGGTTGACGAAATCAATTCCGTTTCGGAAATCGTCCTGCCCGCGGTGCGCCGGCAAAACGGCAAAGTCGCTTACCTTTACAGCTATCTTTACGGCAAAGGCGTACCTTGTCCCGCCGATAAATCTCACGAAGATCATATGAACTATTACAACGCCCTGGAATTCAGTCAGCTCCGTCCCGACGTGTTGGGCGAAAAGAATTTTCTGGCGATTACGCCGGAGAGCCATGAGCTCGCGGTCATTCCCTACGCCCGTATCGTTTACCCCGAAACCTGGGAAAAAGTCAAAAATTATGTCCAGGCCGGAGGTACTGCAGCGGTAAGTTTCGGGTCCTTGCAGGAAACCTTCGACCGTTATGCCGCCACCGACTTCCCCAAGCTGGCGGGAATCAAGTTCACCGGCGACAATCAGCATGAGAAAATTACCATGAATGGCCGGTCATTCGACATTGAAACCGGTGACGAAACCAAATCCAAAGGCGTAAAAATCACACTGGACGGCGCAAAGGCGCTTCATCAATATCCGGATGGTTCGCCGGCGGTCACGGTCAATCAATACGGCAAAGGGAAATTCATCTTCATCGCGCCGCGCCTCGACCTCTATGGAGTCCGGGAAGCCTTGAAGCCATATCTGCCCAAGCCGGAAGTGGCGATTGCCAGCGGCGAAAGCCGCGAATATCCCTTTATCGAAACCATGCTGGCGGGAAATGATGAACGCAAGCTGCTTTATCTTCATAACTGGGGCGGGCTGGATCATCCGCTCACGGTTACTGTTCCGCGGGAATACGCCTCATTCACCGCCCGCCCGATCCGGGGAAGTTTCGAGCGTACCGCCGGTAATGTTTTCCGGGTCAAGGTTCCTTCGTCCGCTCCTGTGGCTTTGCTCCTGGAAAAACCGGGAATCTCTCCGCTGCCCCTGGCGCGGGCCAACCCCGCCCGGGACCAACTTCTCAACCGCCTCGCCGAGCTCAACCGTGACGGCGACGGCAGCCGTCCCAAGGTACTTTTCATTGAGAGAGAAAAGCGTCAGTACGCACTCTGCGGACGGGAACTTTACCCTAACCTGACGGATATCATCGACAAACTCGGCTTCGAAACCCATGCCGTACCGCTCGCGAATTGGACTCCGGAACTTCTGAAGGACTTCAAACTGGTGGTGCTTTGCGAAACCGGCAGCAGGGCTTACCGGGCAGTTTTGAGCAATGATTCGCCATGGAGCAAACATCTTGTCGATTACGTCAAGGAAGGCGGTTCGCTGCTGGTGATGTGCCATACCGCCAATACCGTCAATTCCAATGCCGGTTTGCTGAGAAAACTGACTCCCCAATTCGGCGTCGGAGTGAAAAACAATGTTGTCTTCGATCCCGAGCACTGCGGTTTCGGCGATCCCGCCCAGATCCTGACCGGCAATCTGGCGACGCATCCGGTTACCGCCAATATCGGCAAAATTCAGCTTTACGCCTCATCCCCGCTCGCGATCAAGAAAAATTCCATTGTCAAAACTGTCGTTTCGACTCCGGCCGGCGACCCGATGATGGCCGCGGGCGAATTCGGCAAGGGGCGTGTCTTTTTCAGCGCGGACCTGATGTGGCTCCAGCCTCAACGTATCGAGTTGTATGACAACGCCCGGTTGTTGGTAAACGTCCTCGCTTATCTCCTCCGCAAAGACATCCCGGAAGCGGAGAAGCGGAATCTCCTCGATAACCTTCTCGTAACCGGAAAAACCTACCGGGAAATCGAAAAACGGAATTAGGAATAATTTGCATATTGATGAAAGACGACTTATAATAAAGATATGAAAAAAGTCAATTCCATTATGGTGGCCCGGGAAGCCGGAGTCGTCCAAAGCACCGTTTCGCTGGTTATCAATAACAGCCCGCGGGTTTCCGATGATACCCGCAGGAGGGTTATCGAGGCGGCCCGAAAGCTTGGATATCGTCTGGAACCGCAGAGTAAAAAACTGTTGATCGGGATCATCATATCCCGGACGACCCGGATCAACAGCTATCAGGCGATGGCGCTTTCTTACCTGAAAAACGAAATTTACCGCCGCGGTCACCGGCTGGAAATCATCTGCAATGAAGATATTCAGATACTGAATGAGCGTGTCGTGTCCGGAGCTATTTCCATTTCCGGCGATCACACGATCAATCAAGCTTGGAGTACCCTGCGCTCGATTCCGTTGGTGCGCTTTGCGTCGAAGGGGCGGCATTCGGATAACATCTATACGGTTTATACGGACCATCGGGCAAATGTTGATCTGGCTTTGGGGTATTTGAATAAGTTCAACCATCGCCGGGTCGGACTGTTCATGCGCCGACGTCAGGAAGAAGAGATGGACTTATTGGAACGTACCGGCGAGTATTTTCAGGAAAAATTGCTGGCGGCCGGAATTGAACATCCGGAACGGTTGGTTTCCTACAACGACGATACGCCGGTGTCCGAGCGTCTGAAAAGGCTTCTGGGGGAAAAAATCACCGCGTTGGCGATTATTCCCGGCGATACGGCCTTGCAGGTTTTGCAGGAACTCCGGCGCTTGAAAATAAGAATCCCGGAAGATTTGTCCGTAATAACCCGTGAATTCGAAAATGTTTCGGAATATTGGGATCCGCCGCTGACGTCGATTTTTCCCGATTATCAACTCCTGAGCAGCAGCGCGCTGGATCTGCTGGAAAATTTTCACAACCGCAAGGCCGGGCAATTACGCGATATCGCCGTCCCGGGGCACCTGATCGAACGCAAATCCGTTATACTCAAAATTTCACCCTAATTTAGTATAACTACGCATAACAATCTTCCAGACTCACGCTTGCAAATTACCCTTCCGGGGAATACATTAACACAGCGTAAAAGACTTGAAAACATGAAAGAATTAACCAGCAGCGTTTATACATTTGAAAAACTGATCAATGGGAATTTCCTGTATATCGATAAGACCGAATATATCTGGAAATTGATCCGCCCTGCAGATGGCATGTATTTCATGTTGCGTCCGCGCCGTTTCGGCAAGTCTTTGACCGTGTCCACCTTGGATGCAATTTTTTCCGGGAAAAAGGAGCTTTTTAAAGGCCTTTCGATATACGATAAAGACTATGATTGGAAAAAATACCCGATCATCCATCTGGATATGGGCAACTGCGGAGCTAAAACTCCGCAAGAACTTGAGAATTATATTTTTGACATGCTTGTTGGAATCGCCAATGAGTTCAACCTTGAAATTCGCGGACACTCAAACTCCAAGCGTTTTGAATTTTTAATACAGGATTTGTACAAACAAGGCCCTGTCGTCATCCTGGTCGACGAATACGACAAATCGATTCTGGGAAACGCAACCAATCCATGTATCCGGGAAATATTGGATGTCTTGAAAAGCTTTTATTCAACCATAAAAACCTGCGAACCTTACGAGCGCTTCGTATTTCTGACCGGCGTAAGCAAATTCGCTCATGTGTCGGTGTTTTCGGACCTGAACAACCTGACCGATATCACGATGACCGCCGATTATGCCTGTATGATGGGGTATACCCAGGAAGAGCTGGAATATCATTTTGCCGACCGGCTTGACGCGCTGGAAAAACAATTACCGATTCCGCGTGATGAGTTTCTCGAAAAAATCAGGAACTGGTACAATGGATACCGGTTTCATGCCGGTGCGGAAACGGTCTACAATCCGGTTTCAGTGGCACAATTTTTTACGAATGACGGAGAATTTAACAACTATTGGTTTGCCACGGGTACCCCGACGTTTCTGCTGAACCTGATCAAAAAGACGAATTACGATTTTGAAAGCGCCCTGACCCACCCGGTTTCCGGTCTCGCATTCGCCGCTTATGAGGTTGATAAAATAGAACCGTTGCCGTTACTGCTGCAGACCGGTTATTTGACGATCAAAAGCACCTTTCAGGATTTCGGAGTCACCTTTTACAATCTCGATTTTCCGAATTTTGAGGTTCGTTCCGCATTTGACACCTATCTGATGAATGCTTACACCAACGTATCCAAAGGAGAAGCGGAAGGAGCGGCTATTAACTTAGCCAGGCTGGTCCGGAGCGGAGATGTGGACGGCTTCATGAAAAGCCTCAATACATTCCTCGCTGCGATTCCATATGACATCCAAATCGAACAGGAAAAATATTATCAGACGATTTTTTTCCTGCTGTTTTTGCTGGTTGGAGTCTACATTGAAGCGGAGGCGCGCACCAATAACGGGCGAATCGACGCGGTGGCCGCTTATAACGAATGGGTTTTCATCTTTGAATTCAAAATCAATCAGGACGCGGAAGTCGCGTTGTCGCAAATCCGCGAAAAAGAATACTTCGCAAAATACCAGCACTCCGGCAAGAAAATCATCCTGATCGGAGCGAATTTCGATACCCGAAAGCGCCAGATCGACGACTGGAAACACGAAGAAATCAAAGCCGAATAATCGTTTGGTATCCGGTTGCCAGAATGACTGCTTCGCCTTCCGCCAGCGGCAGAATAACTTCAGCGTTTACCGGTGAATATATCTGGCCGGTCAGGATGTTGATCAGCGGGCCGGGGCTACGGAGCCGGACCGGTTGGGACGACCGGTTGCGCAGAGTCAACAGTTGGCCGTTGCCGAACAGTTGGACCTGAGGTGAGGCGAGGGGGACGATTCCGGCCGCTTCCACCAGATTGCGCAGCATGACCGGAGGAATTTGCGGAGCGGCGCTCCAAAAATCGAAACGCTTGCCGTCCTGCCGGAAAACCATACCCGGCAATTCCACCGATTCGATCTGGCCGATGAATTCCTGAGTATCCGCATAGATTACCGGGCTCCAGACCGTCAGACTCTGTTCGATGCCGTTCAGCGCCTGGGGAATTTTCAATCCGTCGCATATAGGATGTTCATGCAGCAGGGTAATGGAATTCGAGCAAATGGTGTGCTGCAGCATTTTTACCGGAATGCCGGTCAGGGATTCGGCAGATTCCGGAGCAATCCGGTCAAAAGAGATGCAGCCGGCGGCATGGAACCAGATACATGAAGCATGGTGACGGTTAAAAAACTCACGCAGCCGGCGGCGCAAATCCGTATCGGCATAAAAGAGATCGCGGAAAATATAGAGTTGATAAGGCGGCAGTTCAAAAATATCATCCGTGGTAATGGTATCGTAAGGCGCCCCGCAAGCCGAAATATCTTCGTTCAACATCCGGTTGAACATCCGATAATATCCGCTGAAGCCTTCCGTAAGGCCGCAGTTTTCAGGCGAAACGACCACTGCGATCCGGGCGGTGACGCCGCAATCGCCGCGTCGGTATTTTCGAACCGCTTCATTTAAGCGGCGGATGCATTGGCGGTATTCATCCGGCAGGTACCAGCCTTTGCCGAAATCATACCACCACAACAGACCTTGTCCCGTGCACAGATTATAACCGGTTTCGAAAAGAAACTGATTGAAATCCGAACCGTAACCGTCGCCGGAAAGCTGGGTTCTGGCGTCGCATTCGGCGATAAATATTTTACGCCTCGAGGTGGCGGTAACCGGAGTTTGCGAAAACACTCCGGCGGTGCGTTTGAAGTACGAATTGGGGGTCGAGAGAAAATCGACATTTTTTGTATTCGACAGTTCCTCGAAATTAAAACCTGCGGCATTGTGATGGACCATATACGCGGCCGAGCCCAAACTCATCATGCCGCCGCCAAAAACTCCGGCCAAAGCTTCCTCATCGTTCTGTTTGACGATCCCGCAAAAGTAATCGATGGCGTCTATTTTCTGCTGAGACATGCACTCCGTGTAATCCATGACATGCCGGTAACTTGCCGGAGTTCTCAAACTGCCGATTTCCGTTGCCAGCAACTCCGGTTTATACGGCGGCATGGCGTCGGGAAATTCCCGGTGGTATTTGGAACGGAGAAAATCCCTGAATGCGGTGATTGCCGGTTTGCTGAAGTCGCTGTTGCCGAAACGTCCGTTCTTGTAAGAACCGAAAGTCCCCCATTCTCCGCAGGTGCCGTAGGCGGGCATAAACCCGATAAAACGCCCCGGATAATGTTGGCGGCAAAAGCGGACATAGGCGGCCAGCGCGTTGCCGGCGTCTTCCCGCCATTGACGGGAGGCGATGGAGGCGTTGCGGGTGGAGTGATACATTTTCGTTTCGTAACGCCAAAGCTTCTGGTGTTCGTTGCTGAATTGTTCCACTACCGGAGCCGGGCCGCTGAATTTCAACAGTTCATCCGGGTAGCGCTCGTCCCACCAGTCCGGAGTGGTCAGAAAGACACGCGGCAACAGTTTGGAGTCCGGCGCCTCCGCGAAAATCTCCGCATGAAGCTCGTCCAGCAAAGTGAAATCATACGTGCCGTCTGCCCGCCAGGCCAGCGGCAGCGGCAGAAGAAAGGAGAAGATTCGGACGCCGTCGTCATGCATGGCCCGGACCGCCTCTTTCCAGGGGCGGTCCTCATAGGGGTCGAATGTATAGATCAGGTTTTGTTCGAGTGTAATCATTCTGCGGCCAGGATCCTTTCGGGGCCATCGGACAACAACAACGGTTTGACGGTTTTTCCCGTGATAAAAATATCCTGTAGATAATAACCTTTCGGTAATTCGGGCTTTTCATAGCGCAAGGTAAACGGGACTCCGCTGTCGGTCATTTTGAACGTAAACGGTTTGGTGTCGTTCACTTGAAATTCCTGGTCATTGAACTTTCCGTCCAACATTTGTTTCGCGTGGCAGCGTATTGAAATTTCTCCCGGAGTGGTTACCCCATACAGCGTGCGATTGCCGTTGAAGAAGAAATAGGTGCGCGGAGTAGCCAGCAATCCGATGTGGCTGCTGTGGATGCGAACGCCATACCAAGCCAGTCCGCCGCGACCGCCGGTAACCACCAGCGCGCCGGTTCCGGTGTCCGCCGGAGTTACGCTGAATACTGTTTTGTCTCCGGCATTCACGGCTTCATTGCGCAACTGCTGCTTGCCGGGGCCATAAACGATGTATTGCAGGGAAATCGGGCGCTGTTTTCCGGCCAGATGGCTGATCTCAAATTTGACTTCTTCTCCGGCTTTGGCGGCAAAGTAAATGACTTGCTGATCGCGCAGCACCAGCATTTGCGGCGCGCCGGAACCGTTGCCGACCGGGCGCAGATTGGGAACTGTGATCCGGTCGAGATCCGCCAGCGGGGCGACCAGGGATTTTATCGGTTTCAACGGTATGTCGGTTTGGGCGGCGATGGCGGCATTGGCTTCGGCATAAGCCGCATAATATTCCTGCGGAGTGTGTTCGCCGGGAAGCAGATAACCTGCGCGGTGTTTCCCCTGGCGAGGAGCAAGCATATGCAGGACCCAGGACGAATAGCCATCTCCGGCCTGGGCCGCATGGTAGGCGTGGGAAGCGATGTATTCCGGCTGATAAGAATTGATTCGGAACCAGGTTACACAACGGTTGTACGGATTCAAAGATTTGGCTTTCCGGATGGTTTTCACGATGTCCGGAGTAAAACCGAGCCCATTGTACATGTCCCAGTTGTCGATAATCGCCGGAGCCTCGGCGGTACCGAAATATTTCATCATGGCGACACAGGCCGCACTCCCGAGCTGAGGCATGACGCCAAGTGACAGTTTCGGGTTGATGCCATGCATTTTCTGCTCGAAACGCTGGACGATTTCCTGTAGTTGCCCCTCGAACCATTGCCGGTAGTCATCGACGAGATTCTGTTTTTTCAGCAATTTGAAACGTTCTGCCGCCGGGGTGTCG
>JAVBRM010000224.1:0-32444 GCA_031548025.1 Victivallaceae bacterium | reverse complement strand
TACTGCCGTTTTTCTTCGGTTTAATCAGTCTGGGATTTAAGTCAACCACGGTTCGCGGTATTATTATCCACGGTGCAATTGCCCACAATGCATTGACCATATCAACATTTTTATTCAATTTAGAGCCGTTTTGCCAGGGCTGGCTCGAGATAAACGGAGTTTCAAAATTATTTCTGCTGCCGCTGAGTGTTTTGTTTTTGCTGGTTGCGATCTATAATCGTTATTATATGATATTGACATCGCGGGTAACTACTTACGAATCTCTGTACAGTTGTTGTATGCTGCTCATGCTCGGCTCGATGTCGCTGGCAATTTTGTCCAGACACCTGGGGTTGACCTGGGTAGCCATGGAGGCAACAACCCTGTTCAGCGCTCCACTTATCTATTACCACCGTTCACGGGCGGCTCTTGAGGCTACCTGGAAATATTTGCTGTTGTGTTCCATCGGAATTACCCTGGCGATGATGGGAAATATCATGTTGGCTTATGCTTATCGTGATCTGCAGGCTCCTTTGTTGCTGGAAAACCTGCTCGATCCTCAGGTCAAGGGAGACGAGAAATGGCTCAAAGCGGCCTTTATCTTCTTCCTTGTCGGCTATGGCACCAAAATGGGGCTGGCCCCCATGCATTCCTGGCTGCCGGATGCCTATTCCGAGTCCCCCTCCCCGGTTTCAGCCCTGTTTCCGGCACTGATCAACTGCTCATTTCTGGTGGTGTTGAGAGTCGGACAAGTCTGTAACGCCTCCGGTCTTGAAGCCTTCCGCAACGTTTTATTGATTTCATTTGCAATCGCTTCCATGGCGTTTGCCAGTATATTCATCATCGGGCAGAAGGATTACCTCAGGATGCTGGCCTTTTCCAGCGTTGGGCATGCCGGTTTGATGGTTCTTGGAGCCGGATCGGGATTTTTCGGCATGATCGGAGCCCTGCTCCATATGATCAATCACTCCATGATCAAAAGTATGCTGTTCATGATTTCCGGCAATATTTTCGCCATCTTCCGCAACCGGCATGTGGATAAGATCGGCGGCATGCTGCAGGTGGCTCCGGCTACTTGTGTCATGTGGCTGGCCGGTTTCATGGCAATCGCGGGATTGCCGCCGTTCGGTTTGTTCATCAGTCAGTTATATTTATACAAGGGGATTCTGGAAAACCATTCGATATTCATGGTCGCCATAGTTTTATTTTTCGTTGTTATGATTTTCGCCGGAATGCTGGTTATATTTATTCCGACCGCGATCGGAACGGCTCCGCCGGGGATAGCCTTAAAACCGGAAAACCCATCGGTCAGAAAACTGTTGATTCCGGCGGGAATCGCCGGGACTATCGCCTTGGTTATGGGGCTTTACATACCGCCGTGGTTTTATAAAATTCTGGAAGAAGCCGCTCTGACTCTTGGAGGACATCTATGAAAAACGGCAGTGCGGTAAAATTGCGGGATATTCAGGAAATGACCAATCATGGTCTCCGTGAATATATGATCTCCCAACTCATGCGGGGGCGGCGGATCTCGGCGTGGTTTATCCACCGGAGCGTCATGTATGTTGTCGTCGCCAATGACAACGCCAAGGAACTGGAAATAAGCAAATCAACCGTCGAAGGCCCCTGGCAATCACTGAGCAATGAATACCCCGCCGTCTCCATGTTTGAACGGGAACTGGCAGAGAAAACTTTTCTCGAAGTACATGGGCATCCCTATCTGATGCCGGTCCGGAAGCCCAGACCTGAAAAATTGTTCAGCAAGATCACCGGACACAATATCCATGCGGTCGGCGTCGGTCCGGTTATGGGCGGAGTCAGCGAATCCCAATATTTTCGTTTTCAATGTCATGGTGAAGAGATCCTGGATCTCGACCAATCAATGGGTTATCAGCATCGCGGCATCGAAAGGCAACTGTCCGGCCCATTGTCTCCCCGGATGATTCATTATATCGAAACTGCTGCCGGAGACTCTACTATCGGGCATACCATCGCGTTCTGCATGAACCTGGAAGCCATTGCCGATCATTCTCCATCCGTCGAAGCCACAAAGATCCGTGCCCTGGCGCTTGAGCTGGAACGTTTGGCAAACCATATTGGAGATTTAGGAAATATCTGTGGTGATGTCGGTTATATTCCGGCGCTGACTTCCTGTCTCCAGATCCGTGAGGATATTCTTAACTTGACGGAATTCCTGTGCGGCAGCCGTTTCGGCCGCGGTTTGATCAAGCCCGGAGGGGTCAGCATAAAAGTTGATCAAAATTCGCTCATACAAATAGGATACCGGCTGGAAAAATGTTATTCTGACTTTAAAAGTGCAATTGCTTTGATGTTTAATTCGCCTTCAACCCGCTCCAGGTTCGAACGCTGCGGCACTCTGACAGAGTTAAATGCCCGGAAATACGGCATGGTCGGTGTGACGGCCCGCGCCTCCAGGATAGCACGGGATATCCGCTATAATTTCCCGCAGCCAGGCATTCCGGTATATGAACCCACCATTGCCCGCAATGGCGACGTCTATGACCGGGCCAAGGTGCGCTGGCGCGAAATAAGGTGCTCCGTGGGGCTTATCGTGAAACTTATAGAGAGCTTCACCGAAACAGTCCCGGTAACTCAAAAACTGATTCTCAGGCCGGATATGTTGGCGGTATCCCTGGTCGAAGGATGGCGTGGCGAAATCTGCCATATCGCCATCTCGGAAGCCAACAACAAACTGGCTGCCTATAAGATTGTCGATCCTTCTTTCCGTAACTGGGAAGCATTGAGGCTGATCATGAAAGAAGGACAGATTTCGGATTTCCCGTTATGTTGCAGGAGTTTCAGCTTATCCTGCTCCGGTGTGGATCTATAAAGAGAGGTCAATATGTTGCTTCAAGCTTTAAAAACACGCTTCAAACTCGGATGCCCAACCAGGATTTTTCCGCCGGAAAGTATGCCTGATCAATACAGCGGCATACCGCATTTGTGCCCGGCAATGTCCGACGCCTGGAGCGAAGCAGTGGAATCATGTCCTACCGGAAGTTTAACGATTGATTCAGGAGAACCGCTGATCGACATCGGTAAATGTATTTTCTGCAAGCAATGCCAGAATATTTGCGGGCCGGAAGCAATCAGGTTTACGGGAGAATACCGCCAAGCGGTATTTGAACGCAAAGACCTGATTTACCGTCAATCGTTTAGCCGCAGCCGAGAAATATTGCGCCGGGAAATATACCGGACTTTTCGCCGTTCCCTGAAATTGCGCCATATCAGCGCCGGCGGATGCAATGCCTGCGAGTCCGAACTTATCCTTGCCAATTGGAATTGGGATATTTCCAGATTCGGCATTCAAATCGTCAATTCCCCCAAACATGCCGACGGCCTGCTGATAACCGGCCCGGTCACCAGCAGTATGAGGAAATCCCTGCGACAAACTTATGACGCCATCGGTTTGCCGAAGGTCGTCATTGCCGTCGGCACCTGCGCCATTTCCGGCGGTATCTATGCTGACCATACCGAAACCAATTCCGGCATTCGCCGTCTGATTCCAGTCGACCTTTACATTCCCGGTTGTCCCCCTCACCCGGCAACCATTCTTGATGGTATGTTACGGCTCATGGGCAGAATCAAGTAAACGAAAAACCCGGGGAAGTGAATTCCACGGGTTTTTCTAAAAATCTCGAAATTAATTTCGAAGACTTATTTCTTTCTTTTTCTGGCCGCCAAAGCGCCACCGCCCAGAACCAGGGCTGCCAGAACTCCGGGGAGCGGTTGGCCGCTCGAAGCGGGAGTCGCGGTTCCGACGTTGATGTTCATGAAGTAGGTGGATTTATCCCAACCTTCGGTATTGGAGTTGATGGTACCAACACTCATATTTTCGCCGAAAGCATTGATCAGAGTGGTATATTCATCGAGGGTGAAAGTACCATTATAGGTAGCAAAATGTTCACCATCCATCCGGGGAATATTATAGATCTTCTTGCCGTCAGTACCTTCGATCCAGAAACCAATGGTGGCGCCGGGTTCAAAAGTATAGGGTTGATTGAAAGCATCAGCTATGGTATAATAACCATCGCCCATGCTTACCAAGCTCAACTCCTGCCCTTTGGCGGTGCCATCTACAATGAAAGCGCCGAATGCGGCAGGGGCTTCTCCCGTAAATGAAATAAATACACTAGAACTCTGAACGATCTGCAGAGTGTTCTGCAAATTGCTGCTGTCCTGTACCCATCTGTTGCTGTAAGCAAGCACGCCGCTTTTACCTGTATTATTGAAGAACGGAGTGATCTTACCAAAATCATAGGTGTACTGGGTGGCCGCAAATGAGGTACAGGCGATTAACCCTGCAACCATTGCACAAATAAACTTTTTCATTTTCTGTTTTTCTCCTTTAAATTAAGAGGTTTTTTTATTCAGTTCATATATTATACTATTAATACTGTATTTTTCAAGCGAAATTGTATCTTTATTGGAAAAATTTAAACTAGTTGCGATGCTTAATTGAAAGCGCCGGTTGCTTTTCTAATACCTTATTGTTTTAGTATTGTTTACTTTTATTCATTATCAAGATTTTTAGATCTCAAAATATAAGATATACTCAAAACCGTCCGGCTTATCCGCCCGCCTTTCAAAATTTTTCCGACGATTTTTTCAGGGCAATAAACTTTTGGCGCTTTCAAAAAACCTGAACATGGTTATATTATTGATTCTATGAAAACTTATGATGTAATTGTAATCGGCGCTGGACATGCCGGATGTGAAGCAGCATTGGCCTCGGCCAGACAAGGGGCCTCGACCCTGATTCTGACCACCAATATGGATCACATCGCCCAGATGAGCTGTAATCCGGCAATCGGCGGCATTGCCAAAGGCCAACTGACCCGGGAAATCGACGCTTTAGGCGGCGCTCAGGGAACGGTTACCGATGCCGCGGCCATTCAGTTTCGATTGCTGAACCGCAGTAAGGGGCCCGCAGTATGGTCTCCCCGTGCTCAGTGCGACAAAGTATGCTTTCAGCGTGGCATGAAATTCGTCCTGGAAAATCAGCCGAACCTTGACGTCAAACACGGTATGGCGGTCGAATTCATCCGCGAGCACGACCAAATTACCGGTATTGTTACCGAATTGCAGGAAAAAATCTATTGCCGCAGCATCGTCATTGCCACCGGTACGTTTCTGCGCGGGCTTCTTCATTACGGTATGCTCAGTTTGCCTGGCGGACGTAGCGGCGACCCCGGTTCCATCGCCTTATCGGAAGCCCTGAACAACCAGTTGGAACTGCGCCTCGGGCGCTTGAAAACCGGTACTCCTCCACGAATCCTGGCCAAAACAATTGACTTTTCCAACATGGCTACTCAGGACGGCGATATTTCGGATGAAGGTTTCAGTCATTTTTCGTTGCCGTCCTGGCTGCCGCGCGCAGAACGCCGCAATATGCCCTGTTACATGGTTTATTCGACCAAAGCAACGGCGGAACTGGTTCAGGCCAATATCCATCTGGCTCCGCTTTATCAGGGTAAGATCAAAGGCATTGGCGCCCGCTACTGTCCTTCGTTCGAAGACAAAGTAGTACGGTTTCCGCATCATGAAAAGCATTTATTGCATCTGGAGCCGGAGGGTGAATTTACCGGAGAGTATTACATCAACGGTATTTCGACCAGTTTGCCGACTGATATCCAGATCGGCATGGTTCATACCATTCCAGGCTTGGAAAACGCGGTGATATCCCGTTATGCCTATGCCATTGAATACGATTTTATTTTCCCGGATCAGATCAACCGTACTCTGGCCCTGAAAAGATGGCCCAACGTCTTTCCGGCCGGGCAGATCAACGGAACCAGCGGTTACGAAGAAGCCGCCGGTCAGGGATTGCTGGCCGGACTGAATGCCGCTCGCAGCGCCGCCGGGCTCGCACCGGTGGAAATGCCACGCGAATCCAGTTACCTGGGGGTCATGATCGATGATCTGGTGACCAAGGATATTATTGAGCCGTACCGGTTGTTTACCAGTCGCGCGGAATATCGTTTGCGTCTGCGTCAAGACAATGCGGACCTGCGTTTATGTGAATTGGCTCACGAATTAAATCTGCTGCCTTTCGATAAATATCAGGGTTTTATCCGTTACCGGGATCGGCTCGATGCGGCGCTGGCCCACGTCAAGACCGTCCGGCATCAGGGCAAAACGTTGTTTGAAGAACTCAAATCTCTGCAGGGTATCTATACGAAAGATACCTCGCTGCCCTTTTCCGGCGAACTGTTGGATTTTGAAGTCAGCACTGAAACCGGCTGCAAGGTCATGCGCCAACTGGCGATCATGGCTCATTATGACGGTTATCTCGAGCGCGAAGAACAATCCATTACCAAACTGCGCAAGCTGGAAAACTGGAAAATCCCCGAAGACTTTGTCTATGATACAATCAGCGGACTGTGCAATGAATCCCGGCTGAAGCTCAACAAAGTTCGCCCGACGACTCTGGCCCAGGCCGGACGTATCGACGGTGTGACTCCGGTGGAAATCGCCTTGCTTCAAGTATGCCTGACCCGTCTGCGCCACTCCCACCAGGAGGAAGGCGGAGAATGAACTCCATTTGGTCCGCCCTTTATGGATTTTTACGCAAGCCGCTTAACCTGATATCATTCTCGGTGGTCATGATTTATCTCTTCTGCGCATTGGCGGTCGAGGGCTACTCCATCTATTGCCGGCAAGCCAATATTATTCCGGTGTACGAACGCGGCGACATTCAGAACCGCTTCCAAAATCCATCGACAAAACATTGGTTCGGAACCGATTACCTCGGGCGAGACGTTTTTTTTAGAGCGGTCGCCGGTACTTCCACGGCGGTAAAAGTCGGCGTTCTCGCCTCATTCATAACCTTGGGTGTGGGGGTAACCCTGGGCGTGGTCGGAGGCTTTTTCCGAGGCTGGGTCGATGATTTTGTAGTTTGGGTCTACAGTACCTTTGCCACCATGCCCTCTTTGCTGTTTGTTCTGGCCTTTGCGTTACTGGTGTCAAAAGGCTTTCTCTGTCCGCCGCTGGCGGCGGCTTTCAATGGAATATGCCTGGTTTTCAATACTGAACCCGGTATGATGGCGGTCTATCTCGGGATCGGCATTACCGGCTGGGTCGGGCTCTGTCAGGTAGTCCGTGCCGAAACCTTCAAACTCCGCGAAGCGGGCTACGTTCAGGCGGCCAAAGTCGCGGGTCTGCATAATTTCCGGATCATTCTCCGTCATATCGTGCCGAATGTCCTTTATCTGGTAATCATCTACTTCACCATCCGCTTTGCCGGAGCTGTGATGACCGAAGTTATCGTCAGTTATTTAGGACTGGGAGTTCAACAATTTCCCAGTTGGGGCACCATGATCGCTGACGGGCAGGAACGTCTCTGGCAAGGCATCTGGTGGGAAGTCGCCGGAGCTACAGCTTTTATGTTTATCCTGGTATTGTCGCTGAATATTCTCGGCGACGCTCTACGGGACTATCTGGACCCCCGACTGTCATCATAATCTGGAGGTATTTATATAATGCTGAATTCTAAAAATAAGAAGCTGATTATAAATGTTTCGATCGTATCGGTAATGATTCTGGCAGCTTTTCTGGGGACCTATGGCATCTGGAAGAACGCCGGCTGGCCGAGCAATCATGAAGGCGATGCCTCTGCAATACGTATTTATCATCTGATACAAGCATGGGGGCATGGCGAACTGTTCCCGATTTGGGCTCCGGAGGAAAATTACGGATTAGGTTCTCTCATGCCTCTTTTTTACCCTAAATTATTCACTTATTCCAGTGCGATCTTTTTTTTGCTGATTGAAGAAATGAAAACCGCTTTATTATGCACGGTTATCCTGTGGGCCACAATCGGCGGACTTGGAATTTATTGTTGTTGCCGGGAAATGAAACTCCCGAGACTTTGGAGCATACTTTGGGGATTTTGCTTTATTTTTCTTAATTATGTCCAATTCAACTTAATTGTCAGAGGCGCTATGGCAGAATATACCGCGCTCTGTATTCTGCCATATCTGTTCTGGTGGTGCATGAGATTGCTGCGAAAAAAACAATTCAGCTGGTGGATATTGCCGCTGGAAATCTTACTGTTTCTTGCCCATGTCACAATTATGATATTTTCCGGCATCATGATTTTCACGGCATTCATCCTGGCGTTGACCGCGTTTCCGGAAAAAAGAAAAAACTATATGTTCCGCAGCCTCGTTTCAGCGTTCATATTCGCGACCATCGCTCTCCCTTGGGGACTGCTGGTCAATGATATGAAAAAGTATATCATGTTTGCAGAAGCATACATTTATCCTCCAGAGTGGAATCTGCTACCCTTCAGCAGATATTTTCTGGATATGAAATCTTCATTGACTCCATCATGTGATATCGTATTGCAAGTCGATGCCGGAATACTTGCCGGTTGGTTGCTTTGCATGATGGTTCTCTTGATTTTCCTGATCAAACATTATTCCGTTTTACGCAGACAGTTTAAACGCTTCAGCCTGATTTGGTATTTTATTCTCGCCTCGTTGTTTTTTTATGCAATACTGCAAACCGCCCCTTCAAAATATATTTACGAAACAAATGAAATTTTCAAGTCCATACAATTCCCCTGGCGCTTACAGTGCTTTGTCTCTATTATTTCCATCCTTTTGTCCGGCATGACCATGACCATGCTGCGGGGGAAAATTCCGTACAAATACTTAACCCTGTATCTCTGTATCATCACATTTTTTACTTTATCCTGGTGTATCCATCGTGAATATCATCGTCAGGAGTATCTCTCCCCGGACAAGTTAACCAACTTCACTCCCGGGAATTGGCTGGAGTTTGCGCCTGGATTTCCTCCCGGCGCTTCTGTCAATGACGCCCTTCGTAAACTCATGCCATGGGTACAAAGCTATTCCGGTCAACCATACTCCGTTCACGAAGGCCAGCCGGAATATCTTGCCGTCGAGAAATCCGCCGATGGAAAATTCGCCATCGTCTGTGCTTCATCTAAACCATTCATTTTAATATTGCCGGCCATGTGGAATAAATTATACCGGATAGCCGATATTAATAACCAAACTCTGTTCTGGCAATTCGGCCGCTCTCTGGATGATCCCAGAATGCATATCCTCGTACCGCCGGGAGAACACGTCTTTTTCGTTCAACACCCGATCTGGAAAACTGCGCTTGAGTATTACTTCAGTACGCGCAAACAAATGAAACAGGTCAAATGATGCGCGATTGTCATCATAAATAGAAAGGAGTGTTTATGACTCTGAATTTAAAAACGAAAAAACGAATCATAAATCTTTTGATCATATCTCTGATGATCTTGGCTGCATTTATAGGTACCTGCAGCATCTGGCTGAATGATGGCTGGCCGGTTAACCATGAAAACGCGACTTTCGCCGCCAGAATTCACTATCTGATTCAATCTTGGGAACGTGGCGACATTTTCCCCATCTGGGAACCCGCGGAAAATTATGGAATGGGGTCATTGATGCCGCTCCTTTATCCTAAATTGTTCACCTATTCGGGAGCCATCATCTTTCTGCTTACCGGGGAAATGAAAACCGCCCTGCTGCTGACTATCATTCTTTTCGGTACACTTGGCGCCGCCGGTATTTTCTGCTGCTGTCGTGAAATAAAAATGCCGAGGTCATGGAGTGTACTTCTCGGCAGTTGTTTTATCTTTTTCAATTATGTTCAAGTTGACTTGATTATCCGGGGAGCCATGGCCGAATATGCAGCATTATGCCTCATTCCGTTTTTATGCTGGTGGAGCATGCGCTTGCTGCTGAAAAAGCAATTTTCCTGGTGGATTCTGCCATTGGAAACATTATTATTTTTCGCACACACAGCGATTATGATATATTCGGGGGGCATGGTTTTGACGGCTTTTGCCATAGCCCTCATCCATTTTCCGGAACAACGTAAGCAATATTTGCTCCGTGCCTTGATTTCGGCGACAGCTTTTACTGCTGTCGCTCTGCCCTGGGTATTGCTGATCAACGACATGCAAAAATATATCACATTTGTCGCCATCTATATACTATTACCGGGTTTTTCTCCACAGTTAAATATCGTCCCACCGGCAAGATATCTATTTGACTTCAAATCCTCCCTGACTCCGGCGACAGACGTATTCCAGCAACTTGATACCGGGATTGTAGCTGGACTCCTGCTTTGTGGGGCAACATTATTATTTTTTCATTCAAGCACCGTCATACATTAAGCCGACAATTCAATAAATTCCGCCTGTTCTGGTATTTCGTCATCATCACATTATTTATTTACATCGCCTTACAGACCAAATACTTTGCTGTAATTTACAATTTCAGCGAAACTCTGCGGGCGATTCAATTTCCCTGGCGTCTGCAATGCTTCGTGACGGTTCTTCTGGTGATTTTTTTGGTGGCAGCCATTACCATGCTGCGCGGTAAAATCGCCTGCAAATACCTGACCGCCTATATTGCCGTTATCGTGCTTTTTACTTTATTTTGCTGCCTGTACCGTGAACTCCGCCGACAGGAATATTTTCCCAGGAGTGAGTTATCTATCGTCAAACCTGGCAATTGGTTGGAATACTATCCAAAGACTCCAGCAGAAAAAGTGATTTATCTGGAAGACCTCTCCTCTTGGCTCGGTCATTTCGCCGAACTTCCATTTTCAGTCAAGGAAGGCGTTCCGGAATACCTGACGGTTAAGAAACTTCCAGACAACACCTTTGTGATTTCCTGCAAATCTTCCGAGCCGCTGGTCGTGATACTTCCCGCCATATGGAATAAATTATACCGGATCTGCGATCAGGACAACCATACTCTTCGCTGGACATTCGGGCGTTCCCTTGAGGATCCGAGACTGCATATTACCATACCGCCAGGCGAACATATTTTCATGGTTCATTACCCGACGTGGCGGAATGCGCTCGAATATTACTTTTGTCGAAATTAAATATCGAAAATCTTGCCGGGATTCAGAATATTGTTTGGGTCCATGCCGCGCTTGATGATTCGGAGCAGATTCAGGTATTCTTCCGATACTACGTAATTCATGAACTTCTTGCGCTTGCAGCCGATTCCGTGCTCGCCGGAAATCCGGCCACCGTATTTCGCGGTATCGGTATAGACTTCTTTCAGAATTTCCGGCAGGATCTGCTGCCATTTTTCGTTGCTCCACTCGGGCGGGCAGATGATCCGGGCGTGGATGTTGCCGTCACCGGCGTGGCCGAAACACGGAATAATCACTCCATATTTGTCGGCAATCCCGTACAGTTTCTTCAAAACCGCCGGAATCGAAGCCGGGGGCACCACCAGATCCTCGCCGCTCTGCCGGTTGGAATAAATGTTATAGGCGTCAGGGATATTCTTGCGAATCTTCCAGATTCGCTCGGAGGTCAGCGGGTTATCCGCCACGTAAACCTCTTTGGCCCCGTGCGCCTGACAATACTTGCCGATGGTTTCGTAGTCGCGCTCGACACTCTCGCGGTTCACCCCATCCACGGTAATCAAGAGCATGGCCCCGCATTGTTCATACGGCAGGTTTTCATTCAAATACCGGCAGGAGGTTTGGACCGAGGCGCTGTCCATAAACTCCAAAGAGGTCGGAGTAATCCCCGTGTTGGTAATGATTTCCGGAACTACTCCGATAGCCAGTTCGGCGGAGTCGAACAGACACAGCAAATCCGCCTGAAAAGCCGGTAGCGGCAATAGCTTGAGAATAATACGGGTCACGACGCCGAGAGTTCCTTCCGAACCGACCATCAGTTGAACCATGTTGTAACCGGTCACGTCTTTCAGCAGCTTACCGCCGAATTCGACAATTTCACCGGTCGGGGTAATGACCTCCAAGCCCAGGACATAACGGGAGGTCACGCCGTATTTGACCGCCTTGCCGCCCCCGGCATTTTCTGCGATATTACCGCCGATGAAACAAGTTTCCAAGCTCATCGGATAACCGGCATAGAACAATTTGTGTTCGCGCAAAAATTCATTGATATCGTTGGCGACGACTCCGGGCTCGACCACAATCATCATATTCGGTTTATCCAGTTCCAAAATCCGGTTCATGCGGTCAGTAGCCAGGACGATCCCGCCATATACCGGCACCGCTCCGCCGGAAAGCCCGGAACCGGCTCCGCGCGGCGTCACCGGAATCAGTTCCCGGTTAGCCAGCTTGATAATCGCGGCAATTTCCTGAGCATTGGCCGGGCGCACTGCCACTTCCGGCATGGCCCGGTACTGTTTGCCGGGAATTTCATCGTGCGAATACGCTTCCAGACGCTCCGTATCGTTGTAAATGACATTGTCCACGCCGCAAATCCGGCGCAGTTCTTCGACAATAGATGGGGTTATTTTACCGTATTCAGCCATGATGTATCCCCATTTTTGAGTTGCCGGATCAATCCCGGAACAATTTCAAATAAATTTCCGGTCAATCCGAAATCCGCCACTTTGAAAATCTGGGCGTTACGGTCCTGATTAATTGCCATGATTTTGCCGGAGTTTTGCATACCGGCCAAGTGCTGAATCGCACCGGACACCCCTACCCCTAAATAAAATTCAGGGCTGACCGTTTTGCCACTCAAGCCAATCTGGTAACGGTAATCCAGCCAGCCGCGGTCAACCACCTCGCGACTCGCCCCGACAGCCGCCCCCAATAATTCCGCCAATTCGAAAATCATCGGCAGATTCTCGGCCTTTTTAATACCTCTGCCGATTACTACCACCCGCTTGGCGTCATTCAGGTTTAAAATATCATCATTTTCCTTGAAGTCAATGACTTCCATTCGGCTTTCAACATCCATTGCGATGCGGATAACCTCCCCTTCCCGGCCCTTTCGAGCCGGCACGGGCAAAGTAGAATGAGGCCGGACCGTCGCCATTTGTGGACGGAACTCCGGACACTTGATCGTCGCCATGATGTTGCCGCCAATGGCGGGACGGGTTTGCAAGAGCAATCCGCTTTCCGGTTCGATCTTCAACTCCGTACAGTCGGCGGTCAAACCGGTATGCAGCCGCATGGCGGCATACGGCATCAGAACACGCCCGTATGAAGTAGCCCCGGCCAGCAATATCTGCGGACGATAACGATTGACAACTTCCTGGAAACAAGTAAAATGCGGTTCGATCAAAAAATGCGCCAGCATGGGATTTTCACAGACAATTACTCGCGATGCGCCATGTTCGATCAGTTTCAAAAGCTCGCTTTCGCCCAAAGTCGGCCCGATAATCAGCGCGGTAATTTCACCGTTATTGAGCTGTATAGCCCGGGCCAGGAGTTCAAATGAGATTTCCTCTATCCTGCCGTTGTGCTGTTCGGCCAGAATCCACGGTCCGTTATTCATTGCAAAGCCTCCCGCAGATACGCCATAGCTTGGGCAATGGCCTCAGGCATTTCGCGCTCATTGCGGGCGTTGACCATTTGACACTGACGTGCCACCTGTGGCTGGAATATTTTGACCACTCGAGTCGGCGATCCTTTCAGGCCCAATAAATTGATATCCAGTTTGAGATTTTCCGCGTTCCAGCGGACAAATTCCATTTGTTTGGCTTTGAGCTTGCCGTTCAGGGTCGGCAAGCGCGGCTCGCCGATTTCCTTGACCACGGTAATTACCCCCGGCAACGCCATGCGGACAGTTTCCACACCATGCTCCATGATCCGACTGACCGTGCATGAATTTCCGACAAATTCGCCGAAGTGATTGACATAAGCCGCGACCGGATAATCCAGAGCCGCCGCAATCCCCGGCCCCACCTGCCCGGTGTCGCCATCCGTAGCGCGTTCGCCGCAGATGATCAGGTCAAAAGTTTCGGCGGCGCGGATCGCCATCGCCAAGGAATAAGCAGTCCCCCAAGTATCCGAACCGGCAAACTCCCGGCCGCAGATCAGGTATCCGCTGTCGATCCCCATCGCCACCGCTTCGCGCAGCGCGCCGATGGTCTGGGGCGGCCCCATGGTGAATACCGCGGTTTCGGCCCCATATTTTTCCTTGAGCTGGAGCGCCAGCTCAATGGCATAAAGATCCAGCGGATTGACAATCAGCTCCACCCCCTCGCGAACCACCGTGCCGGTAGTTTCGTCCATGCGGACGTTACGGGTATCCGGAACCTGCTTGATACACACCGCTATTTTCATCAGGAAAGATTCAATCCTTGCTGAACCCAGACGTCAGCCGTTTCATCGGTCCAATAAATCGGCTTTTTGCCGCGGGCCACCAGCTCGTTATTGATCTGAGAAAACGGACGGCTTCCGAAGAATCCCCGGTGTGCCGACAACGGCGAAGGATGGGGCGACTTGATCACGGTATGACGCTCTTCGTCAATCAAAGCCGCTTTCTTCTGGGCGGGCCCGCCCCAAAGGACGAATATGGCCCGTTCGTTGCGACGACCTACCGCCGCGATCACCGCATCGGTAAACTCTTCCCAGCCGATCTTCTGGTGCGAAGCCGCTTCGTGGGCTCGAACCGTCAAAACCGTGTTCAACAGCAACACGCCCTGTTCCGCCCAGGAAACCAGGCAGCCGCTGTCGGGCGGCACGCAACCGATATCCTCTTGCAATTCCTTGAAAATGTTCCGCAAAGACGGCGGATATTTCACTCCGGGCATTACCGAAAACGCCAGGCCGTGAGCCTGGCCGTCGTCATGATACGGGTCCTGCCCCAGAATCACCACTTTGACCTTTTCAAAAGGAGTGAGCCTCAAGGCATTGAAGATGTTTTTCTGGCTGGGAAACACCTGCTGTTCATCGTATTCGATGCCCAAGGTGTTTTCCAGTTCTCCGAATATCGGAGTCTTGACCGCTTCTTCCAGCTCTTGCCGCCAGTCAGACGGAATCATGCTTCTCAGATTCATGGTTCAGTCCGCACAGTTAAGCATGCCGCCGGCGAGAATGATTTTGACATCCTCAGCAGAAAGCTTGTGATTCAGGGTAATTTTTTCCTTCTTGTCGCTCAACTCCGCCACCACCGAATTTCCCTGCGACAGTTGCTCACGGAAATTGTTGATGATGATCTCATCGCCTTCGTTGATCAGGTTGTAATCAGCCGGATTGGCGAAGGTCAGCGGCACGATGCCGAAATTGATCAAGTTGGCCGAGTGGATACGCTCAATCGCCAGAGCGATCACCACTTTGACGCCCAGATACATCGGGCAAATCGCCGCGTGTTCGCGCGAAGACCCCTGCCCGTAGCTGTCGCGGGCGACAATCACGCCATGACCACCGGCGTCACGTACCGCAGCCGCGCGTTCGGCGAAAGTCGGCTTGCCGGTTTCGCTGAAGCACTCGAAAACGACTTTGGAATAAGCCGGAATATTACTGCGCAATTTCAAATGAACTCCCGCCGGCATGATATGGTCGGTCGTGATCTTGTCGCCAACCTTGATGACCACTTCGCCTTCCAGAGTATCCGGCAGCGGTTTGTTCATCGGCGGCTCGCCAATAGTACGCTTACGGACAATCTCGACCGGATCGGCGGAGGGATTGAACACCAGATTGTCGTTAATCAGGAAACTTTCCGGCTCCGGTACTTCCGGATATGCGATATCCAGCGTGCGCGGATCGACAAATTGACCTTTTAAAGCGGCCGCGACAGCGGTTTCCGGGCTGACCAGATACGCCTGGTCGCCTTTGGTTCCGGTCCGGCCGGCAAAGTTACGGTTAAATGTACGGAGGGTCACCGTATCGTCGGACGGGCTCTGCCCCTGCCCGATACACGGACCGCAACCGGTTTCCAACACCCGGGCTCCGGCCGCGATGATATCGGCCAGCATGCCGTTGCGCGCCAGCATTTCCAGCACCTGACGGCTGCCGGGAGCGATCGACAAGGTAACGTCCTGCGAAACCTGCCGTCCCTTCAAAACCTTGGCTACCATCGCCAGATCGCGATACGAGCTGTTGGTACACGAACCGATGATCACCTGGTTGACTTTGCCGCCTTCCAGTTCTTTGATCGTCTTGATATTATCCGGGCTGGACGGACAGGCGGCCAACGGCACGACTTCCGCCAGATTGATTTCGATGACGTCGTCATATTCGGCATCGGCGTCGGCGGTCAATTCCATCCAGTCGTCGCCGCGTCCTTGCGCCGCCAGAAAATCCCGGGTCCGTTCGTCGGACGGGAAAAGCGAAGTCGTGACTCCGAGTTCCGCACCCATGTTGGTAACGGTAGCCCGCTGC
This sequence comes from Victivallaceae bacterium, assembly GCA_031548025.1. GTDB lineage: Bacteria > Verrucomicrobiota > Lentisphaeria > Victivallales > Victivallaceae > UBA5239. The sequence continues at coordinate 16,322 of JAVBRM010000224.1, read as the reverse complement.
GGCACCGACAACGACTTGACGCCCGGCCCGAAATATTCCGCGACCGAACCGACATTGCCCTTGGTGGTCAGGATCGACAAAAGCTTGAGAATGATATCTTTTGCGGCGCACCACGGCTGCAGTTCACCGGTCAGCTTCACTCCGATCACTTTCGGATAATTCAGCCGGAAAGGGCGTCCGCCCATCGCCAGCGCCACGTCCAAGCCTCCGGCCCCGATCGCCATCATGCCGATGCCGCCGCCGGTCGGAGTATGCGAATCGGACCCAAGCAAAGTCTTGCCGGGAATGCCGAAGCGCTCCAAATGCACCTGGTGGCAAATGCCGTTGCCGGGAGCGGAAAATTTCACACCCTTGGCCGAAGCGACCGACTGCAGATACATGTGGTCGTTGCGGTTTTCCGGGCCGTTCTGCATCATATTGTGATCGACATACGATACCGACAATTCAGTTTTGACGCGAGGGACATTCATCGCTTCGAGTTCCAGATAAGCCATGGTGCCGGTGGCATCCTGGGTCAGAGTCTGGTCGATTCTGATTGCAATCGGTGACCCGGTGACTTTGTCTCCCGCGACAAAATGCCGGTCAATAATCTTCTGAGTTACAGTTCCTTTAGCCATAAATATCCTCGCTGAGTTTGTACTGAAAGAGTAATATACTCCAACTCTACAAATTCGCAAGGATTATACCACTAAATTATTTGATGCTTACTGTAAAAAACTTACCGTCCATATCCAGCTTAATGTATTGATCCGCTACGATTTTCTTTCGAGTCAAAATTTTGTCATTTTGATCAAGATAGGTCAGAATAAATTCATTTTTTCTGGACAGTGAAGGAAAATGTTTCTTTTCTATGCACAGGCATCCCGTAAAATCCTGAAAGCGGCATCTTGGGACAAGGTTTGAGCGTAACAGTGTCGAGACTCGAAACCACCGTCTTTGTAGATGTGCAATTTTGAGCGGAGATGTTATGTCAGATCAAAAAGCATCTGGCAGGCGTATTCAGGAGAACCGCGTACCTTAACTGGCCCCCGCCGTCCCATGGAGTCGCAACATTCGAGTACGCTGCCGAGTTCGAAGTAATTCCAGATGACTCCGCGAATCAGGGTAAAGAGGCGGCTGAAGGAATGCTTCCATCTTTTTTCCCAGGCGATGAATCGGAGCAGCAAATAAACCAGCAGAACCGTCCAGAATTGCCATCGAATCGCATTTTCGTTATAGCCCAGGAAATCGGCCAGTTGCAGATTCTGCTTGATTTCCTTAAAAAACACTTCGACGCCCCACCGGGCCTGATAAAGCTCGCAGACGGTATAGGGCGACCAAGCGAAATTGTTGGTGATGAAGGTCATCGAAATCATTTGTTTTTTTTGACTTCAACTTCCGCGGTAACCAAACGCAGTTCCTGTGGATAATGTTTCGCGGTGTTGACGCCGGTCAGGCGAATCCGGAGGTCGCTGAGTACGCAGATTTTCTTGCGTTGATATTTTCGCTTGCGGATTCTCTTGAGCTTGCGCCTGATCCGGCGCGGGATTTCCCCCCTGCTGTCCCATAATTTCCGGCGCGGCGGATTCGGTTTCGCCTGAAGCTGCTGCCGTATGCTGTCCCATAACTTGATACTGCAAATTTTCTTTCGCCCGAGTCACCCAGAAAACACCGCATTCGTCCAAGTGGTTCAGATGCTTAAAGCCAACATATGCCTTGTCGAAAACCGCAACTTCTCTGGGATGCAGAGGCGCGCAAAGCTCCCATGCCACCTTCGGATCAGAATCCTTGGCGCCGCGAACAATCACAAACTCCGGCAAAAATGATTGTAAATTAATCCCGGTATGCGATTTTATCGCCGCTTTTCGATGACGGTGCGCCGCCCAGTTCATACTGCTCGCGGTCAGCTGGATGGTGGTCGAATCAAATGCATAAATCCGTCGCTGAAAACGGTACGGCAGCCCCGGATAACTGCGGCTGCTGCGAAAAAACTCCGGCCAATCCGCCTCCAATTCCCCATAAACCGTCCAGAATAATGCTTCGATCAAATCCGCGTTGCGGGTCCGGTTCGCATAAGAAAGCCCATTGCGGCTCGGTGGCGTGCAATTGCGGATTTGACTCAGTGTACTTTGATGGTTTTGCAGCGAATCGCAAAGATCATTCAGACTCAAAGCATGCGACAGATGAGCATAAAGCATCGTCACCACCTGACTGGTCACGCTGAACGCCCGCGTCTGAATTTTGCACTTTTTTGCCAATACTTCAATGTTTTTTGCCGGAATATACTTGACAATTTGCGCTAACACTGACATGGTATCTTTTAACGGATTCATAGACTAAATTATAAGATTAACTTCAGTATTGCTGGAGCTAATCTTATAGTTTTGCGCCCATTTCCACACTATTCATCAAAATTTTCATGAAATAATCTTGGTCCGCCTGCTTCCTTTTGAAAAATTTTTGATTACCAACTCTGAAATAAACGACAAAAATCCGTGAGAAATTTATTTTAGCATCTTGACAAAGTTCTAAAAAACGATATAATATATAACACAAGTTCCAATATATAGAATTTTAGGAAATATGAATAATACCTTGAGTAATGGATTTAAAGTACTGGAATACCTGGCGGCCGACGCTGAAGAATGTTCGGTCAAGGATTTGGCGGATCATTTCAATTTGCCGAAAAGCCATGTCTGCCGTCTGTTGAAAACTTTGACCGAGACCGGTTATGTCGAGCAGCCCCCCGGCAGCAGAAAATACCGGATCAGCCTGAAAATTTTGAATTTGTCACATACTCGGCTGAGAAAATTGCAGTTGCGCAATCAGGCACGCCCTTATATGCATAAGCTGGCACAGGAATTGAACCGTCCGGTATTCGTCACCGCCAATTATCATGGTTATTCCTTGATCGTCGACACCGAGTATCCGGAAAACTATGCCGGAGACGCCGGACTGGTAATCGGCCAAATACATTTGGTCAACCGTTCGGCTTGTGGTAAAATATGCGCGGCATATGCTTCGCCGGAATGCCTGGAGGAATTACTGGAAGATTGCGATTGGAGCCAGAAAACCAGCAAATCGATTACCAGCCCGGAATTGTTCAAGGAAGAACTATCGGTAATCCGTCAAACCGGAATAGCCCGGATGGATTCGGAAACCAGTCATGGCGTGGGCGCGGTCGGCGTGCCGCTGTTCAATGCCAAACACGAGTTGGTCGGAGCTTTGGGCGTAATTATGCCAGTCAAGGAAAATTGGACCGAAGAGGAATGGGAATTCTTCTCGGAAAAAACCAAATCATGCGGACAGTCGATCTCCTTTGCGCTTGGTTGTCCCTTGGATTCTATAAATTGAAAATGGAAAATTCCCTTAAAAAAAGGAAAGTCTTATGAATGCACTTGAAATCAAAGAGCAGGCAAAACAATTCGGAGCCGATCTGGTCGGAATCGCTCCCATTGAACGGCTGGCGCATCTGCCGCCGGTCAATCATCCGGCTACGTTGTTTCCCGGGGTGCGCTCCGTAATCGTGGTCGGACACCGGATCATGCGCGGAACCATTCGGGGAGTTGAGGAAGGTACGAACTTTGGTTCAACTTATAGTTGTTATGGCTTTAATTGGGTTGAAAACCAATTTATGTCCCGTACGGTTTACCATTTGGCGTGTTATCTGGAAGATTTGGGAGCCACGGCGGTTCCACTGTTGGCGCGCCAAAACGCCGAACAGAAATTCGTACCCGATTATCAGCAGTTGGCCGTCGCGGCCGGACTCGGGGCTATCGGCAAAGGCGGATTTTTACTGACGCCGCAATATGGGCACCGGCAGCGCCTGGCGTTGATCCTGACGGATCTGGAGTTGGCCGGAGATGATCCGATTGCCTTGGATTTCTGCGACAACTGCCGCGCTTGCGCCGAAGGATGCCCGCTGGGCGCCATGGTTGACAAAGGGGGAGAAGTTTTCGAACGGAACCAGGATATTTGCAGCAAATGCAAAAACGGCGCGATTCTCAATCCCGAAGGCTCGGACAAGGTAGACCGCTATGCGGCGGCATGCGGCCGCGCCTGCATGGTGGCGCTGGAAAAGAAAATCGGCAATCAATTTGAACATAAATTCCGTAAACGAAGCGTCTGGAGTATCGTCCAGGACGGCAAACCGGTGGATAAAGCCGCATTCGTCGGCGGGGTCTGCCCCAAACAGGAGGCGTAATATGAATACTATAGAATTGAAAGATGCCGCCCGGCTTTTCGGCGCGGATTTAATCGGAGTGGCCCCGGTGGCGGCGTTTGCGGACTTGCCACCCGAACACAATCCCCTGGCGATATTCCCGCAGGCCAAAAGTCTGATCGTCGTCGGACGCCGGATTCCGCGTGGAACTCTGGTGGCTATGGAACACGGTCAAAAGCTGGATGATTCATTCAAACATTTCGGTTTTTCCTCGCTGGAGGATAATTATCTGGCCAAGACTACCTACGATGTCGGTATCTGGATCGAAGCGCGCGGTTTTGAAGCGGTCCCGATGTTCGGTTATGACATCGAGGCTACGGATAAACAGCCACTCGGCGCTTCGGTCGACGGTAAAAAACCGGCTCCGAACGTCTATGTGGACTGGAAGCTTGCCGCCCAGGCGGCCGGGCTCGGCAAAATCGGCGTCAACGGCCTGTTCCTGACCCCGGAATTCGGTACCCGCCAGCGTTTCGCCATGTTGCTGAGCGATTATGAATTCGAAAACGATCCGGAATGCGAAGTTGATTTCTGCACTGGCTGCCGGGCCTGTATCGACGGTTGTCCGCTGGGAGCGCTCCAGAAAAATTCCCGCGACAACGCGCTCTGCAATCAATGCCGAAACGGCGCGATTCAAACCGGGTTCGGGCGTTTCGACACGGTGGAAAGAATCGGAGCCGCCTGCGGTCGCTCCTGTCTGGCGTCGCTGGAAACGCGGGGTATCCTGAAACAGAAGTTCCGGCAGAATTTACGCAACAGCACTCCGTGGCAATTCGATTTCTACGGCAAATCCATAGATAAAGGTGAATAAAATGGCTAAATTAACTTCAGCAATGCTCAAAGAACTGGCCCGCAAACTGGGTGCCGGCGGCGGCGGGGTGGAGGTCGTCGGAATCGCCAATATCGAACGCTTCGCCGAAGCCCCGGAGCGGATGCACCCGAAAAATATTTTTCCGGACTGCAAATCGGTGATTTCCCTGGTTCAGCCGATCCCGCGCAGTACTTATCGCGGAATCACCGAAGGAACTTACTGGCCCAACTACACGTATTATTCTTACAACCGGCTCAACACATTGTTCCGCCCGATGGTTACCTATGAACTGTCGCGTTTTATCGAAGACCACGGATTTGAGGCGGTCCCGATCTATCCCGGCGTTCCGGAAACCTATCCGAACAATCCGACTCCGGTAGCTCCCGGTCGCCCTGCCCCGGATATCCAGTTGAATATCCGTATCGCGGCCATGGCCTGCGGATTGGGGGAAATCGGCTGGTCGAAAGTATTCATCCATCCGGTGTTCGGCCCCCGGGTCCGCATCGGCAACATCCTGACCGACGCGGAATTGGAGCCCGATCCGATCATCGAACCGAAAACCTTGTGCAAGCGCTGCATGAAGTGCGTCAAAGACTGCCCGGGTAACGCTATTCCCAACAAGGGCGACCTGCCGACCATCAAGATCCATATCGACGGACGTGAATATGAGTGGGGCGACGTCCACATGGGCCGCTGTACTGCCACCCATCACGGGATCAACTGGAAGGCGTCGCCTTTCATGAAGAAATTCTTCCCGGGTTTCAACCTGGACATCACCAACACCACCATGTCCGAAGAGCTGGCTTACAAAACCGCCTATACCCTCGCCCTCGGCCATTGGGGACGGCAGAACCCGGAGTTCCCCGGTACTCACGTAAATCCGTATTATAAACAGATTCTGAGTCATACCGGATATTTCGCGGTCTGCGGCGCCAAAGGTTGTATCCGCGCCTGTATGGAATTCCAGGAAAAGACCCACAACATCGGCCAAGACACCTTCAATGTCCCGGTATTCCCCGGCCCCAAATGGGAACTGGAACCGCCGGAAAAAGATGAAACCGGCGGCATCGTCGAAAAGAAAAAACTGCAGGAACTATTCCAGACTCCGGACGTAAACGCCGGCAACTGGCAATAAATCTTCAAAATATCTTATTGCTCCGGAACAAGATTGAATTCATTGTTCCGGAGCAATTTATTTGAACAGCCGAAGGGGTTTCGAGTCGGGGCGGCGGACTACTTGAACTTCAATATTATCAGTCACAGCCGGTAATTCAAAAATGAACGTCGTACCTTCACCTACTGAATACGCGGGAACTATCCCCCGTCCAAACGAAGTCAGATACTTCGTACCGCCAATATTGATTTGAAAATCCACATCGTAATCAATTTTCCGGTTCAGGCGGAACAAGAAGACAATATTTTGCCCGTTAAGAAAATAACATGCGGTGAAATCGGCATCATTTAGCGGCAAAACTGTTCCCCGGGAAGCAATATCTTCCGGACTGCAAACCGTTATAAATGGTAATTTGGACAGCGGAACGCCAGGCGGACTGATCTTGAAGACAACAATTTGTTTATAATACCAGTTTATGGAGGTAATCGGGTGAACCCGGGGATTTTCGGCAATTTGAGCACGAAATTTTTCCAACTCCGGCTTGGAATCAAATGAATGATGCAAATCCAGAATAATGACGTCATCGGTTTGGAGTTCAGTCGACAGATTCGACGTTGGATATTCGAACATGAAATGAATCTGTAACTCGTTGGTTGTAACGAGTCTGGCGTGATCGGGAATAAACTGCTTGATATAATCGAATATCTTGGTGAAATCGGGCCGGTCGGTAACTTTCCGGCTGTTGTACTTACCGGCAATCGGAGTCAAGCCGAAAAAATAATATGAAGCCAGCGTCAGAAAGAGGGTCGCACACAGAGAACTCCTGAACAAAGTTTGCCTCGATGCATTATATTCACTTCCAAAGTTCAGTATTCGCGGCAACAAAGTTTTAGCGCCGGAGTGAATTTTCCCGGCATTAAAAATAGCCAGAACCGACATAAATACAGTCATTTCCAACCCATATTGAAGTACAACCGTTTTCACTTGCAAAGAATCCTGCAGGCAAACTCCCGCCAGTAATGGAACAATGGCGACCAAGGCAACCGGATAAGACAGAACCAGGATAAACAGCGGTAGAATCAAAGTCAAAATGAAAGCAATATTATTGATCTGCAATACAGCATTGATGAACGCTTGCGGCCGCAACAAAGGCGACATCACCACCTCCAACGGCGTATTCCCCAGATTCGAATAATGGAACATCTGCCCATAGTGGTTACTGGAAAACGAATGAGGCAGTATCCAATGACTAATAATGGCGAACACTAAAATGGAAAATACAACTAAGCCTATACCATTCAACCACTGGCGGCGAACCACCAACCATAGCCCATAACCAACCCAAAACGCCAATACGGTTTCCTGAATCAGCAGCGAAAGAACAAAAAATAAAATCATGCCGTAACGATTTTTCCTGACCGAAAAAATAAAAAACAACAATAAAACCGGAACAATAAAGTTAATCGGGTGAAACCCATAAAAAAGCGACAAGCATTGATTAGTGATAACGGGATTGATTGCAATAATCAGGGCAAACAAAAACGATGTTGGCTTGGGCAAATGCTTTGCCCGCGCCAGAATATAACAAAGTGGAATCGCGGAATAAACCACCAGAGCATTGATGGCAAAAATAGTTCTGGCGTCAGGGTACAGATAAATCGCCCCTCCCATAATCAAATTGACCAACGGATTCCAGTGACCGCCGGAAGCCAGGTAATTCCAGATTGTTACGGAATTACCAAAAGCCAAATTCAAATAAGCCTCGGCGTATTGCCCCCAATCTCCGAATAACAAAAAAAATGAACGGTATGCTCTATTCTGTAAATGAAAACTCCATAAAACCGTGACCAGATAAAATATCATGACAATCAAAATGGTCACCCGCTCAGTAATCCGCCAACGGATTTTCAGGTTTCCCGCAAAAGCGCATTTCCAGCGAAAAACCACCAGCCCAATAATCATAATACTGAATAAAATCGTCAGATAATTGAATGGCAGTAAAATATTCAAAGGCCAAAGCAACAGCAATGGAAGACAGATTTCATTGATCCGCTCCAATTTTTTTCTGCCCAATATCAATACTAGAAGCGGCGAAATAACCATGCCGCCAATCAGCCACCATACAGGAAATGACTGACCATCAATATAAATTTGATAATCAGTCATGTCGATTATCCGGATTTGCCTAACAGACATTTGGATTCTTACGGCCAGAGCACTCCCGCAAAGCATCAGCGAAATCAAATTAAGCGCATTGCGGAGTAGTTCCCTTGTCTTCATGTATCCTCATCAAAATGAAACTGTCAATATCAAATTTACTTTAGCACAGGATAATGAATTTTACAATATTTTTTCAGTATCATATTACCAATGATTCCGGAGATGTATGGTTCGCGCCAGCGATTGAAAGGCGTGTTCAGGACTCGTAATTCCATTTTCAGTGATTTGCCGGCTGTCAAGTCAGATGGGATCAGGAAGCGCCCGGGGGGCATGATCCGTACCCCGCAATCAATCCCCTGGATAAACAATTGAACAACTTCATGCGCCTCCTCCAGCTCCAATTCAAGCGGTTGGCTAATCCACTGTTCCGGCAAGATAATTTCATTACCGAAACGAATCGCGCCGGAGTATTCCGCCAGCGGCGACTGATCCCATCGAAGAGCTTCCAGATATTCCGGCAAGGCAATAATCACCTGATTTCGCAGACCGAAATTGCCGGTGATCATGACCGGGTCAGGTACATAGTTGGAGTCCAGCAGAGAAGAGGGCTGGTGGATTTCCACCACATTTTTGCCGAGTTTAATCAGCGGGGTGATCTCGCCCTCATAAATCCACCGGTCAAAATGGGTGCCGAATTCAATATTTTCCACCGATTGACCGTTCACCAGGCATTTGACCCGACTAATCTTCACGCTCTTCCCTCCCCGACAGTGTTCGAAACCGCTGAAGGGATGAATGCTCTTGCGCAATTCCTGTTCGTTTGGTTCGAGGTCCAGGGCAATCCCCAATTTTTCCGGCAAGTCGGCCACTTCAAACTCCGTCCGCCAGATTCTATGCTGGTGGTCATTGCGGCATTCCAGTGAATTCAAACGCAATGCATTGGGGGATTCCAGCGTAAACCGCCAGGGGCCGCTTATGGTCATAGTATCGGCAGCAAAGGCCGCTTGCTTTCTTGCCGGTGCTTCGCCGGGGGTCAACAACAGGGTTTCGCCGTATTCAAAATCATGAAATAGCCGGTAAGTTCCGTCGATTTCTGAACAGTCTGTCCGGAAACATTCCACCCGTTCCAGATCGATTACCGCCAGCGGCGAATCGAAACGGCAGTTTATTTCCACATGTTCCAGCTTCCGGCGCGAAACATTATGCAGCATGGCATAGCGGCGGCCGTCCTTGATCCATTCCCGGACCACAATCCGGCCGGCTGAATTCTTCAATGCGATACCGCTCCGGCGTAAGTTATTTTGAACCAGCGGTAGAAATTCCTCTGCCGATGAAAGCTCAAGAAAAGGAACTTTTTCAATAACTTCGCTGCCGTCAAAACAAGCCGTCAATGGCCGATTCAACGAAATCACCAATCCCCCGACCCGAACAAATTCCCGCAGCTTGTCATAAGTTTCAGAATTGACGATCCAGACGGCAGGCAGGATCAAAGTGCGAATCCGCATGGTAAAGCCGCCGGCGGTGGCAATTCGCAACTCTCCGTCTTTAATTTGGGCAGAATTAAGGATAGCTTCGTCAATAATTTCATAACCAATCCCGGAAGTCAGAAGAGCTTCGGCAGCGGCCCGGTTGGAAGAATCGATTTCGTCACAAATCGCGCCCAGATCACTATGACTACCATTGGCGTCGAGCTCCAGCGAAGCCTGCTGGGAGGTAACCGGATAAAGCAGCGCGGTTTCGACCAGATGTTCCGAATGCGCGCTCAAGGCGCAAATGCGGCCGGTCCAGATCGCCCACCGGTCGAAGAACTCCCATAGCGGATGATGATAAAAATCCGGGACGCACTCCCGTTTGCGGTGCCCGGCAATCGAATAATAAATCCCGTGCGGCACAAACAAATCAACACCGAGCACCGCCAGCAGCCCGCCGATGCGCCGCATTTCGCCCAGCGTCATTCCCCAGTCCGCGGCCAGCCCGAAACATTCGCATAATACCCGCGAATTATGCATCAGATAAGCCGGAGAGGCCGTCATTGGGATCGCCAACGGCATGGCGTTGTTGTGAATTAACTCATCGAGCGCCTCGAAAGTATTTTTGCCCAGCATATCGACTCCGGGGATGTGCTGATGCCGCTTCTGGTCGAAACGGTCCCCCAGCTGGCGGACATGTTCGGAAGATCCCTCCTCGATGCAATAATGCCCGGTGGCGGCGATCCCGTTGCGCCGGCATTCCTGTTCGATCGGAATAATAAATGTTTTCAAATACAACTGATTGATGAAACGCCAGAAAATAATCCGGTTACGCTGATACTTCCCGATTTTGAGAAACAGCGAGGGCAGAACCTCATTCAGTTCCCGACCGGTTTCCTGCCGGAACAACTCCGGCATATCCACCGTCCAGGGTATCGAACGCCGGACAAATCCGAAATTGGCGCACGAATTATCGGTAAATTCCCCGCGAACCGTATTGCCCAGATACTCCTTGAACCGTTCCGCGTACCAGTGATAGGACAACTTCACGAATTCTTCCATATCGGCCTTGCAGAGATAATCCGGGTACTCTTTGGATTCGTGGACCTTAAAGCCCAATCCGGTCACGGCTTCGCACCCGGAATTACGCCATTCCGGCGAAACCTCCCGAACCCAGCCCTTGTCAAGAATCAGGAAACGCTCCCAGTCCCCGGCAGGCGTGCAGTCCCCCGGCTCTATCCGGCATTCTGAAGTCAAGCAGAGCGAACGCAATGCCGTATCCGGACAAACATCGAAAATTTTGCCGCCGGCCGGACCGCTCGGATAATTCAGTTCATCATAAAAATAAACTTCCAGCCCCAACTTTGTCGCCTCCTCCAGGCAACACCGGACCGTCCGTTCCCAATGCGTGTCGAGATAACCACCCCGCAAGCCGTCGCGGGCATGGAGCATGATTCCCCCAAACCCCTTGTTTGACATTTCCCGAATCTGCCGGATCAATTCTTCCGCCTCCGGATAATGATTCAAAAACCAGAAAGCCACCGGCTTATAACAATTCTCCGGATTGCGTAAATTCTTCAATATTTCAGTCAATTCCATAAAGCGATCTCCTTGTTTCCCTATAATAATACATGAAAACTGCAAGAATGAAATGTTCATTTTTTGCTAAAATATGCATAAAAAGGTCAATATTCGATTTGACTATTCCCGGAATCAATATATTGTCATAATATGGACATCAGCAATTTTTATGATCCGCAAATCAAAATCGTGGGCTCGGGCAGACGCGAAAATTTCCAGTGGGATTACCGGCGAATTCCCACTCCTTACTTTCATCTGTATTGGAATGACACCCCAGGCGGTTCCATCACCTGGCATGGAAATAATATTGAACTGAATTCATCTTTCGCGATATTGATTCCGCCATTTACCGTTTTCTCTGAATCATCGCATAAATCTTTCAATCATAACTATATTCAATTTACCGCCGAAGCTCCCTTTGACCTGGTTTACCCTGCGCCCAAAATCATGGAATTGAATCAGGAAGACCTCCGGGAATTTCAAAAACTGAAGGACCTTTTCTGCAACCCGGAGCCTCAGCCCCGACAATTTCTGCAAGTGAAATATCTGGTCTGCCATACTCTGCTGAAACTGGAGGAATCCGATTTTCTCTCCCATACCGCCCTTTCGCCGGAGATAGCCGCTGTCATGAAAATGATTGCAGCCAATATCGAAAAACCACTATCCAACGCCGCCTTGGCCAAAGCCGTCAATCTTTCTCTCAGTACATTGACCCGCCATTTCCGAAATGAAGTCGGGCAATCTTTGCATTCCTACGTTTTGTTCATGAAAATACGGGCAGCTATGCCTTTGTTGAAGAGCTCCGGACAATCGATCGACCAAATCGCCGCAACACTGGGTTTCGCCGATCGCTATCACTTCACCCGGGTTTTCAAACAATACACAGCGAGTACCCCGGCCCGGTTTAGGGAAGTTTGAATTGGTGAATTGGTGAATTGGTGAATGGTGGAACTGCGTTGCTTTTGCGCTGACGCTTACTTCCGGCTCCGCCGAATATTTACAGCAAACGCCCATAGCCTCCCGTAATTCACCAATTCACCAATTCACCAATTGAAATTTAAATAGCCTTTTTGTCTGAATTACCTTGATTAATCGGGAGTGGTGATTATATTATGAAGTTATTGTGATGTCGGTAGGCAGTCGCTCCGCCTTGTGCGGAGAGGAAAGTCCGGACTACATAGAGCGAGGAGTCCTTTTGAAAAGAAGGATACTGCGGACTATATGCCGCGGGAAGGATAGCGCAACAGAAAATATACCGCCGGTTTCTGACCGGTAAGGTTGAAATGGTGGGGTAAGAGCCCACCGGACGTTGGTGAAAGCCGCGTCGCATGGCAAGCCCCTCCTGTAGCAAGGCCAAAAAGAAATGAGCTGTTGCTCGCAGCGCTTGAATTTCGGGTTCTGGCCGCATAGACAGATGATTGCCGCCCGGTCGGTCGAAAGCCCGGCAGGGTACAGGATCCGGCTTATTCCGGCATCACATTTTTAGAATTGAATATGAGAATAAAATAAGGCTGACGAATGGCAAAAATAGCTATATTAAGTGATATTCACAGCAACTTGGAAGCTTTGAATGCGGTACTGGACAAATGCCTGGAATACGGAGTTGAAAAATACGTCTGTCTCGGCGATATTGTCGGCTATAATGCAAACCCGGTGGAATGTCTGGAAAAAATCCGCGAACTCGAGCCGATCTGTCTGGTCAAGGGCAATCACGACGAGTATGCCTCCAACAATGATGAAACCATGGACGGTTTCAATCCACATGCCAAAAAAGCGGTGCTCTGGACCAAGTCCCAATTGAACACCGAGCAGCGTTCCTGGCTGGCCAATCTTCCCTTGCGGGCGACGGTTCCCGGCACCAATATCACGATCGTTCATGCCACGCTCGATTCTCCCGATAACTGGGGATACATCTTCGACGTGCATCATGCGGCGGATAATTTTGCCTATCAGTTTACCCAGATTTGCTTCTGCGGGCATTCCCATGTTCCGGTAGCATTTTTCAAAAAGCCGATTTCGACCATGTCGGAAAAACCGATCGAAGAAATCAGCGAATGGTCTCATCTCGAAAATGAAGTTATCGTACCACGCGAAGTTCAGGAATCCGACGTCCTTGAGGTCAAGCTCCAAACGGGTTATAAATATTTGTTCAATGTCGGCAGCGTCGGGCAGCCCCGCAATCGCGATCCCCGGGCTTCGTTTGCCGTCATCGATACCGATACCCGTGAAGTATTCCGTCACCGGGTGGTTTATGACATCCAGAAAACTCAGGCAAAAATTCTTGCAGCCGATCTTCCCGAACGCCTGGCATTACGCCTGGAGTCGGGAAACTGATTATAATTGATGAAGAAAATTTCGGACATTTTGATCGTAAAACCCAGCAGTTTAGGGGATATTTTTCATACTTTCCCCGCAGTGGAACTTTTGCAGCGAAAATATCCGGAAGCGAAGTTTGACTGGCTGGTCAATCCGGTTTTTGCCGATGCCATTGATTTTTCGCCGGTGCCGATCCGCCGGAAAATTATGTTTCCCCGGCATGAACTTTCTCATTTCTCCACTTTTACCGGTTCTTTCCTGAAATTATGGCAAGAGCTTCGTCAGGAAAAATACGATCTGGTCGTCGATTTTCAGGGCTTGTTCCGCAGCGCGTTTTTCGGTTGGCTGGCTCGCGGCCATAACCAGATCGGTTACGCCAATCCCAAAGAAGCATCGGCTAAATTATTCTATCATCACCGTTTTCAGCCGGATATTCAATGCCGTCACGCCATCGAGCGCAACTATGATTTGGCCGCTCAGATTACAGGCATGACCGATCCGCTTCCGCCGCTCTCGCTCAATGGAGCGACCAAATTCAAGGAACCGGTTGACCGGATATTGACGGATCTGCATATTACCGCGAACGACAAGTTGATCGCCGTAACTCCCGGCGCCCGTTGGGAAAGCAAATGTTTCCCGGTTGACTTCTTTGCCGCGGTGATAAAGAAATTCAATCAACGTTATCAGGGATGCCGCTTTCTGGTTCTCGGCTCCAAATCGGAGTGCAATGACGCTGCCAGACTGATTTCGCTGTTGCCGGACTGCCAGATGATCAATCTTACCGGGAAAACTTCCATCGGCGAATTTGCCGAACTGATCTGCCGTTGCCGCGCCATCGTCAGCAATGACAGCGGTCCTATCCATATCGCGGCGGCCGCCCGGATTCCGGTTTTTGCATTTTTCGGCCCAACCGACCCGGAACTGACCGGTCCCTATGGGCTCCAAAACCATATTTTCCAGGCAGATACCGATTGCCTGAAATGTCTTGAACGCAAATGTCCACAACAATCAAATGCCTGCCACAATCTTAATCCCGAGAAGGTTGCCGAGGCTCTAACCCATTGTCTCGAGGAGGTTGCACCATGAATTTTCGCCGTTACATCCTTTTGTCGTCGGCAGTTTTATGGCTGATGCCGGTCATAAGCCATGCCCAGGTCGCTTTACAATTGGCTCTGAGTGATCACCAGTATCTGAGTCATGAACAAGTAGTCGCCAGGTTGGTCCTGCGAAATGACAGCGGACGGCCGCTGGCGTTCGGGGATGATCAGCGGCTTCAGGGTAAACTGTTCTTTGAAATAACCGATTCCTCCGGCAAAATGTTGCAATTACGTACCAATGAGTCTCCGACTCTTCCTCAGATGATTTTGACTAACGGGCAAACCAGCGAACCGGCTTATATCAACCTGACCAAGTACTACCGGCTGTCGGAGCCGGGTAATTACCGGATTCATTTCTGGATCAGTCATCCTCAGATGAGCAGCGCCTATCAATCCAATAATGTCAATTTCAGCGTCAATCGCGGTCATGAACTATGGCGTCTGCCGGTCGGAGTGCCGGATCTCCTCAACGACGATTCAGGCAAGCCCTCGAAAACCATGTATTATGTTTTGACCAGTATCTACAAAAAAGCCAACAATTCGTTATATATCCAGATCGAGGACGATCAAAAAATTTATGCCCTGCGCTATATCGGCCGGGCCATCGGATCTGAAAAAGTCGAACGCGACGTCGACGGATTCAGCAATCTGCATATGGTGGTACCGATTAAACCCAGATTGTTTCAATACGTAATCCTTAATCTCAAAGGTGAAATTGAAAAGGCCGAGATTTACAAAAAGACCAATACCCCTCCCCGCCTTGGACGGGATGAAAAACATGGTAATGTCTTTATTGTCGGCGGCGAAAAAGCAATTCCGGGAATCGACTTCACTCAGGAAGCAACTCCCACGAAAGCGGATGGAACCAAATAATGCTGGATTCTGTAAGATGGATTGATGACCGGGGGCAAATTTATGACCGTTATATTCCGGAACTGAAAGGGAGCGGAGGCAAGCTTCGTCTGCTCGACCAAACATTGTTGCCACTGGAGCGTATTTATATCGAAACCGCCGTTGCCGAAACTATTTATGATTGCATCAAACGTCTGGTTGTAAGAGGAGCTCCGGCCATCGGCTGTGCGGCCGCCTTGGGCCTGGCCGCGGTTGCCCGCAACTTGACGGCTAATGATGCGAAATCCTTTATCGCCGAAGTCCGCCGGACCGCCGATTATCTGGCCTCTTCCCGTCCGACCGCCGTAAATCTGTTCTGGGCGTTATCACGTTGTACCGCCCGGCTCGATTCGACACGTACGGTGTCGGAACTGCAGGATATCCTGCTGCGTGAAGCCCTTGACATTCTGGCGGAGGACATCGAAATGTGTCTCGCCATCGGCAAGCATGGCGCCACCCTGCTTCAAGCCGGAGACGGCGTTCTGACTCATTGCAATGCCGGGGCATTGGCGACCGGTGATTACGGTACCGCCCTCGCCCCGATTTACGCAGCACTGGAAAACGGTATTCGGGTCAAGGTATTTTCCGATGAAACCCGCCCGCTGCTGCAGGGCTCGCGATTAACCGCCTGGGAACTTCAACAAGCTGGAATCGACGTTACCACCATCTGCGACAACATGGCCGC
>JAVBRM010000210.1:0-12635 GCA_031548025.1 Victivallaceae bacterium | reverse complement strand
CCGGCCCGGCCCGCCCGGCCCGATAACCCGCAAGCCGTTGGCGGATACTGTAATAGTATTCATCGGCGCCGACCCACAATCCGATCCGCTGCCGGCCGGTTTCCTGTAAATGCCGCATGGCCTGAAGTACCCCGGCCTCCCGGTTTACCCCGACATAGGGTGCGCCGTCCCACTCCGGAGGATCATAAAAAACCAAATTCCTCTTATCCTGAAAATACGTACGGATCTCGTTTTCATATCCTTTATATTCATGTGCGAAACAAAGAACGCCATCCACCTCGCGCAGCAGGAAATTATCGTAACAGTCAAATAAATATTTTGGATCGTTATGCGCCTGCCCTACCATCAATCGGTAACCGCGCTCGGCCGCGAGTTCTTCAACAGTCCACAACAACTGATAAATACTGCGCGGGGCGCGGGAATCGATGAGGACGCCGATTTTCATGGCGCTTTTACCGGCCAGCGTCCTGGCGGTAAGGTTCGGCACATAATGCATCTCTTCAGCAACGCGGAGAATCTCGGTGCGTTTGGCTTCGCTCACCCGGATGACATTTTTGCCGACATTACTCAAGACGCTGGCGACAGCCCCTTTGGAGCACCCCACCCTTTCGGCGATGTCGATTAAACGTGTTTTCTGATTTTTGCGTTGTATCATATCATTCCTAGATATACCGGTTTATCTTATTATACACATAAAACATTATCTTGTCAATAGGGTCATCGATTTTTTTTCTATAATCCGGGTAGCAATTTGAAAAAACACATTTGGAATGGTATATTACAAAATATCATTATTTATTGATAGTAAAAAGAAGAGGTTTATTAATGAAGAATTACAAATTTGCGGTCATTCCCGGAGACGGTACCGGCCCGGAAGTCGTTGCCGAAGCCCTGAAAGTATTGAAAGCCGCCGGCGAAAAGTTCGGCTTTACCTACACCACCGAAGAATTCAAGTGGGGTGGCGAGAACTATCTGAAAACCGGTGAAATTCTTCCCGAAAACGCAACCGATTTGCTGAAGAAATTCGATGCCGTACTGCTCGGCGCCATCGGTCACCCCGGCGTCAAGCCCGGAATCCTGGAAAAAGGTATCCTGCTGAAACTGCGTTTCGAGCTCGATCAATATATTAATCTGCGCCCGGTCAAGTTGTTCCCCGGAGTCGAAACTCCCCTCGCGAACAAAAAGCCGGAAGATATCGATTACGTCGTCGTCCGTGAAAATGTCGGCGGTCTCTATACCGGTATTGGCGGTTTTACCATGAAGGGAACCGCGGACGAAACCGCGGTACAGGCCATGGTTTATACCCGCAACCAGGTTGAACGCTGCCTCCGTTACAGCTTCGAACTGGCCCGCAAGCGTCATAGCAAAGCCGCTCCGTGGCGCGGCCTGAAAGAAAGCGATATCGCCGAAGGCAAGACCGCCCAGTTGACCCTCTGCGGCAAGACCAACGTACTCACCTATGTATTCGACCTGTGGGAACGTGTTTTCCATGAAGTCGGCAAGGAATATCCGGATGTCAAGATGGATTATGCTCACGTCGACGCCACCACCATGTGGATGGTCAAAAACCCGGAATGGTTCGACGTCATCGTTACTGAAAATATGTTCGGCGACATCATCACCGACCTTGGCGCCATGACTCAGGGCGGCATGGGCGTAGCGGCCGGCGGCAATATCAATCCGAACGGCGTCAGCATGTTCGAGCCGATCGGCGGTTCCGCTCCCAAATACACCGGCATGGGCGTAATCAATCCGCTGGCGTCGGTATTGGCCGGAGCCATGTTGCTCGACTATATCGGTGAAACCGAAGCCGCCAAGGCGATCGAAAATAGCGTAGCTTTCGTTACCGGAAATAAACTCAAATCCATGGCCGCCGGAAAGATGGGATATTCCACCTCTCAGGTCGGCGATCTGGTGATCGAGAATCTGTAATTCCCGTTATTATGTCATCGCTGAAAGCAAAAAGAATTATCCATCGTTTGGAAGATGGTGGATATTTATATTACCGGAGCGGCAATTGCCAGGCTCTGGTAAACGCCGATCATTGCGAGTTGAGGGCTTACCTCGACTCGCTTGACCGCATTTTCAGTGATGCCAAAATATTGAAGAATACCCGCAGTACCACCGCGGCCAAAATCAATATTCCCGAATCCGGAACCTTCTTCCTGAAGCGTTACAATAACCGGGGATGGTGGCATTCGTTCCGGTATATTTTCCGCACAGCCCGCCCGTGGCGGGTGAAAATGATCTCCGACCAGCTCCGCGAAGCCGGAATCAATACTCCGATGACAATCGCCGCCGCGGTAAGACGTCGTTGCGGTATTTTCATGGATGCCGGTTATCTGATGACCGAATGGATCGACGGCATTATTCCGCCGGATCAATTGGTCCCGCAGTTGCTGAATAACAAAGCGTTGTTTACTCAATACCGGAACCAGGTGGTTTTCACCTTGAATCATCTGCACGACAATGGCATTCGCCACGGCGACCTCAAGATATACAATATTTATTGCCTGAAGAAAGACGACGGGCTGGAAGTGGGGTTGCTTGACCTCGACGGTTCCTCGCACTACCGCCGCCGGCTCAATGCTCAAAAACGAGTACAGGATATTTCGCGTTTCATCGCTTCAATCATTCAGGTGGCACGAAAACAGGATATCCCCGTCGATGTCGGGCAAATTGCCGAATTCATTATTACCGAATATGAAAGGATCAGCGGATTTGAGCTCAACAATGAGTATTTGCACCGTTTGATCGCCCATCATCTCGAACGCCGGAGGAAACCAACCAATGACTGAAAGTTGGTTGCTATGGCTTGACACGGCTCGTGATCCTTTTATGAACATGAGCATCGATGAATGCCTGTTGACAAACATCAATCAGTACGCGGCTCCCCTACTCCGGATTTACCAATGGGACCGGCCGGCCGTTTCCATCGGCTTTGTCCAATCCTACCAGGCCGCGCCTCAGGAGGGGTATACCGTGGTGCGGCGTCCTACCGGCGGCGGAGTCGTTTATCACGATCACGATCTGACGTATACGGTCGTAATTCCGGCCGAACATGACATCTGCCGCCTCGACCGTGTCGACAGTTACAAGGTCATTCACGACGCAGTCAAAACCGCACTCGCCAACTTGGGAATCGCCACCGGCCTGGCGGCGACGGAAATTCCCAAACATGTCGACCGGGCATTTATGCAATGCTTTACCACTCCGACCCGTTATGATGTCGTCGGCGACGGCCGGAAATTCGCTGGTGCCGCCCAGCGCCGCACTCGGGACGGCATTTTGCACCAGGGCAGTATCGACCTGGAAGCCTCCGGGGGCAATCATGAATTGCTCCGAGACAATCTGATTTCAGCCATAAAAACCGGCTTTAATGTTTCATTCACTGATTTTTCCGTTTCACCGGAACTAATGGAACAGGCATCTGCAATTATGACTGCAAAATATAGTAAAGACGACTGGAACATTTATAAAAAGCAATTATAGTATAGTTATCATGGCAGAGGATATCGAGAAACTTAAGTATCGCATCAAATATGAGTTCACCAACCGTGCTTTAGTCCGGGAGGCGTTGACTCATCGTTCCTATGCGGTCGAAAACGACTTAAAGTACGATAATCAGCGGTTGGAATTCCTGGGGGATTCCGTACTGGGGGTCGTTCTGACGCACTGGCTGTATCATGAATATCCCTCGGCCAAGGAAGGCTCCCTGACCAAAATGCGCTCAAGCCTGGCTTGCGCCACAGCTTTGGCCGAGCTGGCCTCTCACCTTCAATTGGGTGACTTCATCCTGCTGGGGCATGGCGAAGTCGACGCCGGAGGCGCGGAACGGACTTCCACTCTCAGCGACCTGATGGAGGCACTTATCGGAGCAATCTACCTGGACAGTGATTTTCACACGGTCCAAAGCTGGCTGACGAAAATATACCAGGAGTATTTCCCCAATCCACAAACCGCTCTAAGCAATTCAAATCCAAAGGGATTACTGCAGGAATACACCCAACGGAAATGGGGTGTGGCGCCGAATTACAATATCGTTTCGGTACAAGGCCCGGATCACAGTCCTTCTTATCAGGTAGCGGCTTCGGTCAAAGGCCAGGAGGCCACCGGCGAAGCCCTGAACCGGAAAAAAGCCGAAATCCAAGCAGCCAGGAATTTATTGTACAAACTGTCGCAAACCGACACCGATTTAAGTGATATCATATGAGTACTGAGCTGAAATCCCCCGCCAGAACCATCTTCGGTGCGGGAACCATTCAAGATTTAAACCGGGAAATTCCCAATCAATTCAATTCAATACTGGTTGTAACCGGTCAACATGTCAAAAACAGCGGTCTTTTGGAACGCATAACCGCCATTCTGGCCGGTCGCAAGCTTACAATAACAGTAGGAATTCAAGCAGAGCCACCGTTGCCGGAAGTAAATAAATTGATCGACGCCGGCCGTCAGGCCGGAGTTCAGGCGGTCATAGCCATCGGCGGCGGCAGTGTTATCGACAGCGCCAAAACCGCTGCCGCGATCATCCCCCTGCCCGGCCGGATCGAAGACTACTTCTCCGGCGCTATGGAAATCACCGGCAAAGGCTTATTTTTCGCCGCACTGCCTACTACGGCCGGTACCGGAGCGGAGATCACCCCCAATGCCGTTCTGACCGATCCGGTTTCCGGCATCAAGAAATCTTTGCGTCACGATACTATGATGGCCGATCTGGCAATTATCGATCCGGACTTATTGGCTGAGTGCAGTCGCAGCATAGCTGTCAACAGCGGACTCGACGCCCTGACTCAAGCTATTGAATCTTATATTTCCCTGGGAGCGACCCCGCTTACCAGAGTCTATGCCTCCCGCGCCGTGCAACTGCTCTACAAGCATCTTCCCGCGTTCTGCGAAGACCGCGGCAATGAAGACGCACGCTGCTATACGGCGGAAGGCAGTATGCTTGGCGCTATCGCTTTTGCCACCAGCGGCCTTGGCGCCGTTCACGGGCTGGGCCATCCGATCGGCGCATTGCGCCATATCCCGCACGGCCTTTGCTGCGCTATCTTGCTGCCGCATATACTGCGTTGGAATGAACCGGTTTGTGCCGATGCCTACCGCAGTCTGGCGCAAAACTGCCAAGTCGCCGATTTCCCAGCCGCAATTGCCGATTTATGCGGGGAACTGGGTATCCCGGAAAACTTCCGCCAATTTGGGCTTTCGGAAAGAGATTTCCCCTTTATCGTGAAAAACTGCCGCAGCAACAGCATGAAGCAAAATCCGCGCCCGATGACCGATTCCGAAGTAATAAGTTTATTACAGACATTAATATAATTATCCACTCTTCATCACAAGTGTAACTTCTTTCGGACTTGCTGATTGTTCTCCCATTGCCAATATGATTGGTAAGACCAAATGCTTCATATGATATCTTCAATTTCTCAAGCAATCCCATACAAAACTGATAGAGTTTTCAAATTGAGACAAAAAAAAACGGTTCAGGAGGACCGTCCAAGTTTAGAGGAGTAATTATGAAGAGGAGAAATTGCGTATAGGAACTTGGACATTCCATTCCTGAACCACTTATAGTATACTATATATTTTTGAAAAAAAAAGTTATTTTTGGAAAAAATATGAATTATTTTTCCATTTTCTTTATATTTTAAGGCTTTCCGAATAATTTTCAATATCAGGAAGTTTTCCATTAATCATCAAATAATACTATTTTATTTCAACAAAAAGTCAAAATTAAACTTTACTGAGCAATGACGGATATTGATCATACCATTTATCCCGCTATTGGTATGACCTCTACCGCCAGTAATGGCTTCCGGCAGCCTTTTTCCGAGAAAAGGCCGAATAATTCGTCTAGACTTCTATATTAGACTCCCATCATGAAATTTAACCAAACAAAACATGAATAATGGTAATGCCAATGGGGAATTAATGAATTGGTGAATTGATGAATTGGTGAATTGTTTGGAGCCCCTGAAGACGAGACCGCCAAAAGCCCAACGGGTGGACATTATCAGCTTATAAACCTGGATCATCACGCTCAAAACCGTCCGGCGTGTCCGGCAAGTCCAACATGTCCGACTTCCTTTGGGCAGGGGCGTCCCTGAAAGCTGTGGCATATAAAAATGACATATAAAATTGCAAAATGAGCTTAAAATTGCTTGATATTCTCCTAAGCCGGTGTATATTGTGCCTCTGTTGCCAATTTAGCTCAGTTGGTAGAGCATATCACTCGTAATGATAAGGTCATCGGTTCGATTCCGATAATTGGCTCCACTCTTATTTTTTCTCCAGCAAGATGACCGCCATCGCGGCAATTCCTTCTTCACGTCCGCAGAACCCGAGTTTTTCGGTCGTGGTTGCTTTCACCGACACCTGATCGAGTGAACATCCGATAATCCGGGCGAGGTTCTCACGCATTTGCTGAATGTACGGCGCAACCTTTGGCCGCTGGGCTATGATCGTAACATCGAGATTGCTCAGCCGGTACTCCTTGATCCGCTCGTCGGCGACGATTCTTTCCAGCAGTTTCATGCTGTCGGCGCCCTTGTAGGACGAGTCGTTGTCGGGGAACCACTTGCCGATATCGCCGAGCGCCAGCGCGCCCAGCCAGGCATCCATCAGGGCATGAACCGCGACATCGGCGTCGCTGTGCCCGAGCAAACCCGTTTCATGGGGGATATCCACGCCGCATAAAATCAGTTTCCGGCCCGACTGCAACCGGTGCACATCATACCCCTGCCCTATTCTAAACATTATGCATATCCTTTGGTTGCTTTGAAATCTTTGACGATCGAGTTCATCTCTTCGCGGGTGATAATATTCCGGCTGTAAAGATCGGACAACGCGTGGTCCATGGTCAACATGCCGTCCTTGTAGCTGGTTTCGATAACGCCTTTCAGGTTGCCGGTTTTGCCTTCGCGGATCAGTGCTTGCACCGCAGGAGTGCCGAGCATGATTTCAAACGCGGCCGCCCTCCCCGTGCCGTCCCGGCGCGGGATCAGGCGCTGGGCGACAATCCCCAGCAGTGAGCCGGCCAGCTGAATCTTGATCTGGTTCTGCTGATGCGCCGGAAACGAGTCAACAATACGGTCTACGCTCTGCGGCGCGTTGTTGGTATGCAGTGTCGCCAACACCAGGTGACCGGTTTCGGCGGCGGTCAGGGCCGTGGCAATCGTTTCGGGGTCGCGCATTTCCCCCACCAGAATCACGTCAGGGTCCTGCCGCAGCACATACTTGAGGGCGTTGGCGAAACTCAGGGTATCGGCGTGTACTTCGCGCTGTTCGACCAGCGCCATTTTATTGGAGTGGACGTATTCGATCGGGTCCTCAATGGTTACGATATGGCACGGATTGGTCATATTGATCCGGTCGATCAGACAAGCCTGGGTTGTGCTTTTGCCGTGCCCGGTCGGCCCGGTGATCAGGATCAGGCCCTGTTTTTGCTTGATCAGGTTCATCAATTGCGGCGGCAAAGTCAATTCATCCGGCCCCGGAATTCGGCTGGGGATCACCCGGAACGCCGCCCCGATATTGCCCCGCTGATAAAATCCATTGACACGAAACCGATAGCTGCGTTCCTCTTCATCGTTACTGGTTTTCAAACGGGTGGTCAGGGCGAAATCCAGCTCGCGGTTTTCTTCGAAATCCAGCCGCTGCCGCGCTGAAATAATACTGAAAAAGAGGCGCTGGGTATCCGCCGGCGATAACGGCGGGGCATCCAGCGGAATCAATTCGCCGTTGACCCGCAAGGTTGGCGGCGCTCCGGCGGTAATGATCAAGTCGCTGGCGCTGTTAGCCGCCGCCGAATGGAGCAGACGCTTCATATTCATGTGTTCGCTGTCGGATTCCTCCTGCCCGAACATTCCCCGGAAAGTATCAATGCCACTCTCCATGCCGCGAGTCAACAACAGAAACTCTTCCCGGTTGGCAGCAGCGGCGACCCCGTCTTCCAAAGTAATTTTGCCGTCTTTCAACAGAGCCAGCAAGGCGCGGTTGAAAGTTACCATGCCGTCTTCGCTGCCGCGCTTGATGACTTCTTCCAAATCGGCGAAATTACGCTCGGAAATCAAGCTGCGGACCAACGGAGTGGCTTTCAATATTTCCACCGCCGGAATCATTCCCTGATGCTGGGCCGCCGGAAGCAAACGCTGGGCGACTACCGCTTGCAACGCCAAAGCCAGATCGTCGGCAATCTGCTGGCGGAGATGCTCGGGAAAGGTGTTGACGATACGCTCCATCGCCTGGAGGGTATCGGCGGTATGGACCGTTGAAATGACCAGATGCCCGGTCAATGCGGCGGAAATGGCGGTCTGCATCGTGACCTGATCGCGCATTTCACCGATTACGATAACGTTCGGGCTCTCGCGGACGACGTTCATCAGGGCCTCGCTGAAACCGGTGGTATCGATCCCGATTTCGCGCTGGGTGATCCAGGATTTGCTGTCCTTGTGGATATATTCGATCGGGTCCTCGATGGTAACCACGTGCTTACAGAAAACATTGTTGATATGATTGATCATAGCCGCCATGGTGGTGGACTTACCGCTGCCGGCGGCCCCGACCACCAGAATCAGCCCACGCGGCTGCTCGGCCAACTCCCGCAATACCAACGGCAGATTCAATCTTTCGAAAGACAAAGTCGCTCCCAGCGGTATCGGGCGAGCCACCAATGAACTGAATTCCTGCTGCTGATAAAAGTTGATACGGAAACGCATCTTGCCGGATTCCAAGGTAAAGCCGGCATCGCAACTCCCTTTTGCCCGATAAACTTCCACCGCCTCCGGACGCAGTATTTTTCCCCTGAATTCGACCAATTCCTCCTCTTTCAGAGGTCGCTCCTCATAGCCGGGCACGGCAATGATCGGTCCATCCATACGGTAACGCGGCACCTTGCCGGAGGCCAGAAACAAATCGGAGGCCCCATCCTCAAAAGTCTTTTGCAGCAATTCATTAATGATCTTCATAAAATTTTCCATTTCGCTTATTTGACTATAAATTAATCTTCAAGTCGTGATATTGCAAATCGTTTATTACATGCTAAAATATAAATATCGAAAGGTGCATGATGGAAAAGTTCAATTATTATCGTAATCCGGAAGGTCCGCCGCCGGAAAAACAGCGTGGCTTGTATTATGAAATGTCCGGCAAATTTGAATGGCCCCGGTTGATTACGGCATGGGGTATCGGATTATGTTGCCTGGTTCCGCTAAGTTTCGGTTATGGATTTTTACAGCACAAAGTTCAAGATAAAGCCAATTTTCTCCAAATGCTCTTTATGATTGGCATAGAGGTAGTGCTTGTCATAGCCGTAAACCATCTATCCAGAAATCGCAATCCCAGAATGTGTACTCTTACCGGACTGGTCTTTGCTATGACTATAATCTGCTTTTCCTGGATAGGCTGGACTTTTTATTACTCAGGAAATCTTCTTCAAGCTTTGCGGCCGGACATCATTCTGGAAACGGCCTGGCGAATCTTACATTCGACGAATTACTGGCAAGTTAAGGCCAATACCAGTACCATCGTAATTGTTCTGATTTGGCTTACGGAAGGCGGTATGTTCGTGCTGGCTGGCTTCATTGCTTCGTTTTTCACCGGAACATTCTGCGAAGAATGCCGCAAATACGTTCGTCAAGTTTTTGAATCGGAAAACTTACATCACTGTTTTGAATTGGAAGATATGAAAAAATCACTGGAAGCACATGATTTTTCTCAATTACTGCGGCTGCCGCAAACCAAAGACCGGGATAAATATATAAAACTTCAAGTCTCCAGTTGTGGTTGCGGCGCAACCTATCTTTTGAGCAGCGCCAAAGTGACGGTTACAAGAGGCGGCAAGAGAAAGCATACAAGTTATGATTGGTTTGTCATTGATCTTTATATTTCCCGGGAGGAATTCACTGAAATCACCGGACATTTCCAATCCCAAATGGATTTTCACAAGAAACCTGGTTAATACAAAAGAAAAGGGGACAAGTCCCGAACAAGTCAAGACCTGTCCCCGAGTTGGGGGTAAACAAAAATTATTTTTATTCAGCTTTCTTTTCGTCAGCTTTCTTTTCGTCAGCTTTCTTTTCGTCAGCCTTTTTGTCATCGGCTTTCTTTTCGTCAGCTTTCTTTTCGTCAGCTTTCTTGCAGCATTTTTTGTCACATTTTTCAGTACATGTGGCTTTGTCTTTCTTAGTTTCGGATTTGGCTTCCTGAGCGTAGGAGGCGACAGAGGCGAAAGCGACGAACATGGCGATCAACAGGATCTTTTTCATTTCTCATTCCCTTTTATTTCAGGTTTTTCCAAACTTCATTCCGATTTGAATGAATTTTACTATACGCACTAATATAATATCAGTAAGTAACCGGAATGTTGCCGAAACATTATATTTTGGTAATCTTGATAAAAAAAGCGGAATTTTTCTATTGCAAGGGTAATCGAGCTCGAAAAACAGTTCCCTGACCCAATTGGCTTGATACTTCGATTTGCCCGTGGTGAGCTTCGACTATGGCATGAACCAGAGCCAATCCCAGGCCGTTACCGGGCAAGGTCCGGCTGGAATCACTGCGATAAAAGCGCTCGAAAACATGCTTCAAGTCTTCTTCACCAATCCCACAGCCACTGTCCTGAACCGTGATGACCGCCATCCCGTTTTCCACGGCGAGGCTCAAAATCACCACTCCATGCTCCGGAGTAAACTTAATGGCGTTTTCGAGCAGATTGGCAACCATCCGCTGAATTTTGATTCTGTCGGCAGTAATCATCACTGGCTCGAAGGGCAGTTCCAAACGGCACTCCACCTCTTTTTCTTCGGCAATGACCGACAACAATTCGTGTCCCTGCCGCAGGATTTCACTGAGGTTGAATTCCTGTTTCTTCAACTCATCCAGCGAGGATTCGGTCCGGGTGATCTCAAGCATGGTATTGATCATCAGGAGCAGATTGTTGCATTCATCGGCCACCGCTCCGGCCATATCACGATAGATCGGCAACTCCTGTGGTCCGCAGGCCGTGATTTCCGCCATCCCCCGAATTCGGGTCAGCGGGGTTCGCAAGTCGTGGGCGATATTGTCGGACACCATCCGCAGTTCTTCAAATAAACGCTCGGTATTGGCGTTCATGCGGTTGAATACTTCCACCAGATGGTCGATTTCCTGTCCTTCCTGACCGATCTGGACCCGGCGGCTGAAATTGCCGCCGGCAATGTCCTGGGCGGCCTCGCTGACCCGTTCCACCCCGGCGATAAATTTACGGGCAATCAGCCAACCGCCAAACGCCCCCAGACACAGGATTATCCCCACTGAGGAAAAAAATATCTGTGAATAGTGCTCGAGGCGCTGATCCATTCTTTCCAGACTGCGCCCGATTTCCAGAATATTGCCGTCGAACAGCCGCAGAACCACCAGCCGGAAACGATGCTCGGCCAATATGACCGTGTAATATTTGATCTCCTCCGTAGCGTGTTCCAATAACGCCCCGGAGTCAACCGTTACCTTTTCCGGCATTTCCGACTGAGCGATTATCTTGCCATCGCCATCCAACAAACGGAAAAATATATTGTTGCTGCCTTCGCTGAGTATTTTCTGATTGAAAGTCCGCTGAACACTCGGAATATGCTCCGCCGGTATCAACTGACGACTGTAAACCCCTCCCCTTGACTCAATGCGCATCTCATACAAATTCTGTCCGGCATAGCCCACCAGAGTCCGGTAAATATTTCGTTCAAAGGCGAAAACCGGAACCAATCCCGGGACTTTATCCAGAAATTTCGCCATGTCGCCGTCTGGAATTTGGGCGATCGGAATTTCCCGGTCAAACCGGCGGACTTTGCTGCCGGTAAAGTACTCAAAAACAATCTCCCTGACCGCGGAATCAAGCCATATATCATTGCTGTTCATCATATTGCGATTGAGCGCACTGTGAATTACCACAAAACTCAACGCCGCCGAGAGTGAAAACAACGCGGCGTACCAGACTGCAACCTTGAATTTAACCGTTCCGAAGAAACGGCGCTTAAGGGGCAATGCCCCTTTATTCGAGGACATACCCACAGCCTCTCACCGTATGAATCAGTTTACGTTCGAATGGCTTGTCGATTTTATCACGGAGGCGACAGACGCGCGCCTCGACAATATTGGTCTGAGGGTCAAAATTATATTCCCACACATGTTCCATGATCATGGTTTTGGAAACCACTTTGCCGGTATTGCGCATCAGATACTCCAGCAACTGATACTCCAGCGGCTGAATGTCGATCTTGATTCCAGCCCGGGTAACTTTGCGGCTCAACAGGTCCATGCTCAAATCTTCCACGACCAGCGTAGTCGGCTCGACCACTCCCCCCGTTCGCCGGAGCAGAGCCTGGATTCGCGCCAGCAATTCGCTGAAAGCAAAGGGCTTCGCCAGATAGTCGTCGCCGCCGGTCTGCAGACCGCGGACTTTGTCCTCCACCGTATCGCGAGCGCTCAGAACAATGACCGGCTGCCGGATTTTGGCGGCGCGCATTTTTTCGATAACGCTGAAACCATCCATTTTCGGCAGCATGATATCAACTACAGCCAGATCAAATTCTTCGGTTTTGGCTTTGAACAAACCATCGGCGCCATCTGCGGCATGAATCGTATTGAATCCGGATTGCTGAAGTCCT
>JAVBRM010000084.1:0-15106 GCA_031548025.1 Victivallaceae bacterium | reverse complement strand
AGTATTCTGTTGATTTATTGTGTTATTGTGCTAAATTTAATAACATGACACAAAATATCGATAAAATACTCAGTCATATCGGCGAATATCACGGTTTGACCGTTCTCTGGAAAGGGATCGGGGTAAAACGCAGTGAATGTGGGTTGCCGCCCGAGCATACTTTGCACTGCAATGCCTTTTGTTGCCAGGTGAAAAACGACCGGGCAAGACTCAAGCTATGCAGTGAAAACGACAATATCCATATGTTGAGCGAGGCGGAGAAAATCAAAGCGCCATTTATTCGGCGATGCCATGCCGGGGTTTCGGAGCTGGTGGTACCACTGCTGGTGGATGAACAATGTTCCGAAGTGCTGCTGGCGGGAATATTCCGGGAACCGCAAACAGAGTGTATATATCCGGACTCGGAAAATCTGTTCAAAAAATTACCTGAAATCCAGAGTGGAGAGTTGACCGGGACAGGGGAACTGTTGTTTGAGTTGGCCCCGGTGCTGCTGGCATACCGCGAGTCCCTGCAACGGCGTAAGCTGTTGGGCGTAGTCAAGGATTACCGGATCGTCAAAGCGATCGAGATCATCCGGGCCGGTTATGCCGGAAAGATGGCCCTGACGGATTTGGCGGCAAAACTGCATCTTAGCGCATCGCGGTTTATCCATTTATTCAAGGAGGAAACCGGGGTGACCTTCTCGGAATATCTGAAAAATATCCGCCTGGAAAAAGCCACCGAGCTGATGCGGAGTACCGATTACGAAATTTATCAAGTCATGGAGAACTGCGGCTTTAACGATCAGAGTTATTTTTGTACCCAGTTCAAGAAATACACCGGATATCCGCCGTTGACTTACCGGCGGATATATGAGGAGAAAAACGATATTTGAGTCACAGTGGCTTCTAATTCCAATAACAGGAATAAGCGGGAAATATGGACATCCACGGGATCGGTTCGCTTTGTCAACAACCCGGCCAGCTTCCATGCGGTCTGTAAGCCCGGTTATATTGTACTTGTCAACCGGTAATTTTTTCGCTGAGTTCACTCTCCTTTTCCAGCAAATCCTCCACCTCGCAGCTTAACACCCGCGCGATTTTTGCCAGAGTGATCGCTTGGGCTTTATTGACGTCCTTGTTACGCTGTTCATAGGTTTGAATGGAGCGCAAGGAAACGCCGGCTTCCCTTGCAAGCCGGGCTTGCGACAATCCAACGGCTTCGCGAATCCGTTTGAGGTTAGTCTGTGGGCATTCGCGGGAACGGATATCTTCCACCGTCCGATAAAACTTCGTAATGTCCGCTTCGTGTAGCGTCGGATACATCCGCATGACATCAGCAAAAGGCATAAACCGGAGAATTGCGGAAAAACTCATTGCAGTATACCATTGGTAATGTGCCAGCGCCCAACCCGCCCAATATTCAGGCGTGCGGCAATCCCGTTCCAACGGCTCGATGGACGGTTTTGTTCCCGTGGCCGCTTCCATTGCGTGCATGGCAATCTCCGCGCCGCTCATGCCCGCCGCAATTTTGGGATTGCCATGTTCAAACTGCTCCGCCAGGCCAGATGTAATAAACATCTGGAAAAACAATCCGCCATTCAGTTGGCAGTCATTCACGGCATAATCAATCATATCCCCCATGATTTTGGCCGCGTTATTCAGATATGTTTCTTTGTAAGCGCGCATCTCCGCGTTTCATCTCCTCTCTTAGAATGTCCAGCATGAATATATCGTCTCTTTGCCGTATGGAACCGCGTTCACGCTTCAAATATTGATCGCGCGCGCCGGCGTCCCGTTCATGTCTTTTGGGATAATAGGTTTCACCGTCAACCGCTTCAGCGCGAATAAACCGGATGGTGTCAAAGGATTTCCGGCTTTTCAGGACAAACTGTTCGCCAAGCAAGCCAAGATGCATGGCGCGGCCGAGTTGAGCAAAGGATATGGTGTTGCTTAAAAAATCCATGGCAAACGAAAAATACGAATCATCCGCCCGATAGCCTCTTATCACGTCGAAATCGTCGATATCCGGCAAAAAATGCGCCATTAAATATTCCTTGCCTTCTGCTACAATCGGCGCGCTGGAAGCGAACACCCGATTGTTCACCAGAATGGCAAGCCAGTCAAGGATTCCGTATTCAGGCGCACCGAGCCGCAAAATCTTAAGCCCGGACAGATTTAAAGAATAAGCGTTGGCAAATCCGCCGTTTTTATTGTTGCAAGCCCATTCTTTCGCAAGCTCGATATTTTCTGTGCAATAAAACCCCAGTCCGTAATCATTGCGCCTGTTTCCCTTGCCGAATTCAGGATGTTCAATGATTTTTGCAGACCCGTGATAAAGTGAAACTTCAGCCATTCAAAAATTCTCCTTACAATAAAACAATATCACCATAGTGACATGTTATCAAGGAGAAATTTTGGACAATTCAATAAAATATGGTGATGTACTATTTTCAACTCTCTAAGAACAAAAAATAAGTACAGCTGGCTACCGGAGAAATTCGGCAGCCTCACAGCGGCTTGAACTGATAGTTTCCGTCTTTGTCCTTGGTGATATTGCCGAGGCCGGTAAAGGGAATATGCATGCCGGCTACGACCTTGCCGCTGGCGGCGGCTTTATCATACCAGGCCTTACGACTGATAACCGCCTGAGGCATATCCATATCGTAGCTGGGGCAGAGATTGGGATTAATGAATTGCAGAGCAGCGGCATGGAGCAGATCGCCGATGATGATGAATTTTTCCGCCTCGTAAACTGTATGGCCCGGGGTGTGCCCGATAGCATCGCGAGCGGTAATACCGGGGATGATTTCTGTATCGAACTTGAATGTTTTCAGGCGGTCGCCGTAGGCTTTGATTACCCTATGTGCGAGCGCGTTTTTGCTTTTTGACCAATAAGCCAGCTCGGGCTCGGAAACATAGACGGTTGCTTTTTCAAAAACCGGTTTGTCGCCTTCGACCAGGCCGCCGATATGATCGCCATGCATGTGGGTAAGCAGGATGGTGTTAACCATTTCCGGCTGAACACCGAACTCGTGAAGTTTGTCCAGCATGGTACCCCGGCGGCCGCCATTGCCGCTGTCGACCAGTATGCATTGCTTGTCGAACTGAATGAGAAAACAGTTTACCGATGAAGGCGATTTTCCGGTAGGAGCCAGCTTGGCGATCTCTTCTTCGCTGGCGCCTTGGAATAAGGAATTGGGCATTTGGCCGGAGGCGTCCTCAATTGCGGTAAGTTTCATCTTACCGAACTCAAAGGATTTTACACCGGTTTGAGCACAGGCGGTAATGGCGGCGGCGACTAAAAATGCGATAACTGAGCTTTTCATAATTCAGGCCTCCTTGTGTAATTGCATATATTCTTTGAGCAACCGGGCTTTTTCTTCCTGGTCGATCTGGTTTTGGAGCAGAATCTTTATTTCCTGCAATCGTTTTTGTTTATGATAACGGCGCAGTGTGGCGGTGGTTTCCGTGATGGCTTTTTCGAGCTTAGCGGCGGGAATGGTGGATTCTAGAACCAGAATCCGGCCCAGCCGCGGGTCTTCCTGCTCGCGCTCGTCTTCGAG
This sequence comes from Victivallaceae bacterium, assembly GCA_031548025.1. Classification (GTDB taxonomy): domain Bacteria; phylum Verrucomicrobiota; class Lentisphaeria; order Victivallales; family Victivallaceae; genus UBA5239. The sequence continues at coordinate 11,561 of JAVBRM010000084.1, read as the reverse complement.
GTCGGAGAGAATGTCGAACCGGTGAGCCCATTCACTGGCCGCCGCGAGGGCGATAACCGTGTTCAAAGCCTGCCCGACCAAGGTATTGCTGACCATTTCCGGAGAGACTAACTCATTGAGGCGGCGGGCAATATCTTCATCTGCCAATACCAACTCGAGAAGCGTTTCTTCCGCATGGGCCTGGTCGCGCGGGCAATCTTCGATATCTTCCTGCAGAATTACCGGTCGGGGGGCTTCATGTTCGTAATAGCCGCCGGAAGGAGGGGCCTGCTGAGCCATCAGCCCATTGATCACCGTTTCCGAAACCTTGACTTTTTCCGCCAGTTGGCGTATATAGAGCTGGCGGGCGACCGGCGCGGGAATCAGTTTCAGATATTCGCAGGCGGTCGTTGCTGCATTCTGACGCCCGAAAGGCTGGCTCAGGTCATACTCCCCCGCCATCCGATCCCAGAGAAAATCAAAGAAGTCAATCGCCTGATCGACCTGTTGAGCAATAAACTCCGCGCCTTCGTTATGATACAATTCGTCCGGGTCTTTGCCGCCGGGCCAGCGGATGACCTTGACCTCCATTTCCAGCGGCAGCAGAATTTTGATCGCCTTCATGATCGCGGCTTGTCCGGCACTGTCGGAGTCGAGCGCCAGCAATACGCGGTCGGTATAACGCTTCAGGATTCGGGCGTGCTCCTCGCCGAACGCGGTGCCCTGTGCGGCGACGGTGTTGGCGAAGCCGGCGCAGTGCATGGAAATAGTATCGATCTGGCCTTCGCAGAGAATGGCAAAGTTGTGCTCGCGGATATCCCGGCGGGCGAGCGGCAATGCGTAGAGGACGGAGCCTTTGATGAAAATCGGAGTTTCCGGGCTGTTGACATACTTGGGAATCTGATCCGGCTCGATGGAACGCCCGCTGAAAGCGACGACCTTACCCTGTTCATTCCAGATCGGGAACATCAGGCGGTTGCGGAACAGGTCATAAACCGATTTTTTCTCTTCATTGACCTTGAGAATACCGGCATCAAGCATTTCTTCTTCGGTAAATTTTTTGAACAATCCGTATTGCTGGGAATTATTCCAGCCGTCGGGGACCGCGCCGATCCGGAATTTTTTCGCGATTTCCTCTGGAATTCTTCGGGAGGCAAAATATTGGCCGACCGGTGAATCCGGGTTGTGCCACAGATTGCCCGAGTACCAGTTGCAAAATTCTTCCATCAGCTCGAACAGCCGGTCTTTTTTGTTGCGCCGGACCTGGGCGGCGGCGCGGTCTTCGGGGGACGAATAAGTTTTTTCCGGAATGATGATGCCGCAACGGTCGGCCAGGAGGTGAATGGCGTTCGGAAAATCCACACTCTGGTGTTCCATAACGAAGCGGAAAACGTCGCCGCCTTTGCCGCAGCCGAAACATTTATAACGCTGGCGGGTTTCGTTGACGTTGAATGACGGCGTCTTTTCATTATGAAACGGGCAACGCGCTTTCCAGGTGTCGCCGCCGCTTTTTTTCAGTTGAACCCCGAAGTAGTTCATAACCTCGACGAGGGTGGAGCGGTCACGAACCTCCTGAACGATTTCGTCTGGTACGGCGCGGTTCATATTATTGACCGGCAATTTTGGCGATACGTTCCTTGACTTTAGCCTGTTTGGGAGCAAGTTCCGGATTTTTGGAAGTTACTTCCAGGTACTTGTTGTAGTATGCCAATGCACGTTTACTCTGTTTGATGTGTTCAAAATAAATACCGAAGTTAAGCAGAACATGCGGATTTTCCGGAGTCAGGGTATAGGATTCCTTGAAACTGGAGGCGGCTTCCCGGACCAGGTTGCGCCGGGTATAGATCACCGCCAACTGATTCCAGATAGCGGAAGCGTTGACCTTGTTGTTCATAAATTCATGATGGTTCCGGATGATAGTGTTGTAATAATTGATGGCGTTGTTAAACGCATTCATGCGCATGGAAACGTCCGCCAGCAGAACCAGGACTCCAACTTCGCGCGGATTGAGCTTGTTGGCCGTGATCAGTGGTTTCAGGGAATCCTGAAGTTTGCCGTCCTGGACGTAAAGCCGGCCCAAGGTATACTGAGCCAGAAAGTTGTCTTCATTAATTTCTACCGCTTTTATCGCGGCTTCGATGGCCTGGGCGCGCTTGCCGGTATTTTCACAGGTCAGAGCCAACAGTAATTGAGCGGAAATATTGCCGGGTTCCTTTTTGACGGCGGCTTTGGCATGGTCGCCGGCTTTTTCCCATTTGCCTTCACGGGCGAGCATCGTCCCGGTGGTCAACAGCTCGGCAGTACTTTTCGAGCCCAGCCTGTCGCAGCCCGAAGTTAAGGAAATTACCAGCACGGCGGCAAATACCGCCATCGTAATATTGCTAAATCTTTTCATCAAATCTCCAAATATATCTATAAAACATAAACTTACTCGGATTGTTGGAATTTTCAAACCGGAAAAGTACCTTTTCATGGATAAAAATAATCGCTAAGAAAAATCTGAAGAGCCTTGACAAATCCGTATGGTAGGTTCTATTAACCATAACGATTCCTATTTAGTTATATCTTAAAAGTAAATATATTGAAATATGAAAGCAATTAAACCCGATATCAGATTGAATGACTTTATGGAGCGCTGCCGTCTCAAAGGTATGAGGGTAACCGGACAGCGAATGGAAATATACCGCGCTATTGCCGAAGGAATGGATCATCCCAGTGCGGAAATGGTATATCAGGTGGTGAAAAAAAGAATGCCGGCGATTTCTCTGGATACGGTTTACCGGACTTTGGATACCTTGGAAGAGTTCGGCTTGATTTGGCGGGTTGAGGCGGTCAATACCAAGGCGCAGTTCGATGCGAATCCCATACGTCATCATCATTTTCTTTGCATCAAATGTGGCCGGGTTATCGATGTGCCATGTTTGATCGAAGACGGAGCGGCTTTGTGGAATAAGCTTTCCCATATCGGAGTGGTGGAGGCGATTAACTTGCAAATTCGCGGAACCTGTGCTAAATGTAAAGAAGACCACAATTAAGTGAAGGAGTATTAATTATGGCTAGCGTAAAAGGAACCGAAACAGAAAAAAATCTGCTGAAATCATTCGCAGGAGAGTCTCAGGCGCGTAACCGCTACAATTTTTTCAGTCAGGTAGCTCGCGAAGAGGGCTATGTACAAATCGCCAATATCTTCGATGAAACCGCCTACAATGAACAAATGCACGGTAAGCGTTTCTTCAGCTTTCTGGAAGGCGGCGACTTGGAAATAACCGCTTCTTATCCAGCCGGTAAGATCGGCACCACCATCGAAAATCTGACTGAAGCCGCCGCCGGGGAAAATGAAGAATGGACCCATCTTTACCCGTCATTTGCCGCCAAGGCTCGCGAAGAAGGCTTCGAAGCCATCGCCCTCCTGTGGGAAAAAGTCGTCGTGGCGGAAAGACAGCATGAAAAACGCTATCTGGCTTTGTTGAAGAACATTCAGGATGGCCGGGTTTTCAAGCGAGAGGTGAAAGTTGTCTGGAAATGCGACCGCTGCGGTTATCTCCATGAAGGAACCGAGCCGCCGCCGAAGTGCCCCGCATGCGCTCACCCGCAGGCTTATTTTGAAATTCTCGCGGAAAACTGGTAATCCTGAAATTTCCGCCATGGTCCCCGTCGGATGTTGTTCGGCGGGGATTTTCTATTTTTTGCCGGAAATGTCCAGTACGATGAATTCCGAACTGCTGCCGGTGCGGATCGGAATCCGCCAGGTACCCAACCCGGTGCTGACTATCGAATGGAATTCATTCTGATTTTTATGGCCGTTGCTGTTCTCAAACAATAACCCCACGACAAAGTTGAACGGAAAAAGCTGGCCGCCATGAGTATGTCCGGATAGCTGGATATCGACTCCGGCGTCGCGGGCTTCGGTCAATTTTTCGGGCCGGTGGTCCAGTAAAATCACCGGTTTGGATTTATCCAGCGGATTCGTCAATTCAGCCAGAGATTTCCGGGATTGACCGCTGTCAAGCCTGCCGATCAACTGAAGCCCGTTGTTGACCATAACCGCGCGGTCCATTAATATGGTTACTCCGGCGGCGGTCATGCGTTGGGTGATCAGATCAAGGTCGATGCCCGGTCCGTGGCTGCTGTGCTCGTGATTGCCGGTAATGTAGTAGATGCCGTAACGAGGCATGAGTTTTTGCCACATGGCGTAAGAATATTCTTTCAAATCCTCGGGTGAACTTTCGTCATAGATATCCCCGCCGAGGGTAATCAGGTCCGGCTTGAGTTCCTTGATCCTGCCGCACAATACTTCGAATTCTTTCTGGCTTAGCGTGCTGCCCAGGTGAATATCGGAAATGAATATCAGCCGCACCGGCGATTCCAGGGGCTTGTTCAGCTCGACCTTGAAGTGCCGCACTTTGATTTGCCGGGCGTTCCAGTAGCCATAGACGCAGATAATCAGGGCGCAACCGAAGACAATTACATCGAAATAGCGGAAATTGAGCCATTTGTCTTTGCGCAGCAAAGAGATGGCATCGACCACGACATAGCCCATGCACATGTAGAGAAACAACGGCATCAATTCATTCGGAGGGAAAAACGCGGCAAAAAAGAAAAACAGTCCGAAGAGCATGCCGATCAATTTACGTAGCCATTTTTTGCGGGTGAGTCTTTTCAGAATCGGCCATTTTTGAAAATGGTACATCAGGTAGACCGTACAGGCCAGAACACAAAAAATTATCGTTATAAACATCAGCAGCATACATTCACCTTGTCCAAAATTATGATAGTATACCGTCTTTGGGCAATTTTGCAAATCATAAATCGTCCTGTAGGAATTTCCGGTAGGAGAGATCGATAGCCAAGGCACCCAGCGGAGCGGTTATCAGAATCGAAATCACTGCGATGGTAAGGACCAGTTGCCCGCAGGCTAATCCCATGCCCAGCGGGACGGCGCCAATGGCCGCCTGGACCGTGGCTTTGGGCAAATACGCCAGCATGCAGAACAGTTTTTCCCGGACGGACAGAACCGTCCTGAACAGACAACACCAGACCCCGGCCATTCGGAAAACCAATGCTCCCACAACCACCAGAATAATCAGCGGACCGGCGGCGAGGGCGTATTTGATGTCAACGGTAGCGCCGACCAGGACGAACAGCAGGATTTCCGCCGGTACCCAGAGCTTGCCGAATTTGGCGGAGAGCTGTTCGGCGTTTTTTGCGTTTTTCTTGAGGATCATCACTCCGATGCCGATGACCGCCACCAGGCCGGAAAAGGGAATTAAGTTACAATGTTCAAATGCAATCAATAAAAATGCGACACTCAGGAAAATCAATACTTTTACCGTTGCCCGGAAATGAAAACGGCGGAACCACCAGAGCAATCCGAGACCGGCAATCGCGCCTCCGGCCAGCCCCAGCAGGATGGATACCGGAATATCGATGAAGCTTCTTACCGAGATTTGCTGCCCGGCCGCCATGCCGGTAAACGAGGCGAAAAGCACGATCACAAAGACATCATCCACCGAGGCGCCCGCCATCAACAGTTGCGGAATGCTTTTTTTGCGGCCATAACCGGATTCCATCAAATGCAACATTCGCGGCACGATCACCGCCGGGGAAACCGCCGCTACCACCGCGCCGATTATCGCCGCTTCCAGCAGGGTTACTTTCAACAGGAGCGGGGCCAGGAGCATGATTCCGATTATCTCGAAGCTTGCCGGAAGCCAGCACATCAGTACGGCCGGGCGGCCGACTTTCTGCAAGTCCTTCAAATCCAGGGCCAGTCCGACCCGCGACAGGATGATGACCAGCGCCAGTTGTCGGAGTTCCGCGGATATGGATAAGATTGATTGGTCCAGATAAGGCCCCAGCAGAATGCCAATCAACAGCATTCCCAGCAGGCTCGGTAGTCTCAGCCGCTTGAAAATATAAGCGGCCAGCAGACCCGACAAAAAAATATAAGCCAGGCTTGTCAACATATTTACCTCCTGTTTTCGGTCAAAAAAAAAGCTGATGATTCCTGCTTGGGCAGAAGTCATCAGCGATAATCGCGGTTCGAGCATTAACTCAGGGAGAACATCATTCCCTTGTGCTATAAATATAACATCCGCCGCGCAAAATGCAAATTGAAAATTCATGTTCAAAAGCTATATTGACAAGTCCGAATAGGAAAACATTATGTCAAATGATATTATAAAACTGTTAAGAGAAATCGCGGATCGACTGGCTGCCGCCGATATCGCCAGCCCTTATCCCGAGGCGGAAATCATCCTGATGAGCTTGTTGGGAACCTCGCGCAGTGGTCTCTATTCCGCTCAAATAACCCCGTTGCCAAAGTTGGAAGAAATTCTGATGCGGCGGTGCAATCAGGAGCCGTTGCAGTACATTCTGGGCGAAGCGCCGTTTATGAACCTGATTCTGAAGGTGGAACCGGGCGTCCTGATTCCGCGTCCAGAAACGGAATTGTTGGTGGAAAGAGTTTGCCGCGAAGCCCCGGCCGGAAGCCGGGTGTGCGACGTCGGAACCGGTTCCGGAGCGATTGCGCTGTCTGTGGCCAGTGAACGGCCCGATCTGGATGTAACAGCGGTGGATCTCAGCCCGGAAGCCTGCCGGATTGCCGAGACCAATCGGGTCCGGCTGGGAATTGAAAACGCCAGGATTATTCACTCCGATCTGCTGACAAACGTCAGCGGGCGATTTGCGGTAATCGCGGCCAATCTACCGTATGTTACCGAGGAGGAGTATGCCGCGCTGCCGCATGAGGTCAAAGCCCACGAACCCTCTACCGCGTTGGTGTCGGGGAGCGATGGGCTGGATCATATCCGGCGGTTAGTGACGATGGCTCCCGAATATCTGGAGCCCGGCGGAATGCTGATATTGGAAACCGGTTCAGGGCAGACCGCGCAAGTAGCCGCCCTAATGAACCGTTTTTCCCGGATTGAAATCATCCGGGATTATAATAATCTTAACCGGCACGTGCTCGGTTTTAACGGCAATCTTCGGGAACTCTGAGGACGCCGCCGGTGTCGGCACTGGTGGCGCACATGGCGTAACGGGCCAGCCAGCCGGTCTTTGCTTTTGAAGGCGGCTTGACCCATTTAGCACGGCGTGCGGCCAGAGTGGCTTCATCAACTTCCAGCGTAATCGAACGACTGGGGATATCGATGGAAATCATATCGCCGGATTCGATCAATCCGATGTTACCACCGTTGGCGGCTTCCGGGCTGACGTGGCCGATGCAAGCGCCGCGGGTGCCGCCGGAGAAACGTCCGTCGGTAACCAGCGCCACGCTTTCGCCCAGGCCGCGTCCCATGATATAGCTGGTGGGTCCGAGCATTTCCTGCATGCCGGGGCCGCCTTTCGGGCCCTCATAACGGATCACCACGACGTCGCCTTCCTTGACTTTGCCGCCCAGAATGCCCTCGCAGGCGTCTTCCTGGCTCTCGAAAATCACGGCCGGGCCGCGGTGGGTCAACATGGATTTGGCGACGCCGGCGGTCTTGACCACGCAGCCTTTTTCCGCCAGGTTGCCGAACAGAATCGCCAGACCGCCTTCTTTGCTGTAGGGATCTTCCACGTTACGGATGATTTTGCCGTCCGGGGCAGGGGCTTCGGCCAGTTGTTCGGCCAGGGTTTTGCCGGATGCCATCATTACCGAATCATCCAGCATTTTCGGAATCCGGTTGATTTCTTTCATGATCGCCATGATGCCGCCGACTTTTCCGAGGTCTTCGGCGATATGGAGCTGTACCGACGGCGAGAGCTTGCAGATATTCGGAGTGGTCCGGCTGATCCGGTCCAGTTCCTTCAGGTCCAGCGCGGTACCGGCTTCGTTGGCGACCGCCAGGGTGTGCAATACGGTGTTGGAGCTGCCGCCCATAGCCATATCCAATCTCAACGCGTTATAAAAAGCGGTGGGCGTGGCAAAATCGCGAGCACGAAGGGCATTGGGATCTTTGGCCATTTCGACGATCCGGGCGGCGGCGCGCTGCCAGAGTGCCGCACGTTCCGGTGAAGTGGCGACATAAGTACCGTTGCCGGGCAGAGCGATGCCGAGGGCTTCGCAGAGGCAGTTCATGCTGTTGGCGGTGAACATGCCGGAGCAGGAGCCCGGACCGGGACAGCATTCGCATTCCATGCTTTCGAGCTCGGCGTCTTCGATCGCGCCGATCCGGTGTTTGGCGACGCCTTCGAAAATGGTAATCAGGTCGGTGCCGACGTCATTTTTGCCGCGTCCGGCGGCCATCGGACCGCCCGAGACGAAGATCGTCGGGATATTCAACCGCATGGCACCCATCAGCATTCCGGGAACCACTTTGTCGCAGTTCGGGATGCAGATCATGGCGTCAAACGGATGTGCCATGCCCATGGATTCGACTGTGTCGGCGATGATTTCCCGGCTGGGCAGGGAGTATTTCATGCCGCTATGGCCCATGGCGATGCCGTCGCAGATAGCCATGGTGTTGAATTCCATGGGGACGCCGCCCATTTCGCGGATTTTGGCGCAAATCAGTTCGCCGGCTTTTTTCAGGTGGCAATGCCCCGGAACGATGTTGGTGTACGAGTTGCAAACCCCGATAAAAGGTTTGCTGAAATCTTCGCTCTTGATTCCGGTTGCCCGCATTAACGCCCGGTGCGGTGTCCGCTCGGGCCCTTCCTTCATAATATCACTGCGCATAGTCTGCCTCTGGGTTGTTTTATCTATAAAATATTGCTTATTTCTTACGTTTTTTAGTTGCTTTTCCGGCAAAACATAGTATTAATATATATTCTGATTATTTTTTTAACAAGTTCGTGAGTTAAATTTTTAAGGATAAATAAGATGTTCGATAATTTAAGTGATAAACTCCAGGATACATTCCGTCGGCTGAGGGGGCAAGCCCGGCTGAGCGAAAACAATATGTCCGACGCCCTGCAGGAAATCAGGGTGGCCTTGCTGGAAGCGGACGTCAACCTGAAAATAGTCAAAGAATTTATCGAAGACGTTAAAAACGACTGCATCGGGGCCGATGTCATCAAAAGCGTAACGCCCGGGCAGCAGGTGGTGAAGATCGTCAATGACCGCCTGGTCGAACTGATGGGAAATTCCGAAACCGAGCTTGAGCTAAAATCCAAGCCCTCGGTAATCATGATGGTCGGTCTTCACGGCAGCGGTAAAACTACTACCGCCGGTAAATTGGCTTTGCGCCTGAAAAAAGAAAAGAAGAGCATTCTGTTGGCCGCCGGCGATATCTACCGTCCGGCCGCTATTGATCAGTTGGAAGTACTGGGCGCGGAGATCGATGTCCCGGTTTTTTCCGATCGAGGCTGTACCAATGTGGCGGTGATCGCCCGCAATGCGATCGAGCGCGCCAAGCTGGAACATTGCGACGTAGTCATCATCGACACCGCCGGCCGGCTCCAGATCGACGATGCCATGGTCCAGGAACTGGTCCAGGTCAGCCAGACTGCCCGGCCCGATGAAATTCTGCTGGTGGGCGATGCCGCGCTGGGGCAGGAAGCGGTTTCCGTTTCCGAACATTTCCACAAAGCGCTCGGTTTGACCGGTATTGTGCTGACCAAGCTCGACGGTGACGCCCGCGGCGGCGCGGCGCTTTCCATGCGCAAAGTCACCGGGGTACCGGTCAAATTTGTTGGTACCGGTGAAAAACTTGAAAATCTTGAAGTATTCCATCCCGAACGGATGGCCTCGCGTATTCTCGGCATGGGCGATGTGGTTACCCTGGTTGAACGCGCCGCGGAAAAGATCGACGAAGATGAAGCCCGTAAGCTTCAGGATAAATTACGCAAAAGCCAGTTTGACTTTGACGATTTTTTGGGACAGCTCCGCCAGATTTCCCAGCTTGGCGGTGCCGAATCCGTATTGAAAATGTTGCCCGGCGGTAAGAATCTGGCCGGAATGATGGAAAATGTCAATCCGAAATATTTTGCCCATATGGAAGCCATTATCTGTTCCATGACCAAGAAAGAACGGGCCAATCCCGATATCATCGATTTCTCCCGGCGCAAACGTATTGCCAAGGGGAGCGGTACCTCACTGGAACAGGTGTCGCAGTTGATCCGCCAGTTTGACGACATGCGCAAAATGATGAAGAAAACCGGATTGCTGGGCAAGTTTCTTTCGGGCGGCGGCGAGCAGAACAGCGCCGCTTTGATCAATTCCATTTCCGGCAGTGGTTACAGCGGTCTCGGACTGAGTCGTAACGAAAAAGACCGTCGTCGCGCATTGGAAAAACAGAAGAAAAAACAACGTGCCAAACAGCGCAAAAAGAAATAAAGCGAAGGACGAATAAAGGATGTTGACATTAATAATAGGGGCAATTGCCGGGTTGATCGTGACTGTAATCATCGCCATACCACAATGTGTGGATTGGGGATGGGGTTGGGGAGCGCTCGCCGGAATGCTGACCATAATCGTAGTGCAGTTGCTGATCAGTTTGCTGATTCGCCGCAAGGTTATGCAGATCAACGCCAAGATGCAGGAAGTCATGATGGACGTCCGGCGGAAAGTTGAGCTCAAGCAGCAACAGTTTATGCGCCGTCCGGTCGGCAGCCCGAAAATGATGATGCAGATTCTGGAAAAAGAACAGAATGAAGGCATTATGAAGGCTATTGAAGCCACTGTCATGTTCGAACCGCTGTACAGATGGAATTTTATCCTGAAGCGTCAGACCAATACCATGAAAATGGCGCTCTATTACCAGTTGAAAGATTTTGAAAAGGTGGACGAACTGCTGCCGAAAGCATTGCTTCTGGACAGCCAGTCGCTGGCTATGAAAATGGCCCGGATGTATCGCCTGAAAGATCCCAAGCTGGATAAATTCTTCCAGAAGAAATGCGCTCGCGCCAAAAGCGAAAACGCCGCATTGCTTTATTCGACTTACGCCTGGATGCTGATCAAACAGGATCGGGTGGACGAAGCCCTCAAGCTTCTGATTGCCGCCAAAAAACGCACTTCCAACGAAGTAATCGCCACCAACTGGGAACACTTGGTCAACGGCCGTGCCAAACAATATTCCAATGCCGGCTTGGGCGAACAATGGTACGCTCTGGCCCTGGAAGAAATCAAGCAGCCCAAGCCTCAAGTCCAACGTCAACGCGGTGGTGCATTCTAGTCAAAAGTCAATCTGAATTGGCCAAATAAGGCAAATGAGCCCACTATGAGATTTTGATTTTTATAGTGGGCTTGATCTTTTAGCGATCGGCGAGCAATTTGGCGATAGCCGGGCCGTAGGGCGGGCGGAGTATGCCTTTTTCGGTAATAATTCCCGCGATCAGTGAATGTGGCGTTACATCAAATGCCGGGTTATAGATTTTTACACCTTCCGGTGCCGTACGTTTGCCCATTCCGCAGCTTACTTCCGTGGGATCGCGCTGTTCGATCGGTATACCGGAGCCATCCTGCAGATCGGGGTCGATCGTGGAATAAGGGGCCGCGACATAGAACGGAATCTTATGATAGGCGGCCAGAATCGCCACTCCATAAGTCCCGATTTTGTTGGCGGCGTCGCCGTTCGTGGCGATTCGGTCGGCGCCGACAATCACCAGTTGCACTTTGCCTTCGCGCATGACCTGTGCGGCCATGTTATCGCAGA
>JAVBRM010000151.1:0-28953 GCA_031548025.1 Victivallaceae bacterium | reverse complement strand
AAAAATGAATTCATCAATCCTCCCGTGCGCTACGGCAAAGGCGAAAGCTACGGTATTCCTTATCGGACCCTGACGGTCAAAGGATTCAAGAATCTTCTGACCGCGGGACGTTGCGTCAGCGCGGACAATCATATGGAAGCTTCGATCCGGGTTATGCCCGGCTGCTTCATCACCGGTCAAGCAGCCGGCATGGCCGCCGCAATGGCTCTTTCGCAAAAAGGCAACATCCGTTCGTTCGAGGTTTCGGATTTAAAAGAGCGACTGCGGAATATCGGCGCATTTATAAAATAGTCAGCCATGGTTTGCCGAACGGTTTGCCGGGAATCAGTTTGCCGAAAATCCAGACTTCATCGACCACCCCCGGTCCGCCGGACGGAAAAGTGAACTGAATTTTCACATAACGTCCGTTCACGGTCTGCGGCAGGGGAATTTGGGCGTAACCGCCCTGCCAGTCCGGCTTGACTATCAACGGCTCGGAAAACTCCTTGCCGTCGCCGGACAGCGAAATTTTGAACAAAACAGGCGTTTCTCCGGCGTTAGCGCGGCGAACCAGCAGCCGAGTGACCGCGTATTCATTTTTCAGGTCAAAAAGCACGTCGACTTCCGGCAATTTGACAAAGGTCGCATAGCGCCGGCGGTCCGAGCGGTCGCCGGACAGCAGAGCCCCGATAACAGTCGCATCGCCGTAGCTGAAACCGGTATTGTCTTTGATCTCGCTCCCCTCCGGCGGTACGGTCAAATAACGGTAATCCACACCGGTCCAGATGGCCCACGGATAGTTTTCCGCGCTCCAGTTATCCGACAGCAGCAACTCTTTTCCGGCCAGATCCATTTTCACGGAAACCACACTGTGGACAAGCGCCTGGCGTTTCCCCTCCACCTCATATTCAGCGATCAGCGGATAAACGAAATTCGGGATCAGCGCTTTGCTTTCCTGCGGAATTTTCACGGTAAACTGATATTCGCCAATCGCTCCGGGCTTGACCTCGCCGGTCGGGCAAGGCGCGGAAACCTGCCAGTCGGTCAACGCCCGCAGGACAATTTGCCCCGGTTTCAACGCCTTGTCGCTGGGATTGGCGATTTGGACCACGACCTTGAATTCGTCGCCGGATTTGAATTCCGGAGTCGCCGGATCGACCTTGACGGTGTCGAAAGAACCGGTGACCCGCATCCCCATCAACGGCGCATGATCTCGGAAAAGATAAAGCGAAGCCGCCGATTTCAGGGCCGGCAGCGGAAATTCCACCGTGCCGTCCTCATTCCGTTTGAACGGCAATTCGTGAATGCCGTATTCCTCCGCGGTGCTGATAAAAGCGTATTTGAAATCGCATTTCCGCGGCAGTTTCAACTTCAACAGTGCCGGTTGAATCTCCTGATAAGTCGTGCCGGTCACCGCCAGATAGCAATTCCCTTTTTCATCATAAACCGGCACCTCCACCCGAAGCCGTTCGCCGCTCTCCGGGATCAGGCTGTACGAAGGCTCAACACCGGCGTTTTCCAGTAACGTGCGGAACCATCCGGAAGCCGGGGCTTCGCCAAGCGCGCTCTCCGAGCGGACGGTTCCCATTTGAGTATTAATCCAGTAAGCCTCGCCCTTACCATATTTATTGCGCGTGAGAATCCCGGCTTTGTTGCTGGTGACGAAAGCATGGTAATCGTTGACGATCTTCGCGCCATCCAAGGCAAATTTCACCCGGCCGTCGGCCCGGACCAAGTTTCCGTACGGAGAGCCGAACCAGACGTCGCCGGGGTCCACCACCACGTCATGCGATTCGAATAATCCCTTGAAGCGAATCCCCAACACATCGGACAGACCAATTTCGTGCTCCCGGTGATGTTCATCGAAAAATCCCGCCCGGGTGTCGGCAAAAAGCCTGCCGCCGCCTTTGACATATTCCCGAATTCGCGCTATTTCTTCCGCGTTCATATGTTCGGCGCTGACCAGAAACAGGCCCTTGATATCCTTCATATACTCCGGCTTGAGCTTGTCATAAGTAATCACCTGAACCCAATAACCGGCATTCCTCAAATGCGAATAAACCCGCAACCGGCTGTTGATCGGAAATCCCCACGGCGTGATATTGTCGTCCACGCCGAAAGGAATATCGCGCTGAGCCAGCAAAATCGCGACCTTCTGAGTTTCCGCCGGAATGGCGCACTGGGTAAAGAATTTTTCAGCCCGGTGAATCATCGAATAAAAACGCGGCAGATAGTAGAATTTATCCCGCCGGGTTCCGTCCGGATAGGTAAAGCCGAAACTCGACCAATCACCCCAGCAGCCGAACCAACCGTTGCAGAAAAAATGACCGCCGCGAAATCCGTTCGGAATCGTTCGCCAGACCGTCTGGGCGAACTGCCAACCCGGTCCGTTGTGGTTGTTGTTTTCCCCATATAACATTCCACGCCGCTTGCCCGGCTGATTTCCGATGGGGACGATGGTATTGTAATAATAATTGAGCTCATAAGCATTGCGGTCGCCGTGCCCGTAATGGTCCATGCCCCGAACGCCGCCGGTATACGGCGCCACCGCCTGGCCAATAAGCTCATGATTGGAGCGCCTGGTCCGTGCAATCCGCTGCATCTCCAGTGAACTCTGGGTGTCCTTGCCGTTGACTCCCCGGCGCAAGGGGTCGGCATGGTAAATCACCGAATAGTATTCCCCCAGAAACTCCGCGAAGGTTTCCTGCTGGAAACGCGACCAATCCATGAACGCCGCCGGTTTCTGTGTGACTTCATCCAGTTTCGGAGGAATTGCTTCATTGAATGCCTTGTACTCGGTGCGCCACGCTTTGTTCATCCCGGCAAGGTCGCCTTTGTAGCTTTTCTCCAACCAGACGTGGAACGCGGCTACCGCGTCCGGGGAATAATCCAGCGGCGGAATATATTCGTTGTCGATTTCCCACTTGAAAATTTTGTCGCCGTCCTGTTCCAATGCTTTAGCTACACTTTTGCGGGCATAGTCGAAAATAATCTCCCGGGACTCCCGGTCGAACAGGCAAACCTGGCGCTGCTCGACGCCCCGGTCATCCATCGTGTGCTTGACCTTTTTGTTGGCCTGATTGCGAATCGCTCCCCAGATCGATATGCCGTATACCCCCTGACGATTCAGCGGCATATTGAAATCCGGCGAACCGCCTTTTACCTCGTAATTTCCGCCGATAAACGGAGTAAATCCGTTTTCGAACTTTTCGCCCAGGACCCCCAACGGAAAAAATCCGTCACTTTGTTTCAGATCTCCGGCGAGCTCCATGGAGTAATGATTGGCGTACGCCAGCGGTTCCCGGGAGTTCTCATACGGAATCAACGCGGTAATTTCCAGCTCCGCCTGATAGACGCCGTCCGGCTGCCGAACAAAGCGCAAGTGCTCCAGTGAATCGGTTCCCCAGCGTTCGGTACCGTTGACGATCATGGCGAACTCCCGCCCGCCGTCGCGCCGGAAAATTCTCACCGCGATATCCCGCTCATCCTGGCGGGTGGGAATATAATCGGAATACAACCGTGCGAACGGCAGTTTCTTTCCCGCTTCCCGGCGGACGCCCTGCCCCAGCACGATCTGCTGCATGATATTGCCGGGATTCCCTTTGACGGAATAAATTATCTTCATTCCGTTTTTCGTCATTCTTCCGACAGCGGAAATATCCTTGACCTTTCGGGCCGCCGCGCCGCTTTCAAGCTGATAATCGATCAGCAAAGAACCGTCCGCCTCCTTGCGCACACCGACCATGGTGGCAAAAGGTTCATTTTTGCCGTGCGTGACCAGATTTTCCAGTGTCAATTGATCGAAAAACACCAGTTCCGTATCCGTGTATCGCACTATCCCCGGTTCATCCGCCATGATTTGAACTCCAAGCCAACAGGCCATGATCAGGAAAATTTTCAACTTCATCCTCAAATCTCCAATCCATAAATTATCAGCGGCTCGCCGCTCAGTTTTAGCTTGATTTTGCCGTTATCGACCGGCAAAGTCCGGCTCCGCCCGATATGATCGACTACGCGAACTTCCCGGGCATTGCTTTTGAATTCATATTCCTTGTGGGATTTCCACGGGTCGATCCATGCTTCCTTGTGAGCGAAAGTATCGCTCTTCTTTTCATACCAGTAACCGTCGGCGCGGTCATACAGTATCGCCATTTTTCCGTGCGGGGTGTTGAACTCCATGCCGTTGATTTTGGTGCCGTCGATTTTTATGTAACGCTTGAATTCTGCCCCGTCCAAGACTTCCGCCGCCGCGGCGTATCCCATCATGGAGGGCTTGGGCGAACCATCGCGCATCATGATGCCGAAATTCCACTCGCGGTCATCTTCGTTGACCCCGTCGACGTCGTATGTGACGCCCTCATTCCACTTGAACATAAACGCCACGTCGACATCTTCGGCATAAGCCAGCGCCAGGCTCAGCAAGACATTTTCACCGGCATGACGATACGAATCGCCCCACCAGTTATTAGGCTTAGTCGCGGCATAGACTTCCGTCAGGAACAGCGGCTTACCGCCATATTCCTTCAACTTGGCCCGCATATTCTGCACACTGCCGAGGTAACGCCAACCGCTGCCGGTCATATCCGGCACGTTGTTGCCGCGTCCCGGGTGAAACGCTATGCCATCCAGCAAATCCCAAGCTCCGTTGTCATGCAGATAATCCACAAACAGCGTGTCGGCCCCGGCTCCGCCGATCGCCACCGACATGATTTTGACTTTGAGCCCGCGCTTTTCGATTTCCGCCCGCAGCGCTTTCAACCATTGCAGATAATAATCGGCGAACAGACGTTTTTCCTCTTTGTTGCGGCGGGCGGTACCGGCTCCGGACCACTCGTTGCAAAACTCAAACCACGGGCTCTGATTTTTCTCGAGCTCATCGACGAAACGAACGAGCGTTTTGTAATCCTTGCCCGGATCATACGGCGACGGCTTGACGCTGCGATGCTGATAACTGACAATCCCCAGCGGCGCGGTTTTTGAATTGTCGCCGCTGCGGCAATAGCGGACTCCGATACGGTTTAACAGTTTCGCCAACTCGGGATCGTCGTAAATCTTGATGTTTCCGCAAAGGCCCAAACGGCTTTTTTCCGCATGGGTGTACTGATACGGCGGCAGGACCGCCACATTGGTCCGGGTGAAATACTCATCCCTTCCGACTTTCAAAGCCGCTTCGACAAAATACAGATTACGCCCGGCATCCGGCAGCTTGTAGCTGAATTCCTTGAGTTCGCCCGCCTTGAACGAAAGTTCCTTCTGCTCGCTCACGACTTTCTTCCCGTCATAATCATAGGCGACGACATTCAGGCGCGCCGCATCGATCTCATTGCCGCAGCCGGAAACCTTGAGCTTGAATTCCGGGGCGCCTGTTTCAAATATATTGAACCTTTTCGCGGTCGACAGATCCAATGCCGCCCCTTCTCCGTCCAACCTGGCCGCCGCTTCAAATTTCTTGAGACCGCTGAACGCGCTGATCTCCAATGTTTCCCGCCAGACATCACCGTTCCGCTCGCGAATCGGCATGGCGCAACGCCCCCCTGCACTGTAGTAATGGTTTCCCGTTACCGGCATATAGAAACCCAATTTCCCGCTGATGATACTTTTCATATAAACCGCTCTTTTTTCATACGGCACACCGTTATGTTCCGCGCGGGTCCATTTACCCCGTTTGTAAACTCCGTCAATCGCAGTGCGGTCGTAAGCACGAAAACTCTGACTCATTCCTGCAACACCCTTCTGCCGATCCGGCGCTATCCGCAAGCTGTAATCCATCTTGATTTTATTGCCGTCGATACTGCAAACGCTCGTGACTTCGTTTTTGCCGCCATCCACCTGGTAAAATATTCGCATCGAACGCTCATCGATCTTCTCCGCTTTCACCGGCTCCGCCTTGAAGCCGGAATGAAAAACATACACATTTCCAATACCGAATATCGCTTTATGGTCTTCCCCGGCAACCACCACCATATCTTTTTCGAAAGTACAACTGAACAATTCCCCGAAAATCCCGACTTCCTGGCCGCATACAGAAGCAGCCAGAATCATCAAAAGTCCAATAATTCTCATAATCATCCTCATTAATTAACCAGAACGCAGTATTGGTTACGTACCCCGGCAAAACGCATATCGCATTTCTTCAGGTCTTCTTTACCCATGCCACTGACATGACCGTCACCGAATCCGGCATTGCAAATTCCCTGATGAATCAGCCAAGGCTGAGCCCCGGAAGTCGAATGATCCGGATACAGATACAGGTAAGCCCCACCGGAGTTCGCCGCATCGGCCACCAGAACGGTACCGCTGGGCTTTTTCATCCCCTTGAAGCTTATATACACATCGTCATAGGACGCCCGGGGACCGGATGAAGATGACACGATGTATTTATCTCCAAGCAATTGCGTGGAAGTTGAACCGGCTACCATATTTATCCAACCGTAAGTCCGGTACCCGGGATTGGACGCCGCATCTTCAAAACCTTTCCAGGCTGCCGGGCATACCGCCCCTGGTATGGTCACATACGGAGTCCAATTCGCGACTTTCCCCAAAGTATGGGTATAACCGGTAAGAACCGTAAATGCCCAAGTCGTATTGGCGCCCCGCAAAGAATATTTCCCGGCGCTCGGAAAAAACTGTAAATATTCCTCCGCATAAAAATTGACGCCCTGCAGCATTTGTTTCTGGTTGTTGACACAACGGATTGCCATGCCGCGCATTCGCGCTTTATTCAGAGCCGGCAGCAATAAAGCCGCCAATATGGCAATGATCGCAATTACAACCAAGAGCTCAATAAGTGTAAATTTTCGAATCTCCAAAGATTTATGATGCCGCCACCACATGAGTTCTGCCTCCTTGATAATTGATATTCTGTTTACTCGGAACGATTTTAAAACCTAAAACGGGAATTTCAAGGCCCGCGTACCGGACCGTTTCGCTTGAATAATTGAAAATGAGGGTTTCGCCGTTGGCATAACTTACCTTGACCACGTCCTTCATGATCTCCTCATGAGATTCCATGAACTCGAACTGAAGATGGCACACTTTCCGGTATTCGTCATATTCTTCCTTGATTTTCGCCACGCAGTTCAACAGCTCGGCGTCGGTGGCGCATGAACAGTCGAATTCCCCCATCCAGTTACGCCCGCTGCTAAGAAATTTGGCATAGAAATATGAGAGCGGACGGCCGCCGTACTCCAGATTTTTCAGCCTGGCTCTACGGTCGGGATTGATGGAACTGTTGACCGTGGCGCAAGAGGTGTTATAAAGCATGATACCGTGATAGACCAGGTGCCAGAACGGAATAGTCTTGTCGCAGATGGCCGGCAGCTCATGATTGGGGTTGAAAATACTGTACATTACATAATCCAGGCTGCCGCAGCAGAAATCCCAGCCCCCTTCCGAACCGCTCGCACCGATCTTTTCCCGCGCCAGCGCCAAGGTCCGGCTCCGCCATTCCCCCGCCTCGCGCCGGTTCAGCGGATGATTCGGATCATAACAGGCGTCAGGACGGACAATACTCATGACGTCGAGATAATGGGTTCCGTGAAATCCCAGTTCCGCCATTTGTTCGAAATCCTCTCCGGCGTATTGTTGATGTGCCATTTGCGGACACAGATAGTAAGATTGCCCCCCTCCCCAACGGCCCCCCTTGTGTAACTCGCCAGATTCATCTCTCAACATATTTTCCCATTTCCAACGCTTGGCAACGGTGTAAGAATCCAACAAATTGGTATGACCACAAATCAGATATCCATTCGCCCGGGCATGCCGGATCAGCTCTTTCAATTTTTCCTCGCCGCCCAATAACGGTTCTACCGGAAAGATATCCGGGAACCGCCCGTCATGCCCGGACTTGTTCCAACCGACCAGGCAAAACTCCGCATGTTCGATGCCGTAACGCCGGAACTCGTTGACGATATCCATACCACGCTCGAAAGTAATTGCGGCATGCATCGGCGGTTCGTTTTCCTCGGTCTGTTCCAACACCGGCGGCGGTACCGGCTTCCAGCCCATCCGCACCCGGATTTCCGGCCCTCGGGCGGCCTCCGCCAGCACCGGATAGGACTTGGCGCGTTCACGCAGGGGCAGACACGCCCCGCGCTCCAACTGATAGCGGCGGTAACACCGCGCCATTCCCGAATAATCGGCCTCCAAACCTTCGAGCCGGAAAAACCGGATCTCGATATCCTCGTAAGGCGCCCTGCCATTCAGCTCAAACCTGGGATACAGATAATAGTGCTCATTCTCCACTCCGGCCACCAGAGCATATTCTTGAGCCATCCCGGCCACCACCGCCAGAATGGCCCTGCCCCCTTTCTTGACCGCAAACACCGGCATGGTATTTTCCGCGAACTCAAATTCCATATCCGGGCGATCTTTGAACATGATCAGCGCGCTGCTGTCGTTGACGCTGGTTCTTCCTCGATCGCGGGCATTCTGAACCAACAAATAGCCGTCTTCCCCTGCCCCGGCGGTAAAATCCGCCATCCTGACCTCAATGAAATTCACTCCGGCCGGCACCGCGTTCCGCGCCAGACACAATCTATCGCCGATAACAATTTTTTCGCTTTGCCGTCGGCCATCGTTGAAGACATATTCGATCAAGATTTCCATTGTTGCTCCTTTAAATTATAAACACTTTTTCTTTCAGTCAACAATTCGCCGACCATGATTTTATTGGGATGCCGCTTTTCCGGTTCGGCAATGATATCCACAGCCTCCAGACACATATGCTGATAATCCGCCGCTGTGGCGGTAATCGCCGGATCGGCATATTGGCAGTACCAACTGTCGGTACTGCCGATAATGCTGATATCCTCCGGCAGCCGGAACCCAGCTTTCTTCAACACCGGCAACGAAGCAAATGCGCCGAAACAGGAAAGATAAATCAGCGCAGTAATCTGTAATTCCCGGATTTTCCGGATATTCTCACCCGTGATCCGCCGCGCCTCCTCGGCGGAATTGCTCCAATCCCGAATAATCGACGGGAAATAATGCAATTGCGCTTTGGACTGTTTGAGCAGCCGTCCGGCACTTTGCACATAAGCTTCACTGTAATCAGTCGCCGCCTCATTACGGATCAAACCAATCCGGCGGTGCCCCTTTTCATATAAGTATCCGGCCACCAGTTCCCCCGCGGCCCCCGCATTGGCCAGGACCAGAAAAACATTGGCGGGAAGTTGTTCATAATCATACAGACTGTTGATCAGCACCACCGGAATCTTCAACTTGCCATACGCTTCCAACTCGATCCTACTCAGCTTCTGGCCGCCTATCATCAGCAGCAATCCCTTGCAGTCCTTCTGCCGGGCGACGACGTCAATCACTTCGGCGGCGGTACTGTCCTGATGAATCTTGCAATTGATCACCCGGTACCCCTTCTGCCGGGCATACTGCCCGGTTATATACTCGCGATTCCAGATGGCATCGCTGGGATAATCGACCACCGCCAACACCACCGAACCGTTTTCCCCGTGAACCTCCTGATGCGGCACGCTGATTTCGGCGCAAGCGCCGCGCGCCGCTACAATTCCCGAACCGTGACGGCAGACAATCACTTTTTCCGCTTCAAGCTCCTTCACCGCGCGGGTCACCGTTACCAGCGACACTTCGAAACGCTTAGTCAATTCCCGCATCGTCGGCATTTTGAATGCCGACTCCGGCTTAATCGCCTCAGCCCGCATGAATTCCTTGATTTTATCTTTGGCAGTAATTTTTATATTCATAAACCCTAATTCCATGTGTTGCACAACTGTTCTTTATTAAATTATAATTCAAACCATGCTGTTTGTCAATAGCCTTCTAGTTATTTTTTCAATATTTTCAAAACAAGTGTTGTACATCTCTTTTCATCATGCCGCCACTTGAAATTCGCCCAAGACATGGCATGTTATAGTCAAAAAGGGAAATGATCATGAACAATTCCATGCGCCGCTCCGAACGTCAACTCAACTCATCTGAAGACATTGCCACAATTCTGCGAAACGCCCATACCGCCTATATCTCATTTATCTGCGACGACGCCCCCGCAATCGTGCCGATGAACTTCGGTTTCGAATACGACGGCGACCAACTGTACTTATATTTCCACGGTGCCCCCTCCGGCCGAAAAGCGGAAGCCTGGCGGCATGACCCGCGAGTGGAAGCGGCTATTACCGGCACCGCCGACGTCATCGTCAGCAACGCCCCGGTCTGCCACTCCACCTGTAAATACGCCGGCGTCATCGTCCAAGGCACAATGTCGGAACTCACCGACCCCGCCGAAAAATGCCGCGCCCTGAGTATCCTGATGCATCATCTCGGAGCCGAAGGCGAATTCGACTTCCCGGAAAAAATGATGAAAGCCACCGCCCTATGGGCCCTGAAAGCCACCAACGTCACCGCCAAAAGCAACATCAAGAAAAACTGATTTATCATTCTTCTAGTAGATAATTTTTATGAATCATCCAGAAGAAACAGATAAAAAAAACATGACGCGGCCGGGAATTTGGTTGATTTTGCTTCTGCTTGTTTGCGTGGCATTCAATTATATTTCAAATGGTTTCGGCACCGGCATTCTGCTATTGATGATTGGAATGCTAACCGGATCTTCCTTGCGGCAATCATCGAACAGGTCATTGATCTTGCATATCGTATCTGCCGCGGTTATTATCTTGATAACGATGTTCATTTTCAAAAAAAGTATATTTCTCGAAAAACGGTCCTTTCATTCAATTGTCGAGTACTTTTTCTATGGTATGTCCGGATTTTGCCTGGGACGCTTTGTTCGTAAAACTAAGATAATTTCATTTCTGATCATGTTTTCAATAACATTGGGGTTACAGTGGATAGAACCTCAATATTGGGGGACTGCATTGCTAGATGAAAGCTGGACTAACTCAAAACATCTACCCGGAAAAGAACACGATATTTATGATTCCCATCCATACACAAAACTTCATGGAGTATACGGAAAATACTTTATCGAGGCCGGTGGCTGTTTTGATTTTGATACTGAAGAATGGAAGCTGCCGACACGAAATGACACAGCCCAGCCGGTTTCATTGTCAAATTTAACCAAAGACAATCTCTTTGTTTTCGAATCTCATCGAGCGGGAAGGATAATCTTATCCGCATATTATATTGCCAAGACCAATTACGGGGATCTTGTTTTTCAGAAACTTTTCCAACACGAACTTGCCCTTAATCAAATATGCCCTCCTATTCTTATCCCCGGGCGCTGTATCTCAGAGATCGAACTTCACCATCACGAGATTATCAATGAAAAAGAATTGTCTGTAATATTTGGCTTTTCCGGATTTCCAGTTCAAGTCGGGAAAATTGTTATTGATATATTTACCGGAGAATATAAAGTAACTCATTTTCCGATAATATCCGGAACAGGTTGGGACTGCAAATTATTTTTTGCCGAGAGAAAACTCTTTGTTATATCCATGACTAATAAAGTAAGGTTATGGACGGAATTAAACCTGGAGAATTCTACCCAAAAAATGCCGATTAAAATGTTCCCCGTTTCGCAAAATAAATTCCTGAAAATGGTTCAGGCTTCCGATAAAATCCATTTTATTTTCTCCGATCGTATACGTAACCCTGAATCATACCTGATAATGACCAGTGATGCAGTAGGAAATCTCCCTGAAAATGAAACTTATTACTGTCGATACGATCTAAAAACAGGGCAATTTTCTGAAGTTAAATATTTATCTTCCGGCTGGAAATTTGCCAATTTTCCGGATATTGCGGTTGAAGGCGATACCGTCGTAGTATTCTGGGGAGGCACCAAACGGGATGGATACGAGCGGCAAAATTACCTTGCAAGCCATGACGGCGGCCAAACTTGGTCAAAGCCACAAGTTATTGCAATTCCGGACTATCCGGTACGAAGATGTGGTGTATCTATAAAAAATAATACCATATACTTGTTTTTCAGTCAAGACGATCCCCCTGGACTTTCTTACATCAAACGACAAATCGACAAAAATTAACTCCATAACTGAGTATTATTTTTCCGGAAGGAAAGTAACCTCGCGGCCCAGATAGTCGGTCAGTTCCAGTTTATTCTCCCGGTACTTGAAGACCAACGGAGCGCCGTCAGAACCGAAGGATGGCGCTTCGCCGCCATCATAAACGGCGTAATTGCTGTGAATCGTTGTGGCATCAGTGAACAGATATGATCTATACTCTACAATTATATCCGGTTGGACTTGGATCATACCGTTTTTTCTCATGATCAGAACCATGTCCTTATAGCCCTTCTCTCTGGTTTGGGCGCGCCATACTCCTTCGATGCGCAGAGTGAAGGTAAGAGTATTGCGCCACTGATAATAGGCGGTGATTTCCGTAATGAGCTTTCTTGCCAGGTCAACAATCGGAGTTACAGGAAAATCCTTATCGCCATGCCTGAATCCAATACCGAAATCGACGATTCTGCTGTTTGACATTGGCAGAAAAACATAATTCATGCCGATATCGCCCAGCTCCGGAAAGTTGTCCAGGAAGCCGTCCCAAACATCGATCATCCGGTTACAGAACCAGTGAAACTCCCAAGGCGTAAAATTGTATTTTTCTGGAAAATCCAAAACTTCATTTAAAGCGTTTAGAATAATCGAAGCCATCTCCGGTTTGGGAATATTCAGCACCGGACGGGCAACAAAATATTTTTCAATCTGGCGGAAATATCCTTCATTGATCTTGGAAAGAATTTCCGAATCATCATTTTTCTCAGCAAGGAAAGAATGAAAAAAGTCATATGGGTAATCATGGTAGCAGCATGATAAAAGCCTTTCCAAACAATATAAATTTGCCGCCAGCTCGGTATGGTATGCAAGTGAATAAAGGCGTGGAAATTGATAACTCCTACGTGCCCAATGAAGTCGTTCCGCCACAGCCTCATCCAGAGAATCATATTTGGCGATATGAACAAAGTCATTCGGTCTCTCCTCACAATGAGCAAACGCATAACGACCGAAATCATAATAGTGAGAGCGAGCCAGATCGCTTTTCCCAACCATGCTTTTGACGGCTTCCATCGGGAAAAGATTTTTCAGTTCATACATGCCGCCGCTGGCAAACGGAACGATCATCACGAGAATCCGGTCCGGAGTCAAAGGATTGTCCTGTCCGTGACGTACATTCCAACTTGCCGCCACCGCCTGGCCGCTGTATAACGCGGGACGCTTGAATACCAGTTTCAACCATTCAGTAAATGTCGCAGCCAAATATTTGAATTCGGCAGTATCGCTATCAAATAGATAAACCCCGCTATCCTTGAAACAGTATTGATTGCCGAAGACATCTTCGCCAAAACACCAGAAAGATTCCGCGACATATGCATATTTCCGGTATGCATGTTTCCAGGTTTCGTCTTTATTCCATATGATGACATTACGGGCCTCCGGCTCCATGCTGATGGAGAAAAAACGCAAAGCGCCATCGAATATCGCAAAGCCGCCGCCGGCAATCAGTTCAAAATAAAATTCATCAGCCGCCGGATAATCCCGGCAAAGTTTTCTGATCTCGTTTATTGTTCCGCAGAAGCGGTAGAAAATATTTCCCTGCTCATTTTGCAAAGCCGTCAGAGAGTCGAAAAGTGCTGAATAATCTTCTTCCCGGCGCTTTGGAGATTTATTCGTCACACAACTCATTATGTTCCGCGCAAATCCAATAAAAAATTCACGGTAGCCCCGCAATTTCCAACTCCCTCAACTGTTTTTTTCCAATTCTTTGCGCATAGTGTAATACCGAGTTGTATTCTAAAGGTTAGTAACTGCCGATGGGATTGTGGAGCAGAAATTGGGCTTGATGAGCTTGTCGCTAATGAATTAGCGACTGCGAGTCAAGCCAAATTCATGCCCACAAGATCAAGGCAATTACAAGCTTTATGAATGCAATTCGGTATAAAATAGCATCCAGACATAAGACTTGCAAGCGGAATCAGGCAGACAAAAGAGGAATCAATCGAAATAAAATTCGCCTTGGTTTTTATTCACTTTCGGGGCTTGTTTGTGCTGCTTGGCCTTTGCTTTCTTAGGCTTGGGTTTGTACTGAGTACGAACATGATTTATTTCATATTCGCGCTCTGCCAGATATCTTTCCATCTGGAGAAACTGAGTTTGATAATCCTTTTGAATCCGCTTCAGCAATTCCTGACGTTTCCTGTCGGACAAGCCGGTAAAGTTCCAGGCCGGTGATTTTTTGATTTGCCGGATTTCCCGGTTCAGCATCCGGGAGCCGTATTCCAGTTCATTGATCATATCGGCAAGGTCGCCGCAGCTGAACCGGAGATTCTTCGGATTCAGCTCGATTTCAATGCCGATATGAATCATGCGAAGATGTTCAAGGTTATTATCGCGATAGGCCTCCTGAATGCTATTCCAGAGCCGCTTATGCTTGAGATCGTGCTCGCCGACGCGATCCGGATGATAACGCAGGCAGAGTTCGCGATAGAGCCTTTTCAGTTCATTGTCCGTTCCGGTTTCGACCTTTTTTTCTTCCCCGAAAATAGATCCCCCCCATTCGTCATCATAGTCATCGTCGTCATCATAGTCATCGTCACCTCCGAACATCTCATCGAAAATTTCTCTCAATTCTTCATCGTCGTCATCTTCTCCGAACATCTCATCGAGTATATCTTTCAATTCGTCATCTTCATCGTCATCACCTTCGCCCATTTCCTCGGCGAACCTTCGATATTCTTCTTCCCGGCGACGCATTTCTTCGGAGAATTCCTGATAATCACGATCGAGCACGGCCCAGAAATCAAACTCCTCCGTGACCTTACCGTTCAGATAATAACAATAGCGGGCACACGACATTCCTTTTTCCGAGGACATGAACAACAGCAGATTGATTCTTCCGTCAATCAGATTGAGTTTCGCCTGGAGTTCACGCTCCCGGGTCATTTCCGGCCCGAACCTCCGAGCCAGATATTTCTGATATTCCTCGATATCACATTCGTTGTATTGCTGTATCTGGCCTTCCAGTTTTTCCAGCGATTTCTTCTTCCGCAGATAAGCCTTCAACAGACTGTCTTTAATCTTCGCGGTATTCAAAGGAATCATGGCCCGGCAACGCACCGGAATGTGATGATTTGTCTTCTTGCTTCTAGCCATTCAAAAATATTCTCTTATTTTAATAATATCGCGTAATATAGTTTTCATGATCAAATATTCAACAATCCGGAAGAAATTCCGCCAATATTTTTTCACCGCCTATGGAATATGATACTGCTTCACGGTATATTACCAACTTTTAGAACTTATCAACTAATAAAGGAAATAGAATGATGCAGCGCCGAAATGTTAGTCATGAAGTACGAAAAAGTCGGGAATACCGGGATATTTACGATTTTTTCGGACGAATGAATGACGCTTCGCCGCAAATCAGGCATTTTCTCTTATTAGCTGATAAGCTCTTAGTATCGGTGAAATTATGAATTTCGACTTTTTCAAGAATATCTCTCCGGCCCGGCGCGGAGTCATCCTGCTCATCATTATCTACACTGGCTTCATCAGCTTAGGCCTGCCCGACACCATTCTCGGGGTGGCCTGGGACAAAATGCACCGGGATTTTGCCCAGCCATTGGCTTATGCCGGATTCATTACCATGCTGCTGACACTTTGCTCGGCGGCCTCCAGCTTCGCCAGCGGCGCGATCCTCCGCTTCCTCGGGACCGGTAAGCTTCTGATGATTTGCGGTTACATCACCGGACTATCCCTGCTCGGTTACGCATTGTCGCCTTTTTTCTGGGTGCTCTTGCTCCTGACCATTCCGTTGGGCTTCGGCCAGGGAGCGGTGGACACCGGCATGAATTTCTATGTCGCCAAACATTATTCCAGCCGGGTCATGAGCTGGCTGCATTGCTGTTGGGGCATCGGGGCCACCATCGGACCGATAATCGCCGCTTCCGTCATCAATTTCGGCTCGTCATGGCGCTGGGCCTATACCACGGTCGCCATTGTTCAACTGACGCTGGCGACCGTGTTCTTCTTTTCTCTCGGCCTCTGGGATAAAACCAAAGGCAGTATCGAAAGCACCACCGAAAATCCCACCGGCAAAGTCAACCGCGATATCCGCTTCTGGCTTTGTACCCTGACTTTTTTCATCTACACCGCCATTGAAGTATCGCCCGGCCTCTGGGGCTATGTCTTCCTGACCACCTGTCGCGGCATCTCCCCTGAGAAAGCCGGGTTCTGGATCGCCTGCTACTGGGGCGGGTTGACGGCGGGACGTTTCCTGATCGGGATTTTTGCCAACCGCCTCGGCAACCGGCTTCTGATCCGGGCCAGCGCCGCCGGCGCGATTATCGGCAGCGCCCTGATGGCCCTGCCCTTCGGTGGCTACCTGCCGCTGCTTGCCCTGATGCTGATCGGCTTTTCGCTGGCCTCCATCTATCCGTGCATGATGCACGAGGCGCCGCGGCGCTTCGACGACATTACCGCGGCCACTCTGACCGGCTATCAAGGCGGAGCCGCCATGCTGGGCATGGCCGGAATGCCGGCGGCCCTGGGCTACATCGCCTCGCGCACAACCTTCGAATGCCTCCCCTACTGGGTCCTGACCGGAGCCGTGCTGATCCTCCTGATGCAATTCAAAATCGACGCCAAAGCTAATTGAATTATTGAATTGGTGAATTGGTGAATTGGTGAATGAAGGGCCTGCGGCGTTTGCGCTTACGCTTACTTCCGGCTGCGCCGAATATTTATTGAAGTTTCTCCCAATTCTCCAAAAATTCTCCAATTTTTCCCAAGGGGGCTATTGACAGAATTGCAATCTGGCATTATACTAACGTAGATTACTTGAAGTACATGGAAGCAATTATTATGAAACGTAAATTTGACGAGATCGCCGAAGAACTGCAACATATGATCGACCGTGGGGAATATACCGACCGCCTGCCCTCCGAACAGGAATTGGCACAGCGTTTCGACACCGCCACCGCCACGGTCCGTAAAGCATTGGATATCCTGTTGACACGCGGAATTATTAAGAAAGTTCCCTACGTCGGAACCTTCGTCCATCGTGAAGAACGAAAAAAAGTGCGGGTTGCGTGGAACGAAGAACATTTTCTGGCTTCAATCACTCAAGAAATTCAAAATACCGTCAAAGACCATTTCAGGGATTTCGATGTTGAATTTGTATCGGGTTTTGAGTCATCCGACGATGGGTTTGATTGTGATTTGGTCCGTTCGGTCGCAACAATCGGCATTCCCTTCAGTGATTACGTGCTGCCGCTTCCCCTGGAAGTCGTGGCGAAATATCAGGGTGAGGAATATTTCCGCGAACCGTTTGAGGCGCACCGGATCAATAATTTTCACTATGCCCTGCCGATTTTTTTCTCGCCGTCGGTGTTTCTGCTGGACCGGAAAAAGCTTGAAGGATTCGGGAAGCCGATCGATCCTTATAACCTGACTTGGGATTTATTGCTGGAACTCCATGAGTATGCCCGGCAGAACAATATCCGGTTATGCGGCAAGCGCGAAGTCTCCAACTTACTCCGTTGTATGATTTTCTCCGATACCGCCAACGGCAGTCTGAGTGAAGTCGATCCGAAAAAACTGAGAAAAAGGCTCCATCAGGCATGGTCGTTATTGCTTGCCAACCACACGCGAGGCCCACTGCAGGAACAACTTCTGATCTGGTCCTGTCGCCAGGGGCTCGCAGACCTCAATGAGCCGGGAAATTACCAGATCATAACGTATCCGTTTTTTCAGCAGAACGAAAAAACCTGGAACTTGATTACCGGAGAATTTCTGATGCTCTCCAACCGCACCCAAGCCCCCAACGAAGCCATTCAAGTGATGGAATATATGCTCGGCCCGGAGATACAACGGATTATCGGCAAAGGCAAAATAGGTTTGCCGGTATTGAAGTCGGCGGCGGTCGATTCGATCAATTCGCGTCGCTATCGCGACGATATCTTCCTCAACGAAATCCCCAATATGCTGGTGAACAATACCTGCGAACAGGAGTTTCTGCTCCGTTTGGGGTCATTTACCCAGTCGATTTTTGACGGTGAAATGAGCGAGGAACAGTTCGGAAATTATCTTGAATACGAAATCAATATGGCACACCGCAAGGCCTCCGGATACCACAAAAACATCTTGGATCAACAAATCATGGAATTGGCGGGATTATGAGCAGAGTAAGCAAATTCCAAAAAAAATTCACCGCCGCCAACGGCCGTAAAACCACCGTTACCTATTTCACCGTACAGGGAACCGCTCCCGGTCCGGTACTGACCATTATCGCCGGCCAACACGGCATGGAACACAGC
Organism: Victivallaceae bacterium; assembly: GCA_031548025.1. GTDB lineage: Bacteria > Verrucomicrobiota > Lentisphaeria > Victivallales > Victivallaceae > UBA5239. Next base: position 10,706 of record JAVBRM010000151.1, on the reverse strand, counting down.
GGTCCCAACCTGCTGCCGGAGTTGATCGAAGAGTTGAGCCAGCGCGAGTTCACCGGTACCGTGCATATCTGTCCGTGCGCAAATCCGTTGGCATTGGAAATCGATTATGAATTTTACCCGGAAAATGAAGACCTGAGCAAAATCAAAGATTACTATTATTCGATATTCCGTCACAACTATTGTCCGTGGGGATTGGGACGTGAAAACGGCGACACTCTATACAATATGAACCGGCTGTGGGGTAACCCGGAGGCTCCCGGCATTGCCGGGCGCATCGTGCAATGGCTGTGGCAGGAAATTTGCATCCCGGCCAACATCATCATCGACATGCATTGCCTGCAGGCCCAAAAACCGCTGGTTTTCAACACATTTGAAAAGAACAACGCAATCGCGCGCTATGCCGGTATCGAAGCCGTGGTAATGTGCAATCCCAACCCCGGCCCATATCATTGCGGCAACCTGACCTGGCAGGGGTCATTGAAGCGCAATCAATACGCAATTTGCCTTGAATTTTCCTGTCAGCATGGTTTGAAGGAAACGGAATATGAACAGGGCAGGCAAAGCATACGCAACATCATGATCGGAGCCAACATGATGCCCGGCGAAGTGATCCTGGATCGCCCGGTCTGGAAAATACCGTACAACACCTCCGGCACCAGATTCCACGCGGAACATGCCGGACATATCCGTTACTTTTTCAGCCTGTACGACCAAGTAAAAAAAGGAGATAAAGTTTATCAGATACGTGATATTGAAACAGTCGAAATTCTGGAAGAAGGCTTCGCGCAGAATGACGGAATCATTTCCTCTATCTCGTACTTGCCTGTTTCCCAACCCGGCGTGATGACCTGCTGGGTTCCTGAAGTTGAATTGCTGGCCGCTCCCGGCAGCCCACTGGAAAAACTGCCGGACGGTTTCTTTATACTCAATTAGTGTTAAAATTTAAAATTGGCGAGGAGGATTTGAACAGTGATTTTTTTTCGATACGAATGAAGCCCGATGCAGGCATCCGGCAAATGAGCAGCGGAAAAAAGCGCTGCTCAAGCCCCTCGCAAATTTTAAATTTTAACACTAATTGAGTATAACTAATTAATCAAGGGTATTATTATGTACAGGTTTTTGCTGATGTATCTCTTTATGGCACTGAATTTGTCCGCCGCGGAATATTTCGTCAGTACTGTCGGAAGCGACAGCGCCGCCGGTTCCCGTGAAAATCCGTTCCGCACCATAACCAAAGGCGGACGTACCCTGAAGCCCGGCGATACTCTGACCATCGGGCCCGGCGAATATTTCGAATCGGTGGAGCTTTCATTCAAAGGCGATCCGGCCAGGCTGACCGTCGTCAGGGCGGAAATCCCCGGCTCCGTTCTGATTCGGGGTGATAAACCGGTTTCCGGTTTTACCAAAGTTGACGGTTTCCGGTTTATTTACGAACTCGACTGGACGGAAAATGTCAATGCGGTCAATGAACGCGACACGCTGAAAATTTACCTGCCCGCGGGTTCAATGCGCGAACTTGAGTTCTATCGAAGCCGCTGGTTTTATGATCATGACCGGAAGAAACTCTATATTTCCACCAGCGACGGCGAGCCTCCAGCCAAACACGAACTGACCATCTCGGTCCTCAACGGCAACGGTTTCCTGATGACGGGAGCGATTAATGTTCTTCTGGACGGTATTTCCGCTACCGGATTTTATTCTCATGAAAAAGTGGAAAACTCATTCAGCCAGTCCCGGCATGGCATTTACCTGCTGACCCCCCGTAACAGTATCATCCGCAACTGCACCGCCTTCCTGAATAGCAACGGGATCATTCTCGGCAGCGGGCAATCCGAAAATTCGGTTATCGAAAATTGTACCGCCTACGCCAACGGTTCTCATCAGCCTAGTTCCGGCGGAAACATCATCGGCTGGGGGCCTTGCAAAAATAATACCATCCGCAACTGTCTTTCATTTTACAGCAATGTCCCCGGCAGTCAACCGCAAGGCATTCGTTTCTATGCCGGCAATCTGGAAAACTGCCTGATCGAAAACTGCATTTCCTTCGGCGAAGATATGATTTATATCAAAGGAACCAATCGCAACAGTTGGGTAAAAAACACCTTCGCCGAACGCGGGATGGCCGCCGCCAATTCCGCCAACAATGCTTATTTCAGGGGCAACGCCTACAACTCCGCCGACCCGGATTCATTGAAACTGGAACGCCTGAAAAGCCAGGTGGACCAGCTCTTTGCCGATCCGGAAAATCATGATTACCGCCCCCAGGCCGGAGCTGGCGGTATTGAAAAAGGACTGATCGACAAAAAAGACGTCTATTTTATCGCCCTCAATGGCGATGATAACCAAGACGGGCGTTCGCTCAAAACCGCCTGGCGCACCCTGAACCGGGTGAAGCCGGGCTCCACCGTTTATCTCCTGCCGGGAACCTATCCAAATGTTCGCCTGAACGCATCCGATGTCACGATCAAAACCCGCGGTCGCGGAGAGCGCGCGGTTGTCACCGACGGCGAGTTCACCGGCAACAACCTCACCATCCGGGATATTAATTTTCAAGGCCCGGTTACGGCCAAAGGCGACGATATCAAAATAACTTGTTGTCGCTTTGCCGGGAAACTGGCTGTAACGGGCAAACAATTCCAGCTCACGCACAACGATTTCAAGGTCGATCCCGACCTCGCGCAAGCAACCGGATATCGCCACAGCAATACCGGAATCGGCAATGCTCCCGGCCCGGTGTCACTGGACAATGGCGTCAGCTTCGACGCCCTGCCGCTAGGCCCTTATCAGCTCGTCCGGGATTCACAACCGGTCCGGTTGACCGGCCCCTTCGTCCGCTCCGCCACCGCGACCACCGCCAATATCGAATGGTGGACCGACACCGGCAGCGTGACCAGTGAATTGGCCTGGGGTGAAGATAAATCCTGCCGCAACAAGGTAGGCCAACCTTTTACCGGATCATTCTATCATACCGTGACTTTGACCGGGCTGACTCCCGGTAAGAAATATTATTTCAAAATCAATTCCCGGATGCCGCCGCGCGAATATCACGCCAATGTCGAACTGGAAAAAGCTGACCGTGAACTCCAGCGCACCATGGTAACTTCCCCGGTACAGGAGTTCGCCACCATAGCCGCCGACCAGAAACCGGCCACCTATCACGTCGGCAGCGATCACCAATACCAAACCATTTCGGATGCCCTTGACCAAGTTAAAGCCGGCGATACCGTCATCGTTCACGCCGGCAGTTACACCGAGTCGGTCTTTTTCCGTGCCGGCGGCGATCTCGGAAAACCGGTAACATTGCAGGCCGCGCCGGGCGAAAAAGTCTTTCTGGACGGCAAAGGCATCATTTCCAGCGGTATGGTTATCGCCAATAAATCGCATCTCGTCATCGACGGTTTCCACATCCGGAACATTCGCGGAACCAGCGACGGCGGCATCAAAATCGAGGGCGGAGGCCACATCCTGATTCAACGCTGTTTTTACGACGGACGCAGTTTCGGCTATACTCCCGGTATCATCCGGGCGGACCTGGTGACCGATCTGACTCTGGCCAACTGTGTTATCATCCGGGGCTTTCACGGGGCGGTCATCAACCACTGCCCAAACCTGATTGTCCGCAACAATGTCTGGTATCTCAATCAAATCGACCATCTGCATGTCTTCAACAATGCCGAAGAAACGCTTACCGTCACCCGCAATATTTTCTTTGACACGATTCCGATGAAATACCGGAATCCCCTGATCGGAGGCTGGCATCTGGAAGCATTGCGCGAATCCAATAACTGCTATTATCTGCGACTGCCGGAAAGCGTCCGCAAAATTACCGGCGCCCGGCGGATAAAAGGCCAATCGAAAACGGTGGATTTCACCTATCCGGAATTTCTGGAAGCCACCGGCAGCCCCCACTCCTCCATCTTTGTCAATCCGGAAATTCCGGCGCTGCCCGAGATCGCCGCTTTCAAAGACCTGACCAATGCGGACCAGAAATGGGGAGCAATGAACAGAGACCAACTGCCGCTGGAGCTGAAGCAGACCAAACAGGGTTATGCTCCGCTGGATTTCAAAGATTTCATCTCCGCCAACCCGGAATGTCGACAAAAAAACATCGGCTTGGAACCCAAGCTGTTCAACTTACCCGAAAAACAATAATATAGGGAGCAAGAAATATCATGAGAAAACATTTCACCCTCATTGAACTCCTGGTCGTGATCGCGATCATCGCCATCCTGGCGGCAATGTTATTACCGGCCCTGAACTCCGCCCGCGAAAAGGCTCGTACCATCAAATGTACCGGCAACTTCGGGCAGCTCAGCAAAGCCTTCGCACTTTATTCGGACGACAACCAGGAGTTTGCCGTACCTTACCGCAACGGAATCCAGCACAGCCAGTCAAACAAAGACTGGTATTCTGTCGATTCCCGGGCCGCGATCTGGCCTTATCTCGGTTATGTACCCTTGGCCAGTGGCACCACCACCGACACCTATTATATTGGCGCTTACCGGCGGACCTACAGCGGCATCGTTTCCACCAATCCGCTGACCTGTCCAAGCAGGAAATTCAGCTCCCTTGGCCTCACTACCACGGTTTACAGCCTGGGCTTGAATCAGGTTTTGTGGTACAACAATGTGTATAAGCTCGGTACCGTAGCCCGGCCGTCCCGTTCTTCTTATCTGCTGGAAAGTACATATCAGGTACCATACTCCTCCTGGGAGGATATATCCACCACCACCAATTCCGTCGCCTTCCCTCACTCCAATCCGGGATTCAGAGAACAGGATAGTTTACCTACGGGAACACTGGTCAATAGACCGGGCAAGTGCAATGCCTTTTTCTTTGACTTTCATGTGGAAGCCGTGGACCGCCCGAAGATTCCCAATAACTTGAAGCCCGGCTCCGATGCCAAATACTCCAGTTTCTGGCGGCCCTGGAAACACGATTCAGACCCCGATACCGCGGCCAAGTGGAACGACAACTGGTAGTATTGTAGAAATAGCCATTGCCTGCCGCCAGACACACCATGCAGGTACTGGCGGCAAAGGGATACTAAAATATTTAGTTCATTTTTTTCACGCTGCCTCTCTTGCTTTTCAGTTCAAATATCCTATAATATAGTATCGACCAGATAAAACGTTTTAGGATAATGGATCATGCGAATCACACTGAATAAAGTTGCAAAACAAGCCGGAGTCAGCGTGGCGGCGATTTCCCAGGTGCTCAACAACCACCCGAACGCGCAGACGCTCCGGCCGGACACCCGCGAACGAATTCTGCAAATCGTTCAGGAGATGGGCTATGTGCGCAACGAAAATGCGCTTCAGACCCGGACGGGTATCTGCAAGACTGTGGCGCTGATCTCCGACTTCGATACCGTGCTCCACAACTCCTGCGCCGGTTCGATTCTTTCGGGTGTGCTGTTCGGCGCTTCGGAAGAGGGATACGGCGTCAAAGTGTACAACGGCCGGAACCTGAACGCCGGTTTCGATGAAATTCTCCGGTACGGAATCTCCAATGTGCTGGCGTTTCTGTTCGACGCCGAGCGAAACCGGGAAATCGGCGATTTCTGCCGCCGGAACGGACTTCGGCTTTGCTATATTCAGAACCAGGGCGACAAAGCGTTCCCGATGGTCTACTCCGACGATCGCGAAAGCATGACCGATGCAGTCCGCTATCTGTACAAGAAGGGACACCGCCGCTTCGCGCTGATCAGCGCACTGGACGAGTTGGAGTGGAGCTACTACCGCAAGCTCGGTTTCCTGGACGGCATGGCGGAGTTCGGGATTCCAAAGGCGGATTATCACCTCTCCTGCCGCCGCGACAACAGCGATCACGTCGACGATATCGAGGAGTTCATGCGGCTGCCGGAGCAACATCGCCCGACGGCGTTTCTCTGCTCCAGCGACAACCGGGCGACGCTGGTGGAAATATCCGCGTTCCGCCTGAGAATGCGGGTCCCGGAGGATTTTGCGATCATCGGCTACGGCAATACCGATTCGGGGATGCTGACCGTGCCGATTTCGACCATCACCCAGCCCTTCCGCGAAATGGGCGAACTGGCCTTCAAAACTGTGATCGGCAAGCCGGACCCGACGCTGGAACGCAAACCGAACGTATATTTCCTGGATACAGGATTCATCGAACGAGAATCAACGATCTGAAAAACGGAGGAAACCATGGGACAAATTGACGAGCAGGATTTGCGAGAGGATTTATAAAAAACATAAAGCACTGGCAATAAAAATATTTACAAATAACAGGAGAAATAAAAAATGAAAATACACCCGAGAAGACCTAACGTAATCGGCATGATGCGCCGAAATTTCACACTGATTGAACTCTTAGTCGTAATAGCTATCATCGCCATCCTGGCGGCCATGCTGCTCCCGGCGCTCAGCAAGGCTCGGGTGAAAGCCCACACCACGTCCTGTATGAGCAATATGAAGCAAATTTACGGCGGATTCACTTACTACGCCGATGACTACCAAGGCTGGTTTCCTTTGGGGGATGACGGCACCGGCACCACGATCGACTTTGCCCAAAACCTCTGGTATTACAAGGTCATGCGATCCATCGCCTCCAACCTGAAGCCGAAAAGTTGGACGGATGCAATGACATACAAGACCAACGGAATCATGCGTTGCCCGGCCCGTCCGAGCCCGATCAACAACGACGCTGTCTCCTATTGCATGAACCGCTTCTGGTATCTGGGAGCCGGCAGCAACCGCGCCACCGCCACAGGCTGGGTCAACAAGGACGGCTCCCAATCCGAATCCACCAACTGCGTTCAAATCAACACCGGTACTTTCCGCTTCACCAACCCGGCATGCAAGCCCTCCGGGCTGACGCTGTTCGCCGACGTCGGCGTCAAGGTGGCGACCAGCAGCCAGAACATCTTCCTGTATCAGAACGGCGACATCCTCACCAATTATGCCGGCGTTTTCGTGCCCGGAACCGATTTCCGGCACGGCAATCAAAAAAACCTCGCCTTCATCGACGGCAGCGTCGCCACGCTCAAAAGAACCGAGATCCGGCGCCAGACTGGCGGCAAAGACTTCTGGCACACGGCGCTTTACATCAACCGGGAACGGTAACGATATGAAAAAAATTCTATTTCTTGCCTGCATTATTTTTTGCGCCGTCGCCGCTCTGGGCGCGGTTCTGGAAGAATTCGCCTCGCCTAAAGACTTCCTCGTCAGGAAGAGCACCGAAACCGGCTTCGCCCTCGTCCGCGAAGGCGACCGCCTCGCGCTTCAACGGCGCGACGGCATGCCGGATCGAACCGAGTTTTTCTGCCGGAAGAACCCGCGTCTGCCGGAGGAGTTCCAGGGGGGAACCATTCGTCTCACCGTCAGCCACACCACTCCGGCGCCGCAGGAATTCATCAATCTGCGGCTGAACGACGCGGAGGGGGAAGTCTTTCAATTCCGCAGTTCCGCCGTGATCTCCCGCGACGACGGCAGCCGGATCTATGAATTCCAGGTCGGCGAAAAACGGTGGGAAACCAGTTGGGGAAAGAGCGCGAATAAAAAGATCGACTATCCGCTGGCGTTCTACGGTTTATCCATCCGCTTCTCCGGGTTTGGAACCCTTTTTTTCGAAAAACTGGAATGGGTGGAACCGGACCGGGGTCGCACGGTGGAAGTCATCACCCCGTTGTTCAATCTCAAAAACTCAGTCGGGGGCATGAAATCCGTCTATCAAGGCCAGTGTGAAGTGACGGAAGAAAACGGCGCAATCGCCTTCACCGGCGACGCCAAAACCGTTCATCTCGTACTGCCGAAAACACAGTTGCTTACGCCTGCCGGCATGGCGGTTCTCCACTTGCGGGTGGAAAAGGGCGACCTCACCCCCTATCTCGTCATCAAAGACACAAAAGGAAAAAGCCAACGACTGAAGGGCGTTCCCGGGAAAGCTGAAGGCGAGCTTCGCTTCGATATCTCCGACGCGGCCGCGTTGCATTACTTCGGTTTCGACACCAAAGGCGGTGCATTCGTCCTCAAAATCACCAAAGCCGAGCATCACCGGCAAATTCCCGCCGCGGAGGCGGTCAATTTCGAAATCGCCACCGGAAATCCCCTCGGCCTTCTGCCGCCGGAGCGCGGCGCCGAAGCAAAGGCGCGGTTCCAAAATCCCACCGCCGAACAGATCGAAGCGAAAGCAAAAGTCCGCTTCGAAGACTTCTACGGGGCCAGTTTCGAACGCAGCTACTCCTTTGCGCTGAAACCGGGCGAGACGCGGGAGTTCCCGATTGCGGAACACTTTCCCGCCGTCGGTTATTGGCAGGCGACCTCCTTCATCACCTCCGGCGAAAATTCCCGGGAGGCCATCCGCAAGAGCACCTTCGCCCTGCTGCGGCCCGGCGAACCCTCCGCGTATCCCGGGCGGGGAGAGTTCCTCTTCGGCATGAATTGTCATCTGTCGCGATTCACCCCGGAGGCCTTCGATCTCGCCCTTCAGGCGCTGACGGCGGCCCGGGTAAAGCTGGTGCGTTCCGGCATTTGGTGGGATTACTTCCAGCCGGAACCGGACCGGTTCAATCACGCGCCGGGCGACCGCCTTGTCAACGCGCTCCATGAAAGGGGCATAACGCTGCACTGGGTTCTCCACCCCACGCCGCAATGGGCCGCCCCCGCCGAGGTCCGCGGCAAGGGCTACTGGGTCTGGAGCCGTACCGCGCCGCTCCCCGGACTCTACGGCCACGCGGCCGAAGAGATCGCCCGGCGTTACCGGGGGAAACTCTTCTGCCTCGAACTCTGGAACGAAGCCGATATTAACCAGCGCTTCACCTTCGACAGCTACCTCGCGATGATGAAAGAGGGCTACCTCGGGGCCAAACAAGGCGACCCCGAACTGTCGGTAACCACCACTGGCTTCACCTCGATGAGCCACCCCCGGTTGATCTCGCCGGATTTTCAGGAGCGCGTTCTCCGCGAAGGAAAGGGTTTCTACGACATTCATGCCTACCACGGGCATGGTTCCTTCGGAGAGTACGCTTCAACGCTCGACCGGCAGGTGTTGCCGATGCGCCAACGAGCCGGGACCGACAAACCCTGGTATCCCAGTGAAACCGGCGTTACCTCTGCGGGCGGCCTGGAGAAGATGCAGACTCGAACCGTTTTCAAGAAGATTCTCTTCGGTTGGTCGCGCGGCGCGATTTCACATATCTGGTTCCGGTTGCGAAGCCCGGGGTGGAATCCCCTCGACGCCGAGCACAACTATGGATTGATGACCAATGACTTCCGCCCCAAATCGGGCTATGTGGCCTACGCGGTGACGGCGGAGATCTATTCCGGGTTGCATTTCGAACAGCAGCTCACCGGGTTGCCGGGCCAATACCTCTTCCGCTTCGGCGGAGAGGACCGTAAGGTTCTGGCCGCGTGGAACGAAAACACCTCGGCCCCGACGGTTCCCCTGGCTGTGGCGACCGATGCCGCCGCTGCGAAGCAGGTCGACCTGATGGGAAATACGACCGAATTCCCGGCACGGGACGGCGTCGTCCTTTTCCCGGTCGGTTCCGACCCTTCGAGCTTGATTATGGAGCGGGCGACCCGGGCGGAGGTACTGCAACCTCTGGTCGAAGCGGATTATCCGGCAGGCTTCCTGCCCGGGAAGCCGGTCCGGGTGAAGCTGCGGCTTCGGAATCCGTTTCAAACCGTCCGCAGTTTCCAGCTCCAGATTCCTCCGGCAACGGGAATGGCCTTTGACCGGAGCGAAGGCCGTCTGGAATTCCCTCCGCAAGAAGAAAAATCCTGGGAATTCAGCCTGACGCCGCCCAAGGGTTTTAAAACCGGCGCCGTGCGGATCAACTACGAAATTCTCCCGGAGAAATCGTCGGGGACGTTGTTGCTGCCGATAACCGCCGCCACCATCGTCACGGCGGCTCCGGCGGCGGGGCGGGAGCCCGACTTCCGGCTTCACTCCCAGAACCAGGTCTACAACCGTTACCAGGCCGACCCCGCCAGCATCCACCGCCTCTGGAAGGGACCGCAGGATCTCTCCGCCAATGTCTGGCTGCAAAAGCGCAACGCGGGGCTCGCACTCACCATTGAGGTGCGCGACGACGTCCACCACCAGCCGTTCAGCGGAGCCGACGCCTATAGCGGTGATTGCCTCCAACTGGCGCTCCAGTCCGGCGATCAGCTCGGCGCCTGGGAAATCGGCCTGTGGCGAACGAACGAAGGAGAATCCGGCAAACACATCTGGCTCTCTCCCTCCAACTGCGACCCATCGGCCGCCGTTGCTGGTATCCAGTTGAAAACCGGGCGGAACGGAGATATCACTCGTTACGAAGTTTTCCTGCCCTGGGACGCGCTGTCGCTGAAGCCGGAATCGCTTTGCCGCGGACTGCGCTTCAACCTCCTCGTCAACGACAACGACGGCGAAGGACGCGACGGCTGGATCAGCCTCGCTCCGAATTTCAAAAATCCGGAGAACGCCCCCCTTATCGCAGCAGAACCGTAGAGGGGGGAGATTTAATCTTCGTCGTCAAGGGTGATTTTTTCAACTTCACCCTTTCGATACTTAAGTAGGAAATCGCGGTATTTTTCCCGGTCGCAACTTAATTGTCCCTGTTTATCGTAGGTCCATATCCCATGCTCGATGCCGTCCGCGATCATGTTGACGAATTCCGCCATGGAACCGTAGGAAAGTGCCTGGTAACCCTGCCGGAATTTATCGTAGCAGACTTCCGGTGGAAATACGTCGAG
>JAVBRM010000122.1:0-2746 GCA_031548025.1 Victivallaceae bacterium | reverse complement strand
GTCGAGATTGTAGAAATAACCATTGCCTTCCGTTTCCGCCAGCAGGGTAATGGAATTATGGCGCCACTCCATATAAGGCATCAGGCTGAAAGCCCGGATATAGGCAATTATCTCCCCGGCGGACGAAGCCCGACCTCCCGGCATCAGCTCCATGCCGCCGCTGCCGTCATGAAATTTCAGCCAGCGCTCAACCGGTTCAATAGTTTTGCCGTTTAACCTCGTCCTTAATTCCTCGATTTGGTCATGACTGGCCGGACCGGGAAGCTTGGCCGCCAGGCCGGGCGCTTTCTCGTTTATCACCTTATCCAGCCGGGCAATGGCCCGGTCCAGTTCCTGCGCTTTATCTTCGCTCAGGACATATTCACGAACAGTTTGCGGCGAGCCAACCAACTTCTCGTAAATTTTCATGCCGAACAACCCGAGCGCGGAAACCATACTGCCGCCAAATAAAATCAAGACGATCAGCCCCACCGCAAAACACCCGATCCTGCTGTTATGCTGCGGCAGAAACCTTCGCAAAGCCGACGGCACTGGCGTACCGGGCACCGGGCCTCCCAATACATAATTTTTCCGTAACCGCTGATGGATAATCTCCCCTCCCTGGAATACCATACAGCGCATGGCGATATATTGACAATAAATCGCCACCATTCCCAGCAGCCAACCAAAACCCGAAACATATCCAATCACCGTCCACAAAACCAAAGCAATGCAGCTGACCAGAGCATACGCCTGACAGTCTTCTTTCAGAGAGGGTAATCCCGAGTGATAATGAGTATCGCGCAGTCTGCCGGAAAGTACCCAGAAAACATTGAAGTTCCATAAGATACCCCAAAACGGAATCAATAGCAGAGCCACCCGCAAAGACGGAGGTATTTTGTTTCGTTCCTCCGGGATCAATCCCCATAAATGATATAACAGCGTCAGCAATGCCCACAGATAAACCAGCACGGCAATAAATGCCGCCACTCCGAGCACTGAGCCAACCATTACACCAACCGCATTGGTACCGATGGTCACCATGGCGAGCAATGACGATATAGTCATCGCGATCAGCGAATAAGAATACCATTTCCAGCGCTGAGCCAGAATGTTGCCGACCATGTTCCAGTTCGAACACAGCGCCGGAACCATGGTCCCGAACTCAGTACTTGCCACCTCTCTCCACTCGCCGTCTTCGCCTTCCCGGATCATGGAAATGGCATAAAGCCGCCCGTCGGCAATCAGCCGTCCGATCTGCTCGTAAGAATAACTGTAATCGCTGTTCCGGTTTATATAATATGATTTTTTCATTTTCCATCCTTGAATTTGCTTATAATAACCTGAAACTCCGATTAATGCAAGCACAAAATTTCACAAAATAGCTTGTATGTACGGCAAGGCGTACTATTTTATATACGGCGTATATAGAGAAAATCAGAGGATAGGATGGAAATTAAATACCGGAAATTTGAGGCGCACACGTCCGCCTTTAATTTGTCGAATGTCGAATCGCTGAAAAAGCTGGGAAAACTGTGGAAAAAAATCTTTCCCGACTGGAAGGTATTTTACTATATCAGCACCTCGGTCCACAATCCGAACAAAATTTCCAAATTCTATTATCCGATCGAAGAAGACATGCATACCCTGGTGGTCGACGAATATGCCGACTATTCCAACCGGGGCGACGGTTCATTGCTGTGCAGCGCCCCGGCTTGCAAGCTCAAGGACGAAGCCCGGCTGGTGAAACTCACTTGCAGCTGGCACTTGAAATTCCGGCATGAACAAATGCTTCCTTTCGGCAACCGGCAAAATGTCATCACCATGGAAATACCGGCATTCTATTTCGACGATCCCGATTTTGAGCTTCAGTTCGGTTCATTCGCCAAAAGCGTGGCGAGAAAATTTAAAACCAATCTGCTTTTCGACCTCGACAACCGCGCTTTTTTCGAATTGGATTACGGCTTGCCGCAACTTGGTCACTTAACCATTTTCGGAGAACCCTACCTCGAATCCATCGGCGAGAAAATTCTGTTGACGACCCCGGCCCGAAACGTTGAAAAATTTGACGATTTCATTCTCATTGAAACCGGCGGCACTCCGGAGGAAATTCGCCTGGCAGCCGATCATCTCGGTCAGGTTAATTTTTTCAAAGAAATCAAACCGCGCCATGTTTACCAATCCTCCCGCCGTCCAAACGGCGGTTGCTTGTTCATGTTCGGAAGCGTGGTCTGGTTCCTGGTAACTCGCCCCTTGCAGTATTTTTTCGACACCTATGAAAAACTCCGCCGGCGACACGCCCGGGCTTCAAATATCCCCGAATTTGACTGGTCCGGCATTCTGGTCGACCTGCCGCGCAACATCACGGACCGGGAAAAAGGTGAATTCCTGGCGAACTACCATCCGGCCTTTACTTTGCCGATCTATCTGACGGCATTGCTGATTATCCTGGCGGCGGCGGGCAGTTTTCTGCTTTTCGGCCTGCAATCATTTTTAACCATCGGCCTGCTCATCCTTACGGCAGTCGTCCCGGTTTGCAAATACATCGTAGCCAAACGCCGAAATCATACCACCTGCATGATCTTCAAAGAAAGCGGCCTCGACATCGCCGCCGAGCGAAAAAAATGGCCTCTCCATCGGTTTGTGCCATAACTCATAGCTTTTTTTGAGTGGAAGTTTTCGGAAGGTCATATATTTTAAGCTTGAAGTATTCATAATCATGATATCCATATGCCTGATAGGCAAGCCAACGGATTTTGTTGTTGAA
>JAVBRM010000164.1:0-21480 GCA_031548025.1 Victivallaceae bacterium | reverse complement strand
TTTCTCATATCCTCTTTATTATTAATTTATTAAATATATCAATACGTTAGCATGATTTTTGAAAATATCAAGCGCAAACTATTGGCCATAAACAAAATAAGTCAATTATTCTCATTGGAAATAGTTTTGACGGGGTCGTCAAATCTGACGACAGTCTCATAACTTCAGCTGATGGATTTCGTGAGGATTCCGGAAAAGATGCATTTGGGATTTTGAGCGTGGCTACCCGTAGGTAACCACCGAAAAATTACCGGATGCAAATTTTTTGGAGCCTCCGGAAGCCACAGTTGAAGTTATGAGACTGTCGTCAAATCTTACATCCGGGTGCGGATCGAATGCCGGTTGTGAAGGACGTGTTGGATCAGGCCGGATTCGCGGAACGGCTCCTGGTTGATCTGTGCCATGAGCGCCTGGACCGTTCTCTCGCCGATTTTTTCGGTTGGTGAGTTCATGGCGGTAATCGGCGGATTCGAAAAAGCAAATTCATCATTATCAGCAAAAGCCGCCACTGAAAAATCTTCCGGAATTCTCAATTTCATGCTCTGACAGCCCCTGACAAAACCGGAACAGATCGCCTGCTGAGTGAAAATAACCGCGTCCGGCTTCTGAACATTGCACGCCAGGTCGGCGGCGAGTTGCTCGCCGTTCTGATGCAGTTTTTCCCGGATTTCCCGGAACTCCAGCTCACCGATTGAAATTCCGCTGTTCTTCAAGGCTGTCGTTATTCCTTCCATGCGGTGCAAATGAACGATATCCTCACGACTTGGAGTAACCACCATAATCCGGCGATGGTTGTGGCGCGCCACCAGCGTCGCCAGTTGATAACCGGAAGCGTAGTCGTTTGACAGGATATGATTGAAGCCGGAAGTCCGGTCCGGCACATCGCCGGTCAGCTTGCCGATCACCACACAGGGAAATTCCCCGCTGTGGGCCAGCAATTCTTCACAAAAGGTATAATTGCCGGGAGTACTTAAAATAATGATTCCATTCAACTGATGATTGGCCCCCAATGCGCCGCGGCCGACCGCGTTGGACCTCAGTTTGTCTTGGCTGAGCAGATCCAGCGAGTAGCCGTCCTTCCTCAACAAATCATAGATGGTGGAAATAATTTGCGAGCAAAATGGATCGATCAGCATTCCGTCAAACGACGGCAGAATCATGCCGATAATTTTCGAACCGCCGGCTTTCCAACGGGGCTTGAAATTGGTTTCGGCCAATACTTCGTTGACTTTGCGAACGGTCTTCAGGTTCACACTGGAACTCTGGTTCAAGACTCTCGACACCGTCGCCGTGCTGACCCCGGCCAGCTTGGCGATATCGTATACAGTCAATTCCGATTTTTTCTTCATCATTCACATCCCGACATTTCATTATATATCAGACTTGTCCGACCAGTCCGACCCGTCCGACTTCTTGAAGGCCTCATCTCATTCTATTATTATAATAATAACACCATTGAGGAGCTTTTTCAATTGTTTCTGAAATATTTTTTAATTTTTTGTAACATTTCAAAATATTTCTGTAAAATTCAATAAATAGACTATTGCTTTTCGCTCTCCAAACTTATATAATATAGTCATTAGAAACAATAACAAATGTTTCTGCAACTTTTACAAAGATGACAGCATGACAACAAAGCAAATCAATAAACTGCAAGAACTCGACCGGAATTTTCGGGCCGGCGGTGAATTATCGAATAAGGACGAATTTCACGATGCCCTGGCCCTACCATTCCGCGTGGAGGGTTTCGCGTGGCGGGGCAACGACTCCGCTCCTCTGAATCGGCTGCCGTCGACTTTTAGTGAAAATGAAATCAATGCGAGCGCTCTGGAGTTGGCCTGGCATACCGCCGGCGGAGCCCTCTGGTTTCGCAGCAACTCCCCCTGGATCACAATCCGGGCGGAATTGCATCATACGACTGCCAGCAGCCGTTTGACACCGGTTGCCGCAGGCGGTTTTGATTTATACGGCCGGACCGGCTGTCGCGGCATGTTCGGTTATACGACGACACACGGCTTAAGCTATCACGCCCATGGTCCGGCTACCGGCGGCGAGTTGCGTTATCTGGGGACTGTGGAGCCGCAGCCCGGAGCTTCAAGCGTAGAGCAAAAAATTCGCGGTTCGGTTGACGGTCGGAGCATCGATTTCCAACTGTTGATGCCGCATTACGGTGGAGTCAAATCATTGGAAATCGGACTTGAGCCGGGCAGTACGCTCGAACCTGTTGAACACCGAACCGGAAGGCTGGCGTTCTATGGCGAAAGCATTACCCAGGGCGGTTGCGCTTCCCGTCCGGGAGCGACTCATACCGCCCAGCTCTGCCGGGAACTGAATTTGGCAGAACTGAACCTCGGTTTTTCCGGCTCGGGCCAAGCCGAACCGGCCTTGGCGGAAGCGATTGCCAAACTCGAACTGACGGCCTTGGTCATTGATTGCGGACATGCCGCCAAGCTGCCGGAATTCTTCCGGATCATCCGGGCCGCTCAACCGCAATTGCCGGTACTGATAATGTCCAAAACTTATTCGCTTGAAACCATGAGCCATGAGGTTTATTCCAGAGCCGTTGCCGGCGGCGACAAGTATGTCGCGTTTATCGATGGTCAATCATTTTTCACGGGAAAATATGATGGTCGCTGTACGGTGGATGGCGCTCACCCCAATGATCTGGGATTTTACCGGATGTACGAATGCATGTTGCCCGAAATACAAAAACTGATAACGGAGGATTGATAAAATATGAGAGACCGCATCTTCACACTCATTGAACTCCTGGTAGTGATTGCGATCATTGCCATACTGGCCGCCATGCTGTTGCCGGCGCTGAACAAGGCCAGGTCCAAAGCTCATAAGTTGTCATGCATAAACAATTTGAAACAGCATACGAATGTTGAAATCCAGTATTCCAATGACTTCAATGATTACCTCAATCCGATCCAAACAGCGGGTGACGGCAACTTCTGGCCTTATCGTCAGATCTCTTATTTCAGCTTGAAATGGTCCGATTTCCGCACGGACGTGGCGGACCATGATTTTGCCAAGGCCCGGATGTACGTTTGTCCGGCGGTTCGGACTGAAGTAATCAGTGCCAATCTTTACCGGACGACCTACACCCGCCATATCAAACTGGGGTATCCGAGTACATCCGCCCCATACGCGTTCAAACTCCGCGTCAAATGCAAGCGCCCATCGCAAATGGCGCTGCAGGTTGATGGCGGTGTTACCGCTTCCGGCACTCGAACCGTATATTTTGACGACCAGTGGAGTCTGAGCGGCTGGATGTCCTATGTAGGGTTCATTCACGACGGGGTACCCAACATCGGTTATGTCGATGGGCACGCCGCTACCTTAAACCGAAGCGATTATGCCAACCAGGCATTTTTACGCGATACTTTCTTCCCGCACAATCAAAACGGCTGGCAATAAATTAACCTGAAAAACAAGGATTCTGTCAATATGAAAATGTTCACCATATTACTGTCGCTCTTCGTAGTTTCATCACTGTACGCCGCCGAGTATACGGTCGGAAACTACCGGCTCGACGCCAACGACAGGGGGGCTTTCCGGCTATATTACAACGATAACGAGGTCACGAAAAGCCCGGAATTTACCGCTCACGATTCCAACTGGAAATGGCTGTTCGGCGGCGGGCGTTTCGCTCCGAAGCTGGAAGTCCAGCAGGACAAAGACAAAGTCGTGCTGACATTCACTTCCGACAAGCCGGACGTCATGAGCGATTACCGACAGCAGCTCACTCTTACCGCCGCCGGCTTGAAGGGTTCCTGGTCGGGAAAAACTCTGACCCAATTCCATGAATTTTCAATAATCCTGCAGTTACCCGAAGGAATTTACACGGATCAGAAATGGAAAGCCATGCGCGGCAACAACAAAGCACAGGAAGGTGTCTTCTCGCCGGAAGTGCCGAAAGAGCCCATTTGGAGTGTGCTCGGCCGCAATATCCGTACTTTTGAGGCTGGAACGGATTTCGGCAACGTGAAGTTCACCTTCAGCCCGGAGCGTGGCAATTTTTCCGACACCCGCGCCGCCAAGCGCAATTTTTTCGGACTGGCGGTCGGCTTCGAGAAGGTTGAAGCCAATACCGAATGGGCACAGGAAATCACGATTGAAGTCGGGACCGCTACCCAGGTTGCCGCTGGCGAGAAGACGGCAACCAGCCCCAATAAAATCGCCAACGACTGGCTGGAAACAACTCTGCACTGGAAAACCGCCGCCATTGAAAATCTCCGTTATCTCCCGGATGATGCCCGTCTGATCCGGACAGTAAATTCCGGCGAACACCAGCGGACCAGCCTCCGCTGGAGCGGCAGCAACGACCAGCCGCTTGAGTTCAAATCAAAAGTGCTGAATGATTACGCTCTGGAGCGCAGCGCCGAAGCCAACGGCTTCCGCGTTTCGGATGTCATAACCTTGAATCCGCAGGCCGGCATCCTGAATTTCGCCTCCACTCTGACCAATGTCGGGCAGGAGGCGAAAACCAATGCGCTCCAGGGACGTTCCAGTCTGATTCCCGGGCGGATCGAACGGGAATATAACGACCAGGCGTTTGCCGTTTTTTTTTTAAACGACAGGCATAAAACTTTACGGATCATCGAGCAGTGGGGAGCAGTGCGTTTTGCCGATACCGGTGCGTTGGCCTTGGTCGACCGGGAGATGCAATCGGTTTTTCTGCTCAATTTTCCTGATAGAAAGCCGGACAATGTGACTCTGAATGTCGGAACTCAAGACCAGCACGCCGGACGCGACCGCGGCAAGCGGACAATCCTTGAATGGAATTCGGAAAATTTTCAACTTGCGCCCGGCGGCAACGGCGTATTCAAATATGATTTTATTCTGTTCAAAGGACTGCGCGGCATTTCCGCTTTCCGGCAGGGCTTTGCGGTCAATGCCCAGTGGGCGACGAAGGTCGCCGCTCCCGGCTCCAAGGCAATCTGCGAACTGGAATTCGCGGCTGCCGCTCCGTCCAAATTCTCTTTGTTGGCGGATTATGAATTGCGCGACAAAGACGGCAAAAGTATCGATAAGGGCAAGCAGAATTTCCCGATTGATTTGACCGCCGGGCAATCCTCCTCCGGCAAACTGGAATTTACCGTTCCCGCCGATTGTATTCTGGCCTTGTCTTTTGCTGACGCCTCCGGGGTATTCGGCAAGACCGAGCTTGAGTTATCCACCTCCGGAATCACCGCCGAAGCCATGCGGAAAAATATCGCTTCCGGCAAAGAGGCTATCGCTAAGCTGCCGTATTTGAGTGCGGAAACACCCCGCACTCTGACCGAATCGGTGAAGGCGGATTTTCACTTGAAACGTGCCGAACGCTTCCTGAAATTCGACGAACTTGACAAAGCCGCCGCCGAGTTGAAACAAGCCTCCGCTCGAATCGAAGCCATGATGTTGGCCGCCACCGAAGAAAAAGCCCGTCCGGCGATACCGAACCTGCGGAGCATGAAGGACATCAAGGCTCAAAAGCGAATGTATGCGGTCGGGCACGAACTCTATTCTCCGGAAGGAATCCGGCTGTTTCTGCATGGCATGTGCGACACTGATCAATTCAATCATCTGGACCGGATTTTTCACCGGATGCTTGACCCCCAAGGCGAGCTCGACGCAAAAAAACCGGCGGTTGAAAACCTGAAAAATCCACGTTTTCGCCGCCTGGCGATTGATACTATGGTCAAAAATATCCGTCAATACGGCAATGCCCACAGCCAGTATTTCGACATGAAGGACGAAAACCTGAATAATCCGGCTTATCAGGAGTTCATGGTCGAGTATTTCCAGGAATTGAATAAACAGGGAATCTGGGTATCGGCATATTTCGGACCGAAAGGGTGGAATTTCTGGAGCGAGCCGGACAAGATCGAAAATCACCTGAAAACCATCGAAAAAATCTTTCCACGTTTCAGTTCTTTCAACAATTTCACCCATACGGTAGCCCCCTCCCCGGAACCACTGGTCCAACGCCCGAAAACCAATCCCAACCACTGGCGGGAATTTCGGGAATGGTATGCGAAAAAACACAACGATCCGAAAAAACTGGCCGACCTCGGATACGCGGACGATGCAAAACTCAATCATGAACTGACCAGCGAAACGATTTACTGTCCGATTGGGGCGGATTATGCGGAGTTCCTGGGTCAAATCCTGACGGACGGCACAGAGAAATTGTTGAATTTGTTTACGGAAAAAATGAAAGCAGACTACGGACTTTATCTCGGCTACAGCATCTGGTGCGCTTGGCCGGTCAATATCGCCTCTTTGTGTAACCGTTATATCAACGATTCGAGAATCAGCGGTTTCTGTGTGGACAATTACCTCGGCGGTTGGTGGGGCGCGGAGTCGAGCCCACCTGAACTTTCCTGGACCGGCGACTTGCAGTTCAACCGGACCAAGCCGACGATCATGGGCGAATGGGGCAGCGGAGTAGCCATGCCGCAAACCGCGTGGCGGCATGGATTTGAGTCTATGCGGCAATCATTCGGACGCAATTATTTCGTTCGCGGAGTCAGCGGGCTGTATGCCTGGAGCGCGGCCTTGTTCGGCTGGGACAACATGTTTGAGCCGGACTGCTCGCCCCTACCGGTAACCGCCGAATTCTGTCAAATGCGCGACGCGATCATCTCTTCCCGGGTCAGCGCCCCCACGCCGATTCTGAGCGTGGCCGCCCAAATGGGTACGCCTAAGTTCATCGATATTTCCCAGATCCGCCTGGCCTCGTCCATGGCCGAGTTGGGAGTGTTTACCGACACCGCCGACTATCGCGATCTCGACACCTGGAACCTCGACGGTTACAAAGTGCTGATCGTTCATACTGAAGGGATTCCGGCGGCCAGAATCGCCTCGCTGCGAAAGTTCCCCGGCAAAGTCATCCTGCTGGGGCGCCCGGCGGCGGAACCGGGCTCCGCCGACGTTGACGGCTGGGTCAAGGAAAAGCTCTTCCTCAAAGATCCCAAAGCCCGCGGAACCGGCGGCGGCGCGGCGCGTTCGCTTACCCTGCAGTTCAAACGTCCGGTCGGCGAATTGTCCGGTGACATGAATCAGCGGCATAACTTCGCCGGGAACTATTCCGCCTGGATTCGCCCGGATCAACTGCTGGACGGCGTCGAAGTTCTCGCCGCCGCCGGGAGTTACGCGGTGATCATGAAGCAGGACAATTTGTACTGGTTCACCGACATGGTCGGTATCGGCAGTCTCGACATGCCGGCTTCCCGCTCCGTGGCCTACCCGGCGCTTCAGGATACGGAACTGGCGGTCATCTCCAATCTGTTGAAGGAAACCGGCATCGAAAATCATCGCGAACCGGTGTTGGTCAAAGTCGTCAACGACGCGGCGGTCAGCTATGATCCCCGCGCCGGGGTCGTCGCTTTTCACAATGCGGACGCCTTCAAGTTCCCGGACGGCATGTTTCCGCGGGCTTATGAACTTTTCAGTGACGGTGTAGTTCTGTTGGTCGGCGGCGAGCGTCTCAATGAGCAAAATCCGATTGAAATCCGCTGTAATACGGCTAAAATAAGCAAAGTCACTCTTGACGGTGAAACCATCAAGTACAATAAACTCAACGATCACCGGATCTTGATCAACTTTTCCGGCAAAGGATATGCGGTATGCGATTTACGTGTTCACTATTGATTATACTGTCGGCCATGGCCCTGCGGGCGGCTGAACTCAACTCCGGCTCCATGAGTCTGCAGTGGCCGGATTCCGGAGCGTTTCAGGCTGTTTGCAAAGACGAATACCTGTTGCTGAATCCGGGGTTTACCGTCAGCGATCAGGCAGGAAAACGGGTCTACCGCGCTCCGGCGGAATATGAACCGCCGATAGCGACCATGATGCATCCGGTCGGAGGGGATGTCACCCGCGGCGACAAGCTGGAAGCCGCTCATAAACCGGACAATACAGTTACTTTGAAGGGCTTCTCGCCGGGGTTGACGGAAATTTTCGCCGCCGGAAGATTGACCGGAGAATCTTTCACTCTGAACTTCAAAACGGTTCTGCTGAAACCGGAGCATTTTCTCCAGTTCAGTTTCAAACTGATCGCCCCGGAATCGCCCTGGCAAACGATTCCAGCCAGCGATAAAACCATCAAAAAACTGAGCATACGCAACCAAAACATAGAATTGACGATCCAATCTAAAATCGGTTTCCAGTTCAAATCACACCATGAACAAGAAACCGCCACCATAACCATAATCTTCTCCCAATCCGCTGATTTCTCCCTGCGGTTTGGGCTTAGCGAGGCCTCTAAATGATCATGCTGAAAACTCCAACCGTTTCTCCCCGGCGCGACCACCAACGGATTTATCCGGCGGTAAAGCACCCTGCCAACCCGATCCTGAAACCGGCGGATTTTCCGGCGGCGGTTCATTATGTATTCAACCCGGGAGCCATCAAAATCGGCGACGAATATCTCATGATGGTTGACGCCGCGCTCGGAACTACCTCGATCATATTCTGGCTGGCCCGCAGCCGCGACGGCGTGAATTTCATTCCCGACCTGGAACCGCTGGACTGGCCGGTGAATGCCAACTACCCGGAATCCTGCATTTACGACCCCCGGATCACCAAATTCGGCGACGAATACCTGATTATGTACGCCAGCCACAGCCGGGCTTATTCCGGCCCCCGCGTCGGCATGGTCAAAACCCGCGATTTCAAGAATTTCACCCGGATCGAACAGGCTCCCTCCCCGCAGCCCAATCGCAACGCGGTTTTATTCCCGGAAAAAATCAAGGACCGTTACGTCCGCTTCGACCGCCCGATGAGCGACGAGTGCGACAAAGCCGACATGTGCGTCAGCTTCTCGGACGACCTGAGTAACTGGTACGACACCACCGTGTTGATGCAGCCGAAATCCGGCTGGGATTCCCATAAAATCGGCGGCGCGGCAGTGCCGATCCGAACCAAACAGGGCTGGCTGGCCATCTATCACGGAGTCGATGCCTCCAGTTGCAACAATTATATCTACCGCCTGGGCGTGGTGCTACTGGACCTGGAAGACCCGACCCGAATCATCAGCCGCGGCGAAATGCCCCTGCTGTGGCCGGAACACGATTATGAAGTCATCGGGCGCACGCCGAACGTGGTTTTCTGCTGCAATACCATCGTCGAACCGGACCAAACGGTCAAGATCTATTACGGCGCCGCCGACACCTGCATCGGACTGGCCACCGCCAAGCTCGACGACCTGATCGAACTCTGCCACAGCAAAGCCGACTACGCCGACAAATTCTTCAAAAGAAGATAATTCAGCAAATATAAAACCGGTAATAATAATTTAGGAATAGAGAAGATGACGCAGAAAAAAATTTTCACACTCATTGAACTCCTGGTGGTGATTGCGATCATCACCGTTCTCGCAGCTATGTTGCTGCCGGCTTTGAACAAAGCCCGCGACAAAGCCAGGATGATCGGCTGTACCAATACCCTGAAATCACTCATGTCCGCAGATGTCATGTATTCAGACGACAACTCGGACTTCATGACGCCGACCTATGTTTTGAACAATCTGGCCGATTACGACAGTGCCTGGCCTTATCTGCTGGCTCCTTATCTCAATTTGGATAAAAGCCGGATCAATTATGCCAACAGTCAAACATTCTGTCGGTCCCTAATCTGTGCCGGGGCTACCACCGACAACATTAATCCTTCTCTGGGAACCACTTACAGCCGCAACAACAATGTCGGCATTGACAAATATGCTTTCGGCACCAATCCCGCTCAGCGCAAAAATTATGCCTACCGTAAACGCTCTCAATGCAAGGCGCCATCCCTGCAAGGGATCATGACCGACGGCAAGCATAAATCGGCGGGAAGCTACGACACCACCTGGAGCATTAACGCAATCGAGGATACCTATGGAGTAACAACCCATAATCGACAACTGAATATCGGTTATGTCGATGGTCATGTTCAGGCTATAGGACCGAGTATCGTAAATAATTTCGGCGCGCTCATGCGCGTAACGATTTGTTCCAACGCGACGGCCACGCTCTATTCCATATACGGATGGGAGTGAGCGATTTATTATTTAACTCAATCAATTGATGGAAACAAAATGTTCAAAAAAATATTATTTGCTTCAGTCCTTGTTCTCATGGTTACAGGGCTCTATGCCGAATCTACCGGACTCGAGGTTTCGGTTAACGGGAATCATTTGGAAATTCAGGCCGGAAACATCCGGTTGATCGATAGACTGGCGCTTTATTGCGCCGATTCCAATTGGTACGCATTGGGGCTGTTTAACTTCAAGGGCAGGAAAATAGACTTTGACGGCAACCAGGTCTTCCGGGCGGAGCAAAGCACGCCGGAAGGTAATATTGTCCTCGAGATAAAAAAATCAGGAAACGATCTCCGTTTCGAAGTTGCTTTTGAACTGAAAAACAGTTCAGCGGTACGCCATGTCGTCTGCGATCTGTTTCTCAACAAAGAAAATTTTTTGAGTTCCTCTAAGCCGCTGATCGGAAAAATCAACCGAACTCTGGAAATCAAAAGCACATTGGGGACTCTGGTATTTGAGCCGGAAAATACGGATATCTGGCGGCTTCGCAGCGCGGAAGCTCAAACCTGGCACTTACCCGCCCTGAGAACCACCACCATCCTGGCTTCAATGCAAAAAACACCGGACCAACCCTATTCTTCAAAAACAGTGTTTACCCTCCGTTTTCAACCCGAATCCGGGGCAAAGCGTCTACTCCGTTATCGCGGAATGGACGCGGCGGTCGATATCATGTCCAAACTACGTCCGGAACTGGCGGAACTTAAAGTCTGGAAAAAGAAACTCGCGGAAATGGAACGAGCCGGAATCCCGGCCGAGACCGCTCAAAAAGAATTCATCGATTTTGTCCGCGCAAAATATCAGCCTCCGGCAAGATACAGCGAGGGGACATTGGTACCGACTCCACGCCGGCAAGCGCCCGGCAAAGGCACGTTCGTATTTGGAGAAAGCGTTAAGATTTCCGCCACTTCCGGAACGGAATATGCTGCGAAAATATTAGCGGATGAACTGAAAACATACCGGGGAATAGATACCCTGATTGCCGCCGGAGGCAGCGATGTCCAGATTCATCTCAGTATTGGAGCCAAAGCGGAAAAACTCGCTCCCGAGGGATATCTTTTGACTGCCACCCCGGAACAAATCGAAATTACCGGACGAGATGAACAGGGGGTCATTCACGGGGTTCAAACTCTGATTCAGCTTCTGGAACGTGATTCCGGAAAGCGTTTGACTGTTCCAGCCGTGGAAATTTGCGATTGGCCGGAAATGGCGATGCGAGGCATGATGCTCAGCCCATTTGAGCACAACCAATCCGGCAGATATCTGAAACAGGCCATCCGGCGGATGGTTTCCAGGTATAAATTGAATAC
Source organism: Victivallaceae bacterium (assembly GCA_031548025.1). GTDB lineage: Bacteria > Verrucomicrobiota > Lentisphaeria > Victivallales > Victivallaceae > UBA5239. The sequence continues at coordinate 10,104 of JAVBRM010000164.1, read as the reverse complement.
CTTGTTGCTGGGAGAGGCGGATTCCGGCAACATCGAGTGGAAAAGCCATCCGGAAATCACCAGTCCCGCCCAGATGAGCAATAAAGATCTCCGCGAACTGGTAGATTTCGGCAAAGCGCATCTTCTGGAAGTGATTCCGCTGGTTCAATCGGTCGCTCATTCACGGAACACCTCCAAGGCTCATCCTGAATTTTCCGACGGCGGCGATGGTTCCACGCTCTGTCTCAGTCATCCCGGCGTGCGCCGTATGCTGACAGAAATTTTCGACGAGGCCATTGAAATCTATCGCCCGAAATATTTTCATCTCGGAGCGGACGAAGCCCATTCGCTAGGGCAGAATCCATTATGCAAAAATCAATCGCAAGCCGATCTGCTGGCGGAACATCTGAATTTCTGCGCCGATTACCTGAAAAAACGCGGAGTAACTCCGATTATCTGGCATGATATGCTTTTAGAGGCCGGCAAATGGAAGGGGACACCGGCCAACAGCACGCCGCGGGCATTGACCCATCCAGCCCTGGATAAGTTGTCCCGCGATATTGTGATCGATCTCTGGAGTTACTCGGAAACTCAAGGATTTGAATCCATCAAATACTTTCAGCAGCGCGGTTTCCGGATAATCGGTTCACCATGGCACGACGCGATAAACAATTATCGCTTTACCGAAGCGCTGGTATCCGGCAAAGCGCTTGGAGTCATCGGGACCAGTTGGGTATTGGAACAATTCAAAAACTCAGCAATGACCAGCATAGTTTGCGCGGAAGAATCCTGGAGCCCCGGAGCTCCGAATTTTGCGGCCGCCATGGCGTTTGATTATGACGGGCACCTCCATCATGCCATGTTGCCGCCTCAGCCTTCCGAAATGGCTGGAGTCACGACGGTGCCGCTGGATATCTCGACGAACTGCAACCGCGCCATTATTGACCGTCCCGAAGCTCGCGGTTGGACGGGGGAAGGTGCGGAGGCCGATCTTTCCCTGTTGCCATCCGGACCGGTAACTCTGGATGGAATTCGTTTTCAGCTTGCCGATAAGTGCATTGCCGTCGCCCGCAGTATCTCCAGCTTGCCGGAATATTCCGGCAAAATTGCGGTCAACCGTAAAGCGGCCGGTCTGGTTTTTCTTCATAGCTCCGGAGCAAGTCAGGAATACCGGAAACTGGGGGAGTATGTCGTCCATTATGAGGACGGCAGACAGGAATTGATTGATATTGTTAATTTTGAAAATATTCTCAGTGCCCGCCGCCCGAACGTACCGCTCAGTTTCTCAGATCGTCTGTATGCAGGATTACTGTCCGGCTCCAAACAGGTCTGGCGGGGAGCGAATCTGGGCGGCGAGGAGATATCGCTTCAGGCTTTTGAATGGGCCAATCCGTATCCGGAAACCAGAATCAAGGAGTTGGAATTGCGAGTTACAGGAAAACCCGGCGACATGGTTTTCCTGTTGGGAGTGTCGCTGGCGGAGAAATCGTCCTCCGCCGGTTCCGATATCGCATTGCGGGACTTGAACTTCCGGGCGGGAACCGCCGCCGGGCTGCAGGTAAATTTTTTTGACGCTCTTAAAGAACCGTTCAGCCTGGAAGGTTTTCCGTGGCGGAAAAACGATGCAGCATTATTTCGCCTGCCAGCCTCGTTTACCGATAAAGAAATCAATGGGAACGCATTCAGTCTGGCCAATCATTCAGCCGGAGGTTCGATCCGTTTTCGTACCGATTCGCCATACCTGGTTCTGCAGGCGCAACTGGCACACTCATATGATATGAACCATATGCCGCGCAGCGGATCGGCCGGTTTTGACCTCTATGCCAATGGCCGGTTCACCGCCGGAGCCCAACCCAATCCGGGGTTCGGCACACTCAAGTGCAAACTTCCCGGAGCAGTCAACGGCAAAATGACCGATTTTCAATTGAATCTCCCACTTTACGGAAGTGCCGCCAAAATCGAGATTGGCCTTGCTCCTGGTTCCAATTTGCTTCCACCTCTGCCACACCAAATCGCCAAGCCGATTTTATTTCACGGATCAAGCATTGTCCAGGGCGGTTGTGTTTCGCGTCCCGGCAATGCTTACCCCTCGCTGTTGTGCCGCAAGCTGGATGCCCCGCAAATCAATCTCGGATTTTCCGGCTCCGGAATGGCGGAACCGGCATTGGCCGAGGCAATAGCCGAACTCGAACTGTCGTTATTGGTGGTAGATGCCGGACACTCCCCCCAGCTTCGCCAATTCTATGAAATCATCCGCAGCAAACAGCCGGAGCTTCCTATTCTCATCATCTCCAAAAGTTATTCCACCGACAATATCAGCCTTCCAACCTATGAATTCGCCTATGCCAAAGGGGATCGTAAAATCCGTTTTTTCGACGGTCGAAAATTCTTCGATGCTGCGGAACCTGATTCCGACGCATGCACTGTCGATGGAATTCATCCCAACGACCTTGGATTTTATCGCATGTACCTCAAACTCCTGCCGGTAATCAAGGAACTTTTGGAATTGTAAATCAGAGCAGATCGTCCGGAGTGCCGCCAATTTGTTCGAGGAGTTTGAGGTGGGGGTAGAATTCTCCCACTTCGTATAGATTGTGGGAGTCGCTGCCGAAGGTCAGTTTGACCCCATGCTCAAGACACAGGCGAAAAAATTCCGGCTCGGGCTCGTTGGTGTGATAATTGATCTCCGCCGCCGTATGGTACTGTTTTAACAACTTGACGGTCGGCTCGAAAAGTTCGGCCGGGGCCGGTTGGCCCGCGCGGCGGAAGATTCGGAACGGATGGGCCAAAGCGTCGACGCCGCTTTTCAGAATGGCTTCGGTCATACGCAAAAAATCCTTCGCGGGGTCTTCGAGATAGTGAATGGCGCCGTTACTGAATTCCAGTTTATCCCGAAGCTCTTGTTCGACTACCGGAATACCGTTACGGTCATAATCGATTTCCAGCCCGAACATGTTGGTTTCATCCGCATATTTTTCGTAAAGCTCAAGGTATTGAGCTACCCGACCGGGGCGATCCCAGGAAGTCAGTCCCTGATTAAAATATTTACTTGCCCAGTAATTCTCGCGATCATAATAAAGCTGTCCGGAGTGTTCGCTGATGACCGCACCGGCCAGGCCGAAAGCCCTCGACAATTTATTGACCATGGGAATCGACATGTTTTCACTGCAGTAGGCCAATTGAGTATGGACATGGCGGTCGATCAGCTTCAGTCCCGGATCGAGCGCCAGCGCTTCTTCCCGGACCTCGACTTGACCGTCATCGCCAATTTCCACGAGCTGATAGGTAAACGGCGTTTCGCAGGTAGCCTTGACGGTAATCAGGGTAGTACCTTTGTAAACCGTCGGTTGAAATCCGGGGTGATAATGCCCGGAAATCGAAGCCCGGTAGCCGCATTCTTTCATCACCGCCAGTACCTCGGCAGCGTTGTCGTAGTTATATGGCAACATGCCCGGCGGCAGCAGCGGCACATGCTGGACGCTGACCAGAAAGCCATCCCAACCGTCGCGGGCCTCACGCATTATTTCGAGGTCTCCGGCGGAACGAACGGCGTTATAACCCGGAGTTTCCGCGTCGTCAAAAGCGACGAAACGGACTTTGCCGACATCGGTGAACTTCTCCGGTTTGGGGAAAATCCGGTAAAATTCCTGATTTTTCAGGTCATGGTTGCCGGGAATCACGAGATAAGGCATGGTCAGAAGCGCCAGCGTATCGCGCAAGGTTTCGGATAATTTGACCGCGTCAGCAGAGCCTGGAGCGTTGATCAGATCCCCGGTAATCAACACGATATCGGGCTTGATAAAACGATTCAAGCGCCGTACCGCCCGCAACAACAGGATATCGGCGATCTCGCCGCGGCGGCCGGGAATATGCACGTTCTGCTCCGCAGCCAGGTGCAAATCGGAAATGACGGCGGCTCTGATGCTCATGACTGTTTCAAAACCTCATCCCAGGGCTTCTTGTAAAAGACGCTCCGATCGGCGAAAAAATTGAATTTAACAATCTGGTAAATCGCGGACACGCCATCTTTCCAGGTAATTTTCTTGCCTTCGTTGTATTTCCGGGGGTTGTACGAAACGGGTACCTCCCAGATCCGCAACCTGCGCGACTGCGCCAGCTTGGCGGTCAATTCGACCTCGATGCCAAAACGCGCCGAAGTCAGGTTCAAATTCTGGATCACTTCGCGCTTGAAACACTTGTAGCAAGTTTCCATGTCGGTCAAATGGATATCCGAGCAGAGATTGGAGAAGAAGGTCAATACCTTATTGCCCATCTCGTGCCGGAAATAACGCACCTGCCCCGGAGTCCCCATGAAACGCGACCCGTAGACCACGTCGGCCTTGCCTTGTATCAGCGGGGCCAGCACCAATGGATAATCATCGGGAGTATACTCAAAGTCGGCATCCTGAATGATCACATACTCGCAAGCCGCTTCGGGAATTCCCCGGATCACGGCGGCGCCTTTGCCTTGGTTCACTTCCTGCAATATGATCTTGATCCGTTTGTCGCCGCGGAGAGTTTCGAGCTGCGCCCGGGTGTTGTCCCTGGAACCGTCGTCCACGATAATCACCTCACCGGTTTCCGATCGGGCGAGAACCCGTTTTACCAACTCGACCACCGTGTTTTCCTCATTGAAAACCGGAACAATGACACTGAGCTTACCAGTCAAATCCGAACTCATAATCTCACCCTTGTTTACCTAATTCACGGGACTTCTCCGTAGCGGCGATAACAGCCTCGATTACCGCGCTGCGAAACCCTTTCTGTTCCAATATGCGAATACCGGCGGCAGTCGTACCGCCGGGAGACATTACCTGATTGCGCGACACCGCCGGGTCGCCGCCGTCCATCACCATTTGTGCCGCGCCCAGAACCGTACCGGCAGCCAGGCGCTGAGCTTGAACCCGGGGCATACCGGCGGTTACCGCGCCGTCGGTCAGGGCCTGGATAAAATCAAACACATAAGCCGGACCGCTACCGCTCAAGCCGGTAACGATATCCAACTGTTTTTCATTGTCAAAACATTCAAAAGAACCAATTGAGTCAAGAATTTTGGCAACGACCTTGAATTCCGCATCACCAACATTTTGGGTAAATACGACACCCGAAACCCCTTTTCCGATCAGCGCCGGCAGGTTCGGCATTACCCGGACGATGGCCTCCGAACCGGTGACTTCATGAAGTTGCGCCAATCTCATACCGGCGATGATGGATACGATGGTTTTACCGGCCAGGATTTCCCGGTTGGCGGCGGCGGCTTCGGCCAGATGCTGGGGCTTGACCGCCAGGACCACGATATCGGCTTCGGCCATGGTAAATTTACACTCCACTCCGGTGGCGGAGATAAATGAATTCAGCGCTTCAGTCGATTTGTCGAAGGCGCTGATCTGGTCTTTGGCAAAGTTATTCAACATTCCGCCGACCATGGCCGTGGCCATTTTGCCGGCTCCCAGAAAGAAAATTTTCGTCTGTTTCATAATCATATCTCCTTAGAACAAATCAACAATTCCCCAAACGGTAACGATAGCACCGACCACGTACAAATACCAGGAAAAATAATCAAGTTTCCCTTTATTGAGTATCGCCAACAACAATTTCAGCGACACAAAACCGACTACCGCCGAAACCACAAACCCGATCAAAACCTCGGGCGAAAACAGGGACGAACCGCTTATTTCGTTCTTGCGCAACGCGGAAACCAATTCCAGAAACGCGGCCCCACCGATGGCCGGAATCGCCAGATAAAATGAAAACCGGGCGCAATCGACGGTCTTCAAACCGACTTTCATGGCGGCGGCGATTGTCGAACCGGAGCGGGAAATCCCCGGCGTGATCGCGATTCCCTGAACCAAACCGACAATCAAAGCCTGAACCGGCGTCATTTCCTCAATGGGGGTCCCCTCGTCATTCTGTTTTTTCATGCCGAATTTCAGCAGGGTAGCGGTAATCAGAAAACCGATACCGCTGACCAGCAGGTATGAAAAGATGGCGTCAGCGGCTCCGCTTACTTTCAGAATTACCCCGATAACTCCGGCAGGAATGGTGCCGATGATAATCATGACAATGGTCCTGATGCCACTTTTGCTGAGCAGTTTGATCAGCGAGTGAAAATAAAATACCAAAATCGACACCAGAGTCCCAGCGTGAAGGGCGATGCTGGTGGTAACCACCTCGTCGGGATTATAATTGATCAGTTTGGCGATAACCGCCAGGTGCCCCGAGGAGCTGATCGGCAGAAATTCCGCCACTCCCTGAAAAAACGCCATGAAAAGTATTTCACACAGACTCTTGATATCCATTTTTGTTTACCCGTAATAGTTGATTAATAACACGATTCCAGCCAGCAGGGCTGTCAGAATCAAAATAAAAGAAATGATTTTGACGTGACTCCAGGGACGTTTCCCCTGGACTTCACCGGTTCTGGCATTGACCAGAAAAATATAATCTTCGTTGCGGAACCGGAAGAGGTTCTCCCAGACCGGCAATAAAATCAGTTTGAATGAAATATTGCGGTAGATGATATGCGAGGTGAAAATATCCTGGACGTCACCGCCGATGTCGTACCGGATGTTTCTGTCGATCTCGGGAGCCATCAAATTTTTGGCCCGCTCAAACCCTTGCGCCAGCGGCAGGGAATAACTCTGCTCCTGGTGGCCGCGAATAAAATCCGCCTGATATTCCTCCAAAGCAGCGAGGCCCCACGGCTCCAGTCTGTCGACCATATCCTGCGGTAGAGTGTGGTTGGCTGGAATCAGCAGATTCTGAAATTTATTGTAGACGATACCTGCAGCCGGATACCAACGGGTCCGGCGTTCCTGGCGCGTTTTCGTTACCTGTTTACCGTTTTCGGTGGCGGTGTAACTGACTGTCACATAATAATATTCGCCGCGCCGCCCGGTATAATGAGTGGTCGTGCTGTTGTCATACGTCCAGTGCGGCAGATAAATCCCCTTGAACTGACTGATTCGCGACTCCTCCTTAACCGCGTTCGGCAGAAACCAGCGCGAACCGAGCCATTTGCGAAAGCATTGTTGGGCTTCATCCCGACCAACCTTGAAGGGCAATACCGCGGTCGGACGCAACATCCGACTGCTTTTGGCGGCGGCAAAAATCGGAGAATCGCAGTAGGGGCAGCGGTCGGCCACCACATTCTCCGGCAGCTCGCCCTCCGCCGCGCAATTGTCGCAAACCACCGAGATGCGGTCCGTGGCTTCGGAATGCTCCTCAAACCGCCCCAAAGTATCGAGATAGTCAGTCCCGCTCGGGACAAAATCCGGGTCTCGCAAGACTTCCTGGCCGGTTTCGCAGTGTCGGCAATAGAGCGAGCCGTGATCGGCGGAATATTCCATTTCATTGCCGCAATTCGGACACGGCCTGTGCTTTTGTACTTCTTTCTCCATTTATACCTGAATTTGGGTTATATATATATTTGTTAAATATAAACCCGTTTCAGGCAGTTGACAAATCGTTTTTCGCAGTTATTATACAACAAATACATAAACAGGAGTTACAGCACATGGGGCTTTTGAATATTTTCAAAGGACAATTTATCGACGTGATCGAATGGCCGGAGGAAAATCCACGGATTCTGGTCCACCGCTTCGAGCGCCATAACAATGAAATAAAGTGGGGAGCCAAGCTGATCGTCCGCCCCGGGCAGAAGGCCGTCTTCGTCAGCCAGGGCAAAATCGCCGATCATTTCGGTCCCGGCACTTATACGCTGAGCTCTCAGAATATTCCGATTCTTACCACGCTGCTTAGTTTGCCGTATAACTTCAATTCACCGTTCAAGGCGGAAGTTTATTTTATCCGCACCACCGAACAGCTCGACCGCAAGTGGGGCACCCCTACCCCGGTAATGATGCGCGATACCGATTTCGGTATCGTCCGGTTGCGTTCGCGCGGTAATTTTTCCTACAAAGTCGGCGGCTCCAACGACATGCTGGAGCGCTTCGTCGGCGCGCGTTCGGAATTCACCTGCGACGATATCGAATCACAGATGAAAGCCAAAGTGGTCTCCGCGTTTTCCGACGCTCTTGGCGAGTTGAAAATCCCCGCGCTGGACCTGGCCGCCATGTACAATGAAATCGGAGTCGAGGTTTTCCGGGGCATGGCGGACTATTTCGCTTCGCTCGGCTTCGATCTGACCTCGTTTATCGTGGAAAATATCTCTCTGCCGGAAGAAGTCAACGCCGCCATGGATAAGCGCGCCAGTGTCGGCGCTCTCGGCGGTATCGGCACTTACTCTCAGATTCAGGCCGCCGACGCCATGCGGGCCGCCGCCGACAACCCGGGCGGAGCCGGCAATATGATGGGTATCATGATGGGCGCCCAATTCGGCAACATGACCGGCAATACCGTACAGCAGGCGGTACAGGCCCCGCCGCCGATTCCCCAGGCGGTAACTTATTACGTAGCGGTTAACGGCCGGCAAACCGGGCCTTTTGATTTGAACACCCTGAAATCACAGGCTCATGCCGGTACTTTTACCCGGCAGCACAAAGTCTGGAAACAGGGCATGAGCACTTGGCTGGATGCCGGTACCGTCGCCGAATTATCCACTGTTTTCGAAGCTGTTCCACCCCCAATCCCGGAGTAAGATGTTTACCTCTGTTGCCATTAATAAAATGATTTTGCCCAACCGGATTGTCCGCTCGGCCACCCATGAAGGTCTGGCCAGTCCGGAAGGATTCTACACGAACGCGATAACAGGAATATACGAACAACTGGCCTTGAACGGGGTCGGGCTGATTATTACCGGACACGCTTTTGTTTCGCCGGAAGGCCGTGTCGGCCGGAACCAGGCCTCCGCCGCCGTCGATGAATGCATTGAATACTGGTCTCCTACAGTCGAGCGGGTTCATCAGGCCGGCGGTAAAATTGTCTTGCAGCTCGCCCATGCCGGATGCGCCGGAACCGATGTGAATACCGCATTCGGCCCCTCCCCGTTTGCATTCAACAGCAAACGGCAGCCATGCCGCGAAATGTCGACAGTGGATATCATCAATGTCCGCAAAAACTTCAAAATCGCTGCCGCCCGGGCTCAGGCCGCAGGCTTTGACGGCGTCCAGATTCACGCGGCCCACGGCTATTTATTAAGCGAATTTCTTTCGCCCTACTATAACTGGCGCAACGACGAATACGGCGGCAGCCTCAAAAACCGTTCCCGGTTGCTATTGGAAGTGCTCAGGGGCATTCGCGGCGCCGTCGGCGACGCTTACCCGATTCTCTGCAAAATCAACAGCGATGATTTCGTCGAAGACGGCTTCAGCAGCGAAGAGTGTGCCCAGGTGTGTCACTGGCTGGAACTGAACGGAGCCGACGCGGTGGAACTCTCCGGCGGCATTCCCCAGGCCGGCCCGGGTTCCATGCGGGTACGCGAATCGGCTCCATATTATGTCAATGCCGCGCGACAGGTGAAAACAACCACCCAAATTCCGGTGATACTGGTCGGCGGCATCAGGGATCCGCGAAACATTGTTGAGTTTCTGGCGGACAATGTTTGCGATTGCGTGGCCTTGAGCCGTCCGCTGATTCGCGAACCGAACCTGGTGGCGCGCTGGCAAAAAGGCGATCTCCGTCCTGCGGAATGCATTTCCTGCAATGGCTGTTTCCGCCCGGTAGTAATCGGCAAAGGCCTCCAGTGCCCGCTGGCACTCAAAGCCCGTAGTTAAAGTGATTTTATGAGCCCAATTCAAAACCAGTAGGGGGAACTCGCCTGCACACGATTAGCGCGAAGATTGTCCAAATCTTTGTGGAAATATTGAAACCATCAAATCGGGGTTACCTTGACCTGGCCTTTCTTATCAATGGAAATCCCAATTTTTTTCAAAAAGGCTTCCGAGCTTTTCTTGCTCTTGCAGATGCGTTTCATTGAATTTCTGACTTCAGCGGCAGTCAAGGTATCCGGCTTTTCTGACTTTACCGTACACTTTACGACATTGGTAGTCATGAGGACCTCCTGTTTCTATAATATATCCATAGTTAACCCAACTTCCGCACTCTAAAAAATGTGAAAAAATATTTTGAGCTCAAAACGGAATTTATGCATTCCTGTCATGAGCTCAAGAATCTCAAAAAAATTCATTTGTTGTGTCACCTATTTATTTAATTATCGTTTGATTT
>JAVBRM010000010.1:0-3496 GCA_031548025.1 Victivallaceae bacterium | reverse complement strand
TTTCTCATATCCTCTTTATTATTAATTTATTAAATATATCAATACGTTAGCATGATTTTTGAAAATATCAAGCGCAAACTATTGGCCATAAACAAAATAAGTCAATTATTCTCATTGGAAATAGTTTTGACGGGGTCGTCTCGAGTAAGTCGGGCGTTCCGGATGGTTCAGGGCCTGGAGATATCCATTTTTTTGATATTTTCAAGGGTGCTCTATTGACATCTATAAAATAGACATTATAATATATAGACAGAAAACTATCTAGTTGAGGAATTGTGATGACGCAAACGGCTAAATACATTGAAATCGCGGAAATGTTGCATCGGCAGATCAAATGTGGTGATTATGCTTTTTCTGCATTGCCGGGGGCGCCGCGGCTGGCTGCGGATACCGGCGTCAGTTACATGACCGCGCGTCAGGCCGTCAACAAACTGATCAGTGACGGTGTTGTACGGCGGACTGCCAGCGGGCGTTTGGAAGTCGTGCAGGAAAGCAGCCGTCAGCTCGGCAGCAAGCTGAAGGCGGCGTTTATCTTTCCAAGCAGCATCCCGGAGTATAAAATTTGGCAGGGCGCCATTCAATCCGCGGCAAAAAAATGTGAATGTTCGCTACAGGAGGTTCTTTATTCCCATCAACATGATCCTCTGTTATATGAGGCACTGGGCGGAGATTTCGATTTGATTTTCTTTCAACCCCTCGTTATTAATTCCCTACTGTTGGAAAAGCTGAAAAAGAATAAGGACCGGATCGTGACCCTGTTTTCCGATCTGACGCAATATGGAATTCGGTGTTTTAATGGACCGGAAACAGAGTCCATTTATTTGCTTATTAAACATTTATATGATATTGGACATCGGCGGATCGATTGTTTTTTCGGTACCGAGGAGCAGGAACGTGCCAAAATCTGGCGTGAGTCTTTGCAAAGATTGAATTGTACTGGTGCTTTGCATCCGAGATACTTTGAGGGAATGGAATCTCCGATGGAGGAAAATTACCGGAGCGCCTGTCGAATTATCGAATCGGGAGTGCTCAAAGCAACCGCGATTTATTGTACGATGACTTCCTATGCTCCAAGTGTAATCCGGGCGCTGTATGATCATGGGCTTCGGGTGCCGGATGATATTTCGGTAGTGGCTTTCGGTGATCGCGCGCTTGCCAAAATGCTGATCCCGTCCCTGACGGTAATCGCTCCGGAGAAGCCTCTGGATACGGCGGTGGAGATTTTTGAACATTATTTGAAAATTCGGGAACAACCCGATAAACTGATCTTCCGTACTCGCGGCGGCGGTCAGATTCAATACGGCGAGTCAACGAAAGAAATTAATACTAACTAATTTTAGGGAGCCGGAAAATGAAACAGAGTAAAAAATTCACACTTATCGAGCTTCTGGTAGTGATTGCGATTATTGCCATACTTGCTGCTTTGTTGCTGCCGGCACTGAATAGCGCCCGCGAAAAAGCATTCGCTATTCGCTGTACCGGGAATCTGAAGCAATGGCATGTGGCTTGCCTGAATTACAGTGATATTTTCGATGATTATATTGTGCCCTTCAACATGTGCAAAGGGATCACGCCGACCGCCGGCTCCGGCATTACCCGTACCTGGTTCTATGCCGACAGCTTTCTGTCGGTAATGATCCGTCCCTATACCGGATCGACTATTGATACGGTTCCAATTGCCCGTTGTCCCGCGGTCAGGGGGAATGAGATGATATTCGACGGTACATACCCCTTGCGGCAATTCAGTTACACTATGACCCGCGAGGTAACTTTCTCGGTTAACGATACCGACACCTATAAACCGCGCAAGATACATGAAATCAGAAACCCTTCCGTCATTCCATTCCTGGCCGACGGTACCGGCTCTGCTCAATTCAGCGTGTCTTCTGATCCGCATATCAATCCGGCGGAAATCGTCTCTACCGACGGCAAAAAACGCCGTTTGGATTACCGTCACCGGAATGCCTGCATGATTTTGGCGTTCGGCGGTAACACCACCTCCACCAAGCGTATGCCAAAGGCGGCCAGCGACGATATAAAAGATCTCGGAGTTCTCCAATAAACATAAGGAATATTCAATTATGCGTTTTTTCATAATCCTGTATTGTCTTCTTGCGGCCATGGCATGTCCGGCGGACTGGAAGATCCGGATCGATTTTCTGGGACAGAGCTCAATGCGGGCCGGCGATAATCCCGGTTGGGATATCAGTACCAATTCACCGAAGACCGACTTGCATTTTCTCAAAGCGATTCCGGAGGAATGGACGAAATGCGAGGTCCGTTTCGTGCCGGAGGCCGACGGCAGCGTTCTGATGCGATTCCGTGCAAACAGCGCCAATGGAGTGATGGATGATCCATGGATCGGTATTCGCGGTATTACGGCGGAAGGGGTTGAGATTCGGAACCCGGATTTCAAACTGCTGGATAAAAATGGTTTTTTTCGTAACTGGAAGGGGAAAAAGGAGAACATCGCGGCTGCCCCTCAGGAGGCCAGGGTCAATTATTCCAGCCTGATATCCCAACGGATAATCCTGAAAAAAGATGTTCCGGTGGTTATCCGCTTTTTGGCCAAGCTGGAACCGCAAACGAAGCCGGATTATCCGGAATGGAGCAATGTGGTTACCGACAAACTTACCAATATTTCCGTCCTGATCAGCAGCGGGCGGCTTGATTTCCGGCCCACCTTTGAAAATTGCGGCGTCTATATAAACCGTAAACTGGAAGAATATGGTAAGAAGCTGAATTTGAAGCTTTTTTATCGGGAAGCAGGACAAGATGACTGGCTGCCAATGCTCGATCCGGTGGAGATTCGTCAGGAAAACTCTTGGCGGGGCTCGTTGATGTTGTTGAAGGAAAATACCCGTTATGAGGTAAAGGGTGAGATTTCCGGTGAGTTGAACGATACTTTTGAGAAGAGTTTCACCACTTGGAACTCCCGGGTGAAAATCGCTCGCACCATCGAACTCAATCCGGCGGAGTTCAAAGGTGAACTCACCATCAGCGATAAGGGAACCCCGGATGGCTATATCCGTTATACCATGAAGTCCGGCATCTTGAAAGGCAAAACCGACAACCAGGCGGTGATCACCGTCAAGGACGCTGAATATCTGATTCTCGATCAACTTGTTATCGACGGCAATCAGACTCCGGGCGGTATTCAACTTCTCGACTCCGGCAATATCCAGATACTGAACTGTGATATTTACAATTTCGGCCGGGTTGGTGTCCAGCGTACTGATTTCAATGGTCAATTCTATCAGGGCAACCAGGCTCTTTATTACGATCCCGGCATTGAGGTGAGGAACAGCCGGAATATTCTGGTGGAGCGCTGTTACATCCATCATCCAGCCTCCACCACCAACACCTGGTTTTATTCCCATCCCGCCGGACCGTCCGCATTGCGGATACAGACTACCGAGGGGGTGGTGATCCGCTATAATGACCTGGTCGGCAATGATAAAGGACGGTTCATTGACGTGATTCACGGACCGGGAAA
>JAVBRM010000238.1:0-15740 GCA_031548025.1 Victivallaceae bacterium | reverse complement strand
GGGGTCGGCGCCAGCCGGGTTCGTGACATGTTCGAGCAGGCCCGCAAGCATATGCCCAGCCTGATTTTCATTGACGAAATCGATGCCGTGGGACGTTCCCGCTTTTCCGGTATGGGCGGCGGACACGATGAACGCGAGCAGACTTTGAACGCCATGCTGGTGGAAATGGACGGTCTGGAAACCCAATCCGGGGTAATTGTCATTGCCGCTACCAACCGCCCCGACGTCCTCGACCCGGCTTTGCTGCGTCCCGGTCGTTTTGACCGTCAGATCGTCCTCGATCTGCCCGATATCAAAGGACGCCGTCAGATCCTGAATGTCCATGTGAAAAATATCCGTATCGACAAAGACGTCAATCTGGATCTCATTGCCAAAACCACTCCCGGATTCTCCGGCGCGGATCTCGCAAACCTTTGCAACGAAGCGGCTTTGCTTGCTGCGCGTTTCGATCGTGAATGTGCCAATCAGGCCGATATGGAAGAAGCCCGCGACAAGGTGCGCTGGGGGCGTGAACGCCGCAGCCGGAAGATCAACGAGCGTGAACGCCGCCTGACCGCTTATCATGAAGCCGGGCATACTTTGCTGGCCATGTATTGCGAACACGCCACCCCGGTTCACAAAGTTACCATTATTCCGCGCGGACGTGCCTATCTGGGCGCTACCATGACCATGCCGACCGAAGATACTTATACCCAGAGCCGTAATGAATTGCTGGACGAACTGGTGGTGTTGATGGGCGGCCGGGTGGCCGAGGAAATCACTTTCGGCGATATTACCAGCGGAGCCTCCGGCGATATCGAGCACGCTTCGCGCATTGCCCGTCTGATGGTTTGCGCTTTCGGTATGAATGACGAAATCGGGCCGATCCGCTACGGCGATCTGACCCATCCGGTATATGTCCGCGCCGATCAGGGCGGGGGCGATAACTACAGTCAGGAAACCGCTGCCAAAATCGATGAGCAGGTCCAAAAGATCATCGGCGATGCTCTTGCCCTGGCCCGTAAGCTCTTGAAAGAGCATCACGACGACCTGGAAAAATTGGCTAAGGAATTGCTGGAAAAAGAATCGATGACCGGTAACGAAGTCCGTGCTTTGATCGGCTTGCCGCCGGTTGCCGATTTCGAGAGTGAGCCAGCAACTGAAGTTGTGCCGACCGACGGTCTGGCCGATGTCGTGATCGCTCCCGAAACACCGAAAGACACTCCCGACGCCGTAATCTCTCCGGATACTCCGGTCGACAAACAATAAAATGACCCCGGCTGAACTCGAACCCATTATCTCCGAAACGAAAGAGGGGGTAATGCTGGCTTGTTGGGTTCAGCCGAAATCCTCCCGTGACGCCGTGGCGGGTATCCACGGCGACTCCCTCAAGGTCGCCATTACCGCTCCGCCGGTCGACGGCAAAGCCAACGCGCATTTATGCAAATACATCGCCAAGCTGGCGGGCATTCCCAAATCTTCGGTGGATATCGCATCCGGGCACGCTTCGCGGCGCAAGGTTCTATCCTTGCGCGATATAGACAAGAAAACTCTGGCCGGGATTATTTGTCGGGCTTGATCAGGGCGACGTTCGGAATGCCGTAATAGCGGTCGCCTTTGCCGTCGTGTCCGGGAATATCCACTTTGCCCGGAGTGAAATACTGGGCATAGATACTGTCGGTGGCTTTGACGCTGTTGATCTGCCATTCCGTCTTGATGTCGAGTTTTTTCCATGACGCTGGAATGGTGGGGTTGCCGATATCATTGACCAGGATATAAACGACCGCATTGCAGTCGATCGTGATGCTGTAGCCCGGGGCCGGCACTCCCGCCCTGGTGTGGGAAATGGAAACCATCTGCAGATTGCTGATGAGATCCGGCACGGAAGTCAGGGTTATCGTGTCGTCGTTGGTCCGGTCTTTGCTGTTGAGTACACAGCGTGAGACCTTGGCGCTTTCCGGCAGCTCGGAAAGATTGGCGTCCGCGGCTCCGGCAGCCAAAGCCGCCACTCCCAGGAAAAATATGAGGATACTGGTTTTCATTAGAATGTCAATTCCTTCTGTAAGACATATATGATATTGCGGAGAATATTTCCGCCGATTGACGAATAGCGCTTGATCCAGACGGTGCCGCTGCGGCCGACCGGGAGGTCAAGTTGGGAATCCGGAGTGATTTCAATCACGTAATACGGCTCCAGAGGCTGATACAATCCGGTATTTTCCAACGGCATGGCCGGAATCGGCCCCCCAAAGGTATTCAAAACCGGAGACGCGGTCAGGATTACCGGCAGCAATGTGGTGTGGGTAATCGTGCCGGTGTGGCTCATTAACTGGTCGGAAAGGGAGATTGTGGCGCGATCGCCGATTTTGATGCCCTTGTAGTCGGTTTCTTTGATAAACGCGATAATTCGCCGTTTGGAAGCGTCCAGGACTTCGCCGATGACTTCACCTTTGCGCAGCCACTTGCCCTCTTTCAAATGCAGGTCGTACAGGGCAAATTCGCCGTCGATGGGATTGGTCACTTCCAGCAGGCTCTGCTTCCGGAGCAATTCTTCAATTCCAGCGATATTGGTCTTCAATTCAAACCAATTGAGACGGGCGTCGGCCAGTGTCCGGGTGTCGCTTAGTGCCAGGTCCATTTCAATGGAACTGAGCGCCTTATCCAGTACCGCCTCCCGCTTGGCCCATTGCAGATACGGGTTGTATTGGGTGAAAATGACATGGTTCTTCAGGATGCGCTGACCGTTCTCCACATTCAGCGAAGCCAGATAGCCGTCGATCTGGGCATAGATGATCGCTGACGCGGCCGGTTTGATTTCGCAGGGCAACGTCAGGTTCCACGGCAGCGGCAGACTGATAATCAGGATAATTATCATAAGGCCGATGAGTGAGCCGATGACGTTGATTCTTTTGGCTTTTTTCCTCAAGTGCATAGTAGTTTTAACCTCCATCATAAATGGCCTGAGAATAAGTAGATAGACTTCCAAAATCAGCAGGATGATACCCAGAGTTTTGGTGAATTTGAAATACACGATCAGGATGATCGACGTATAAAGGAAAAAACGGTAAACGAATGCGCCGACTCCGTACAAACCCGCCATGAAGCGTCCCAAGCCCCGCAGCAGCGGGTCCGGATCGCTCATTTTGATGCCCAGGAATATCTTTCGCCAGCCGCGTTTGACGATCTCCTGGCTGCGGGCCTGCAAATTGTCGATCCCCAACAGGTCGCAAAGCAGAAAATAACCGTCGTATTTGATGAACGGATTGCCGTTCAGCAACACGGTATTCAAGATACTGACTGTGAAAATATAATAGCAGATCGAGCGGGTCGCGCCGGGCCCGGTATTGGCCCAGACCAGGGCGGCAATACCCCCGATGATGATTTCACTGAAAATACCGGCCCCGTCGATCATAAAACGCTGGAAACGGCTGGAAAGACGCCAGGAGTCGGTGATGTCCGTAAATAAACGCGGGAAAAAGAAAATAAAGGCGACGCCGAAGCGCCGGACCCGGATGCCGTAAGCTTTGGCGGTGTAGGCATGGCATAGTTCGTGAATGCATTTGATGATGATAACCGCAAGCGAATACCGGATCAAGCCCTGAAAAGTCAGGGTGTTGATGAATTGTTCCGCCACCCGGTGCCAGTTGCTGATCAGGCAGATGAAGCCGGATATCGCCATCAGGACCAGGCAGATCAGAACCCAACGGTTGAAAATCATATGAACGAGCTCGGAAGTTTGGCTCAACCAGCGGTCGGGACGGAAAAGCGGCAGCCGGAAAAACAGATAGTTGGAAAGAATGCGGGTACCCAGCATTTTCTGCTTCATCATGCGGTGCTTTTCCACTTTCTGCTCGGTTTGTCCGTAAACCGGCATCAGCAGATTATGATTGCTCAGGAAAACGACTACCGACATGGCTTTGGATTTGCTCACATTCATTCCCAGCGACTTGAGCTTGTCCATGAACTCATCCAGCTCCATATTGTGGGTCAGGGCGCTGAGGATGTGATAATTGTCATCATTCAAACGGTAGTAAATATCGCTGATCGGGTCGTAAAGACTCCAGGTCGGAGTACCCGTATGGTCCAGCGGACCGCGAAATATGCGCAGGTCACGCCGGGGAGTTCCGGTATAAATTTTTTTCTGTTCTGCTGCTTCATCCATGGGCGAAACCCTTAAACGCGACGCCACCAGAGGACGATATTGCGGAAGAGATAATAACCCAAGCTGACTTTGGGACCGGCTACCCGGGCCACTCCGCGCATCCCGCAGATCAAACCGGTGTTTTTCTGGTCGAGTTCCAATTTGATTTGATAACAGAAAGTCTTACGCTCGGTCAAGATCGGTTTGGGACTGATGGCGACGATTTTGCCGATTGCCAGCGGCATTTCCGGCCGGGTATGCAAATACAGCGTGAACTGAGTGTCTTCGCCGTTCAATACCGAGGCGTTCTGTTCGTTCAACTCCACCTGGGCCAGCAGGTTTTCGGTGCCGAGAAGCTCAAATAACTTTTCCCCGGAACGTACGGCCTTGCCTTCCATCTTTTCCCGTTCGCCGATGTCCAGGAAGCCCGGACTTTCGGCGGCGATGGTACTTTTCTTGATGTACCACTGATTTTTCTCGATATTGATTTTCGCCCGCTCCATTTGCAGTTCCAGTAACCTGACCTGACCGCGCTTGGAGGGATCCCGGAAGGATTGGTTTTTTACCAGGTCGAGCTGGGCTTTGGTTTTGTTGTAGAGGTTTTCCGAATTCATCAGATCGAAATTGCGTTCTTCGATATTGTAAGTCAGAATGACCTCACCGGCCTTTACTTCCGCGCCGCTGCGGAAATTGCAATTCTCGATGACTCCGTCAAAAGGCGCGTAATAGAAATTTTCCTTGCCCGGAATAACTTCGAACTCAGCCGCCACGTTGTGGGGAATATGCACTACGATCAATGAAAAAAGAAACAGCGCCAGCAAAATCAGCAGAATCCGGGAAGGACGGAAAATCTTTTTGGGGCTGAACATACCGGAAATGGTATTCTTTTTTTCATACATGATATAAAAAAGCGCTTCGCTGTAATGCTGGCAGAGCAGCGGAAGAATTCCCAGAGCTGATTTTGCCTGTTCTTCGTCTTCGTATTCCAGGAGCCAGACAAAAGGATCTTTCTTGCCGTCGCGGGAAAGCGGAAAAATCGGTACGGCAATGATGATCTTGGAGAATTCGCGAAAATAAGCCAGGGCCTCGTGAGCGCCCAGGTTCGCATTGGCTTCGTTGAGCAACTCATCATTGAGAATGGTCGCCTTGTCGATCTCCCTGACGCTTCGGACCAGGTTGACCACATGAGTATTGAATTCTGAATTCAAATTGACGTCGGTCTGCCCGGCCACCGCCAATATCTTGGGCCAACCGCCGCGCGTATCAACCAGGGCCGAACGGTCAAAATGCAGCACCATATGGCTGTTGTTGACAATATGGGTGGCCAGGGTGCCCAGGTTGCTTTTCTGAAAAGCCTCATGGCCAAGCCGCAGTAAGGCCGAGACGACATTCAACTTCCCTTTCAGGCGCTGTAAATCTTCATGGGGTTCTGCTGCCATGGGTGCTTACTCCGTTTCTTTGGCGGGTACAACTTGCACGTCGCGGATTAATTGGCCGGACCATCCGGACGATAGCTGGCGATCGGCGTTTTCCAGCACGACTTTGACTTCAAAAGTTCGGCTGGCGGGGTCCGATTCCGCCGATATTTCATAGACTTTGCCCAGGTGGACATTGCCGGTTTCATCGATCTTTACCCGCATTTCCTGGTCTATTTTAAGAGTCCGCTTATCGGCGGACGGCAAATGCATGACCGCCAGAATTCTGCTGTCGTCAATCAATCCGACCAATTGACCGCCCATTCGGACATACTCAAATTCCTGAATGAATTTACGGACGATCCGGCCATTGAATGGAGCCTTGATTGAACATGCCGCCAGTTCGTGCTCGGCCATTTTTAAATTTGACTGGTTGAATTTTAATTTCGCCAGGTTGACGTCCCGTTCCAGCTCACAGCGTTCGACTTCCTGAACACTGCCGATATTTTTTTCCAGCATTTCTTTGTTGCGCGCCAGATTTTTAATGGCAAAATCATAACCGGCCTGAGCTTCGGTTACCGCTGATTTGGCTTTTTCCAGACGCTGGATATAACTGCGGTCGTCCAGGCTGACCACCAGATCGCCTTTTTGGAAATGCTCGCCTTCCTTAAACTTGTAGGAAGTTATAACTCCATCGACTTCCGCGGAAATGATTGTCTGGCGGATCGGAAACAAAACCACCTTCACCGGCATTTCCGCCAAGCTGTCTTCCCAGGATTTGGGCACAAAAGAACTTGCCGGTTTACTATCTTGAGCTGCCAATGGCATGAAAGCCGTCAATAAAACAATGACGACACGCCAAAACAATTTGGTTTGCTTCATCTTAACCTCAGATTAGAATTTTCGAATTAATTTATTACGGACAGATCCATGCGCTTGAGACGGATCATTGTGAAGAACATGAATATGAATGCGACGGAAAAAGTGTATAAGATTAAGACTGAAATAAGAAGTGCTCCATTGACGTTGTCCTGGAAGTAGAACAGAAAATTCGGGAAAAGATAGTGAACGAGGTTCATCAGAATATCCAAACCCGGCAGCATGCCTTTGGGAAACAGAGTAATGGTCAACGGTACAAAGCCCATGGCGAGCGAGAAGATCGCGTAGACGGTCGTAAGCACCATGGCTCCCATGGAACCGGCCACCGTCGAAAAAGCAATCGTGATGGTAATCAACGGAATCAGCATCAACACCGGAATGAATTGCCGGAAAATCAGAACCGCGGTATATTGTGTCGAACCCATACCCAGTACCCGGTTGGATATGACCAGAGCGATTTCAATGAGGAAAAAAACCACAAAAGTCATAATGATGGTGGAGAGATACTTGCCGGTCAGATAGCTGATTCTTCCGCACGGTTTGGACAATACGACCATGATCAGGCCGTTGGCGATGTCCTGTGGAATTTCCGAGGCGCTGTAAAACACCGCGATCAAAATACAGAAAAGCATGGCCACGCAAGTACCGATGGTAACCGGCGGTACTTCCACACCGCCGCTAAGGGCATAGGAGAACAGAGAACCTTGGGAAATCTGGCCGGTAATCGGATCGGCGATATCCGCCAGCACGCAGACGATAATTCCGACCAGCACCAGCATATAGAACGCGGTCTCACGCATCCTTCTCAATGATAATTCAGTAATCGCCCACATTTATTAACCCTCGGTTTTGTTTAAAATTCGCTGCGTTCAAGATATTTGATATCACTGCTGCTTTCGATTTTTTCAAGGATGGCGGAAGCTTTGTCGGCTGTCTCCTGATCCTCGGCGGCGATTGCCTTGTCGCGGAGTTGTTCATATAATATCTTGTATTCTTTATATTTGGGGGGAGTGTCGAGAAGCGGCTTGAGATAAGCAACAATGGTTTTGGCATTCTGTTTAAGAGTAACCAGTTGGCTGAGCCCGGCCTCCCAGGCATGGAGTATGGTGGAATCGCTCTGGAGTGTCGCGATGTACTCCTGGTACTGTTTAACGGTGATGTTCAGGCGCTTGGGAAGGCGGCGCTCCACCAACATTTTGGACAGCAGGTAATAATAGTTCGGGCATTGGGTATATTCCGGTTTGTCATAAACTTGAGAAAAAAGCTCGATACTTTCGCTGTTCTTGTAGTTAAACATATGGCCAGCCAAGGTTATGATGGCCGATAACCGGCTGTCGGCATCTTTGGCGGTTTCGATATCTTTTTTATATTCAACGTATTTTCTACGGAAATCCAACGGTGCATTGAGTAAATTGTTATTTATGGCCAACTTGGCCTTTTTGATCTGATCCTGAATCTTATTGACCTGATCGGCGATTTCGGTATTTTTCAGCGCAGTGGCGCGGCGTCCCAGATCGGTATAGAAACGGGCATAATTGGTGAGAATTTCAGGATTATCGAGCAATGGCTGATAATATTCAAGGTAAACACTCGTCTTGACCTTGAGGATATTGAGCTGAGTCAGACCGGCGCTCCAAGCGTGATATTTGTCTTCTTCCCAGGTAAGATTATTGATATAATCATGATATTCTTTGATGGTCAGGCGCTTGTGGGGATTGTCGCTGAGGAGCAGTTTGGCAAGGGCTTTATAAGCACGGCGTGACTTGTAATATTCGGGATTCAGAGCCACTTCGGCCATGCGCTTGTCGCTCAACTCTTTGTCTTTGACCTTGATATAATCGGCAAAAACAAAAATCGCATCAACTTTGGCATCAGTGCTTCTGGCCTTTTCGACCTTGTCCTGATAGTCAAGGTATTTGGCACGATATTCGATGGTCAGCTTCCAACTTGCGGGAAGCCAATCAACCAAACGACCATATTCGGTCGTTTGGTTTTGTTGGTCAACTTTGGCGGCGGACAAGGTGTTCCGCCGCAGAATTGCTTCCGAGAAGATGTAGACTATTATCGATAAGGAGAAGACCACTACAAAGATGATAAAGTTCTTCTCCCAGACGATTTTCATACCACATCCCTCTTGCTTGTTTGGTTATTTCTTGGGTGCTTCGATAGCTTTACCGGTAGCTGCGCAGAAACGGGCGCCGGGAGCCATGACTTTGCCGCAATGCGGGCAGAGGCCATAGATCTTAACCTTGGTTCCGCATTGTGCGCAATATTCTTCACCGGCGGCATAGCTGGCGGTGCAGTTCGGGCAAAGATGATTGTCGCTGAAGACCTTGGAGGCAACTTCGTCGGCCAGTTTGATGGCTTCCGGAGTGGGCTTGTAGTCATCCGACGGGTTCTTGGCATTGCGCATGGCAGTCAGCAAGCGATCCTTGAGGTCCTGAGAGTTGTACTCGGCACTCGGGGCATCGGAGCGATCGCCGGTGTTGGCGCCTTTCCATTCATCATAGAGGACCTGGAGCAGGGCGAAACGATCATCCAGTTTGCCATCGGACAAGACTTTGGCCTTGGCGCGATAGTAATAGCTGGTGTAATAAGTATTGCCCTGATCGCTGCCGCCGGAGCGGTCGATCGCCATTTTGAAGAACGGGATGGCATCCTGGTACTTCGGCGGTTTCATGTGCTGAACCATGACGAAACCGGCATAGAACGGGATCTGGGAATTGTTCTTGAGATGCTGGTTGTTGCATGCTTCAGTGAGGATATCGACGGTTTTCTGGGGATCGGCGATGGAGATCATGGCCACACCTTCCTGATAGATCTTGGAGAGGTTGGGGTCATAAGCAATGAGACGCTCGAGGCGCTTCACGACTTCATCGACGTTTTCTTCGTCAACGGTATTCAAGGTGCCGAGATAATTGACAAACAGCATCCATTGAACGTCGGACATGAATTTGTGGAAACCACCGACCGGCAGCGCAGTCAAACGCGCACGGGAGGGGGAGATTTCGTGTTGCTTCTGGTTGAGATTCTGTGCAAGCATGCCGCCTGCGATGATCGCAACCACAATGATCAGAATATGAATAACGGTGTTTTTCATAAGTTAAAATCTCCTATCGCTTACTTTATATCTTTGCGGCTGAAAATCAGGCTGGCGAGAGCTCCAGCGAACAGCGCATAGAGAATGCCCCACACCGCGACCAGAACAACATAGTTCCAGGAGATGGCGGTATTGTAAACGGCATCGGCTTTGAAGTTGAAGAGATCCAGGTCGGGAATGATCCCGCCGTAGACCACCGGAATCTTGGCCAGCAACCCGGTCGAATGAGTGAACCAGATCACGAGCACAGTCACGATCGGGGCCACAATTTCGGGGAGGGCGATCGAGAAGAAAACCGCCAGGGCCGCCATCGGGATCAGCGAGAGAATAACCAGGATATGGCTTTGCAGCATGGTAATCCCGATTTTTTCACTGAAAGAGATTCCGAAAATGAAGAAGGAACCGATTGCGATCAAAGCGCAAACGATAAAACCAACTACGATATAACCGAACATCTTGCCGATCAGGTAATTGGTTCTGCCGAGCGGTTTGGCCAGCATGGTGGATGCGATGCCTTCTTTCAATTCGCGGGGAACTTCAAAGGTGAGTGATATAATCACCAGCACACCGGCGATGGTATTCAGCACCAGTGAAGCATCGACCAGCAGTTCTTTCTGAAGTCCAAGCGAGAGGACATCATAGTTCAGGGCACTGGCGACCAGCACCCACACGCAGAATACGAGGAAATAGACCACTTTCAGTCGCAGGACATTACGCCATGTACTGCCGGCAATTGCGATGATTTCATTCATAATTTATCATCCTTTTTTCGTTGTTGTTGTTGTTGATAACTGAAAATTGTTGTTTGGTTGTGATACTAATATCATGTGCTTCGGCAAGTTTCCATAAGAATTCATAAAAAACCCCTAAAAAACTTGAAAATTACGGTTTTTTCAGGACTTATTATCTTCCTCCAAGGTTCTGAAGAAGAAGTCTTCAAGTTTTTCATGACCAGCCGTCAATTTGACGACATCGGGAGATTTGGCGGAAATCGCTTCAATCTTTTCTTTAATCTCATTGCCTTTGGCAAAACTTAAGATCCAGGAACCATCTTCTTTGCGGTTGGTGCTTTCCGACATGATAATGAGTTCTTTGAGGATCTCATCATTGTTTGGTTTGATGGTTGCGCTAAACCCCGACGCCGTTAATAACGCGTCCAGACGGCCAGCACAAAGCAGTTTCCCTTTGTTTAGAATTGCAAAATTATCACAAATTTCTTCCACGTCGGAGAGGATATGACTGCTGAAAAAGACGCTGGTGCCTTCCGCCTGCTGCCCTCTGATGATCTGTTTGAATTCCTGACGGCCGTATGGGTCGAGCCCCAGCAACGGTTCGTCGAGAATCAGCAGGGAAGGTTTGTTCAAGATTGCCTGAGCTACGCCGATACGCTGAAGCATACCGCGTGAAAATGATCCGATTTTTTCCCGGCCGTGCTGACTCATCTTGACGGTGGCAAGCACCTGTTCGATGCGCAACGCACGTTCCGTTGACGGGATTTTCAGAAGTTTGCCGCAAATGTTGAGAAATTCATAAGCGGTTAACTGGGGACTGAAAGCCGGCGAGTCGGGAAGAAAACCGATATGGCCTTTGACTTCAACATCATATGACGGCTTGCCAAGCACAGTGGCAGTACCATTGGATGCTTTGATCAAGTCCATCAGAATTTTAATGGTAGTGGTTTTTCCTGCGCCATTCGGCCCGAGAAAGCCGAATACCGACCCCCTGGGCACAGAAATAGTCAGGCTGTCCAGTGCTTTTTTACCGGCTTTGAAGAGACGCTTATAAACTTTCGTTAAATTCTCTGTTTGGATTACCGTTTCTGTCCCCATAGATCACCATATATTAGTTAAAAATTTTGCGAAACCGTTCTGTATGCGACGGTACATCTGACCCTATTATAAAAATTACTTGGATTTTGAGAAAAGCAAATCGAAATCAAGTATAAAAATCCTTTTTTTGTGAAAAAGTTGTAAAAAAAGTGCTATCCAACGCTTTTTTGCGCGAAAATGTCCTTTGACGATGTCCCGAAATTGAGAGTAAAGCTGCCCGGTTCAACTTCCCATATCCGGCTATCCGGATTCCAGAACGCGAAGTCACGACGCTGCAGCGAGAGTTCCACTACCCCCGACTCGCCGGGATCAAGGGTGACTTTGCGGAACGCCTTCAACTCTTTGAGCGGGCGAGGCAATGAAGTTTCGTCGTCGCCGACATAAAGCTGGATGACTTCCGAACCACGGCGGCTTCCGGTATTGGTTACTTTGATTTTGGCTTTAAACTGATGATCACCAGGAATTTCGCTGTCAATTAACTCGCAGGCGAAAGAAGTATAAGATAGACCAAATCCAAACGGGAAATGCGGTATGATATTTGCCCGCTCAAAGTGCCGGTAACCGATGAAAAGTCCTTCATCATAGTTGACATGCGGATCGTCACCGGTACGGATGCCCGGATAGTTGCCGTTGGCGTGACAGGGATAATCCAGGAGCTGGTCCGACCAACTGCAACAGAGTTTTCCTCCCGGAAAGGCTTCACCGAAAAGGACTTCAGCGGTTGCTGTGCCGTTTTCCTGACCCGGATACCAGGTTTCGAGGATTGCCGGGACCTGGGAATGCCATGGAGTGGTGTTGACGATGGAGCCGTTGACCAGAATCACCGCGATTTTCGGGTTGACTTTGGCCAGCTTTTCGATCAGTTCCGCTTGGGGGCCAATCAGTTCCAGATCGGGAATGTCCGCGCCGGGGACATCGCCCCAGCCAATTCCTTCTTTGTCGTAAAGGTGGTTTGTACCGCCGAAAAAGAGGACGGCGTCAGCCTTGGCCGCGGCGGCGACGGCCGGTTCGAAACCGGATTGGCAGCAGGAGGACCAGAGCAGTTTAAATTCGGGATTTTTAGTAGTACAGATAAATTCGATGACCAGCTCATGGCTGATGCCGCTCCGGGCATTGAATTCCCAGGCGCCTGAGTTGGTGCGCTTGGGACTGTCGAGATTGATAACTTCCTGATTGTCAACTATAACCTTGACTTTGCCGTGGACTGCCGATACGCCGAGGCGAACCGGGCCGGAGGCGGACGGGGTCAGGGCGCCGGTCCAGCGGACGATGAAATTTTCATGCGGCAGGCCTTCGGTGGTCGAACCGGCAAGCTGGTTGAACTGGTTCCAGCTCAATGACATATTGTGATCGCAGCGTTCGGCGAAAGGAGGTTCGCCATTGGCCATGGCTTCGGCGGAAGTGAAGTATTGAGCCTTCAAACCGGCGCCAAGCAGGTCTGGAGTTATAACGGATTCACTTTCAAAGATATAACCCGGTTCGTAGATGATCTTGACCCGGTCGCCGCAATAGCGCCGCAATCCTTCGAGCGGGGTTATTTCGTATGGCGGATGGACTGCGCCGCTGCCGCCGCAAAGCTCCAGCGGTCCGATATGGTGTTTGAAATCGGCATTGGGACCGACGACCGCCAGAGTTTTGATTTTATTGATGTCGAGCGGGAGCAGTTGGCCGTCGTTTTTGAGCAGGACCATGCCTTCCTGGGCGATGCGCTTGGCTTCGGCCTGGTGCTCGGCGGTATTGCACGCTCCGGTCGGGGAGAGGTCAAACAGGCCGACCCGGAACATCAGTTTTAGGTTGCGGCGTACTTTAGCGTCAACAACTTCGACGGGGATTTCGCCGTTTTTGACCATTTCCAGCAGAGGTTCGCCCATGCGCGATTTGACACCCTGGCCCATTTCGAGGTCAAGCCCGCCGAGGGCGCAACCTTTGGTATCGTGAGCGCCGCCCCAGTCAGAGACCATAACGCCGTCGAAACCGTATTCGTCCTTGATGATGTCGTGCTGAACCAGTTTGCAAGCGGAGGCATAGGTGCCGTTGATTTTGTTGTAGGAGGACATCATCATCCACGGATTTGATTCCTTGACGACGATTTCGAAAGGAACCAGGTAAAGTTCGCGGAGACTTCTTTCGTCAATATTCGAACTGCCGGTCGTCCGGCATATTTCCTGATTGTTAAGTGCCAAATGTTTAGGGGTGGCGGCCACCCGGTTTTCCTGACAACCGTTAATGTAACCGCAGGCGATTTTGCCGGCCAGAACCGGATCTTCGCCGTAATACTCGAAATTGCGCCCGTTCAGAGGGGTGCGCATCAAATTGAATCCCGGTCCGAGGCTGGCGCGGATACCGTAAAAAAGTGCCTCGGCGGCAATAATCCGGCCGTAACGGCGCGCGGCTTCCGGGTCCCAGGTGGAGGCCAGGGCGATGCCGCAGGGCAGGGCGGTGGCGGTGTTGCCGTTTTCCTGACGGATTCCCTGAGGACCGTCGGCCATTTTCAGCTTGCCGATGCCGAGGCGGGGGATGTCGCCGGTTTCCATGCTGGAGCAGCCATGACAGAGCCATACTTTTTCATCAATAGTCAACTGATTCATTAAATCATCGATCCGCAGATTGATGTCGAGAGATTTATCCTGATATGGGTGCATGTGATCTACTCCGTTTATTGATTGTCATTCATCATCATCGTCGCTGCCGAACAGCCAGCATGGGAAGTCCACGAAGGCTTTTTTGATACCCCAGAACGGGCTGCCGACAAGATATGCAAATGGAATACCGAAATATTCCTGGGCAAATTCAAGCGGCGGCACGTAGTCTTCCATGGTAAAACGTTGTTTGCACAGGCTGTAGACCGCTTTGCAGGGCCAGCCGATGACGTTGCCCACCGCGGTACCGACCGTGCCGCCCATGGTGCTGAAGGGGATCCAGATAAAGTCCGACGGTTCGGCTTGCGTCCAGTGAACGCCAAACGGGATATGCTGATCCGGAAGGCGGTTGCCGTAACGTCCTGATCCGTAAAGGTTAACCGGTGCTTCGATGGAGAGGTTTTCCTGATCCTGGGCCATCAAGGGCAAGGCGGCGCTGATCATCAATGCCAGCAGAATAAATGTTTTCATAAGCAATATTCCATTCAAAAAATTCATATTTTTAAAAAATAGCCTTTAAATCAACAGCATACAATCGCCGTAACTGAAAAAACGCATTTTTTCACGAATGGCAAGTTGGTAGGCCGCCAGTACTTTTTCCCGCGACGAAAAAGCCGAAACCAGCATAATCAGAGTGCTTTGCGGCAGATGGAAGTTCGTCAGCAGCATATCCGCCAATTGCGGCCGGTAGGGCGGGTAAATGAAAATATCGGTGCTGCCGGTTCCGGGAACGGCAAGGCCATTTTGGGCGCAACTCTCCAATACCCGGACCGAGGTGGTGCCGACGGCCAGGACGCGCTTGCCGGCGGCGTGAGTCGAATTGATCAGTTTTGCGGTTTCATCCGACAGGAAATAACGTTCGGAATGCATGTGGTGTTCGGTAATGTCTTCCACCGAAACCGGTTTGAAAGTGCCGGGGCCGACATGCAGGGTTACCGCGGCCTGGTTGACGCCCTTAGCCTTGATCCGTTCCAGCATTTCGCAGGTGAAATGCAGTCCGGCGGTCGGGGCGGCGACAGCTCCGGGTTCGTTGGCGTATACCGTCTGATAGCGCTCGCGGTCCCCCAGTTCGTCCTCGCGGCGGATATATGGGGGGAGGGGAATATGGCCGCATTTCTCCTGGAGCATCTCGAAATCGGCGGTATCGAATTCCAAAGCGAAAGAGCCGTCCTCAAAGTGTTCGGTAACCGTAAACCACGGGTTGTCCGCCGACAGCGAGCCGTCCCGGTTCAGCAATTGAACCCTGGAGCCGGGGGGGACGCGTTTGCCGGGCTTAATCAGACATTGCCAGGCCCGGCGCTCGGGCGGATTGAGCGGAGTAGTCAGGAGTACTTCGATGCGGGCGGCGTCGGGCAGGCCGTTTTTGCGGCCGTACATCCGGGCGTTGATGACCTTGGTGTCGTTGAAAATCAGAGTGTCGCCGGGGGTGAGATATTCGATGATATCGCTGAATTGCCGGATCGTGCATTCGCCGGATTGGCGGTCCATGACCATCATCCGCGATTCGCCGCGTACTCCGCAGGGGAACTGTGCGATAAGCTCCGGCGGCAGTTCATAGTCGAAAAGAGAAGTTTTCAACGCCGT
This sequence comes from Victivallaceae bacterium, assembly GCA_031548025.1. Lineage (GTDB taxonomy): Bacteria > Verrucomicrobiota > Lentisphaeria > Victivallales > Victivallaceae > UBA5239. The sequence goes on along the minus strand of JAVBRM010000238.1, from coordinate 174 downwards.
ATACTCGATCAGTGTTTGTTGTATTTTTCGCGGGCGCGGTTCAGGATTTCGCGTTCGGCATCGGTCAGGCTGTTCGCTCCCTGGCGTGAAAGCTTGTCCAGAATATCGTCCACACTGGTGGATGAAGCGTTTGCCGGGGTGGGATTGGTATTGCGGGAACTGCTTGGCGGGGGG
>JAVBRM010000169.1:0-14266 GCA_031548025.1 Victivallaceae bacterium | reverse complement strand
TATTGCATTTCCCAGTCGAGGGTCAGCGAGTTGAAACTGCACAAGGGTATCATGGTGGTATCGGTTATATGCGACTGCAGCATGGGATAGCCACCGAAAAGACATCCTTCCTCCACCAGCATGACCGCGCTGCGTTTCAAGAGTTCACGCATAGCGAAAAACGGATAGAACGGCATGATTTTTCCGGGAGCAACCTCTTTCGCCGGTCCTTTGAAGGTGTTGTAACACAGCGTATCGAAAATATTGTCATAATAAATTCCCTTGAATCCGTACTTGAAAAATTTCCGGATCGAATGCATCATCCAGTCGGCATATTTATCATTGGGATCGTTGCCGAAATGGGCGACTTTAACCTTGGACGGACGACACTCCCAGAGTGACCACTCGTCGATATACATATCGAACTCTTTGGTCAGCGAAACCGCGCGCGGATTCTGATATTGAATCGGATATCGGGCCGTCCGGAACAGTTCACAGCCGAGCCGCATCTGCCGGTCGAGATTGCGAACCGGACTGTAGCCTACACTGCTGTAATTGTCTTTGTCCAGATTATTGCGCCGGATATACTCACGGACAAATTCCTCTATCTCGCTTTTCTCTTTCCAGGAGTTACGGTGCATGTATTCGATAAAGCTCCAATCTCCGTTCGGGGGATTCTCCAGAATTCCTTCTTCATAACGCATACCCATATACGCATATTGGGCAATCCAACCGGTAACGGAAGCTGTTTTTGGCGTATAAGTCCAAGTAGCTCCCGCCAATGAATTTACGGGCGGTTGCGGTTTCACCGGAGTGGGCTGGAATCCCATCACGATTTCAAAAGGCTCGCTGTATACCGCCGGCCGGTTGACCAGATTGACCCGCAGACGGACCGCATCATCCGCCACCGCCAGAACCTGGGCCGGTTTAGCGGAATCGATACTCCAGTTCAGGGGTGATTCAGCAAACCAGCAGAGTCCTTTGTAAATCCCGCCGAACCAGATATACGGTCTGAATCCTTTAATCAACGGATTCAAGCAGCGTCCGCGCAGGCTGTCCCAAACCACGCCGCTCTCACGACCGATGAAGCCATGAAAATTGCTCCGCACCCGCGCTCCAGTGGCATGGTAGAGCTCGGCGTATTCTTTTTTCATGGCAATATCGAAATACATCTGCTCAATCTTCAACTTGCCATCCGGAACGAATTTAAGCGTGACCTTGCACATGCCGTCGTAGTCATAGTCATGAACGGCGGTAAGCTGCAGATTGCCGCTTTTGTGATCGGATTCGATCACCACCCGGTCATCATCGACAACGACCTGCCGAACGGCTGTAGTCGAGAATTTTTCGCCATTAATCACCAACTCGAGGGGCGCGGCAAGGATATTTTCGCCCTGGGCGTAAACCGCGTCCCAGAACACTCCGGAACGGCGGTAGCCGGTTTGCAGGGCGTGAATCTCGCTGTCCTTTACCTGAAGCGGCTTGAACGGCGGGACGATGATTTTCGATTTGCCAAAACGGTTATTTTCCCACTCGAACTTATAAATCCCGAAATCGCGGGTTATCTTCTGCTCCACCCCTTTGCCGTCCTTGAACACGGCATCGAGGAAATATTCGCCTTCCGGCCATGAAGCCATTTGCGGTTCTTCCCATTGCAGATAAAAATCTTTATTACTCCGCTTGACCAGATCCTTCGACGCCATCACCTGCCCCGCTTTATTCCTTACGTCGACCTTGACCGCCGTCACCGCATTCATTTTCCGGGTGGTGCTGCACCACAACCGGGCCCGGATTGTCCGGTGAGTCGGATACACGGACATATGGAACACATAAGGCGGATCGGGATCCACCCAGCTCAATTCCTTACTGGAATCCCAGGCAAATTTCCGTTCGTAATAAACCATGCCGCTGTCCGCATCCGCAATCTTGACGGAAAAAACCCGGTGCACGCCCTGCGCCAGAATATTATGAAACTTCAGTGATTTTTCTTCACCGCCGGCCAATGTCAACTGCTGATAATAATTGAGCGGCGCTTCCAATGAAACGATCTCCGCTTGGTAGTTGAGCTTCAAATTATTTTGCCCATAATTTCTCATCAGAAGTTCAATCGGGAAAGTGGTCGTCTTTTCCTGGAACTTGACAAAGCTGATTGCAGGAGCATCCTTGGTCGGCAGGAAAGTCCCCAGACGGCTGCCGTCTTCCGAAAAATGCCAGACGGAAGTTTCTTTCGGATTGCTCCAGGTCCGGCTCATTTGCAATCCCCACTCCTCGCCGTAGCGGATCGAGTCAACTCCGAGAGCACTCAGTGGAATCACCATTTCACTCTGCCAGAACTTGCCGTCCAGATGCTGTTTCAGCACCACTCCCGGCGGCAGTCCGTCGACTTGGTCCGGGCCGAAGGATATCTGCAACTCCTTGCCGCCGGGGGGGAGCAGATTGATCGCCGCAGAACGACTGGCGTTCTTTAGTTTCATTTTTTCCGGCGGCAACTCGCTTTTCTGGGCGAAATAAATATTCTTTTCGTCATAACCGATATAAAAAGTCACCTCCCGCTTGGAAAGCAAACCGCTTTTAAGCGAGATACCGTCAACCTGCATGGAAGCGCCGGCCCATTCTTTTTCATTGATGACGCCATCGATTTCCGGAGCTTTTTTCAGCGGCGGGAAGCACAACCGGGTCTGTGCCCAGGTTCCCCCCATGATCAGGAAAAGCGCTAAAAACATCAGACATTTTTTCATTTTTCACCATCCTTCTTTTGTTAATTTATACTATAACCATGTTATTTCCAAGATACCCGGAACCGGACAATCATTTTTCGGGGCCAGCCGCTGCCGCTTGTCGCGCATTTCTTCACTGTCTCCGGCATATACCTTATTGCCGAAGAGAGGCCCGAGCGTGGTATGTCGCAGCAGCGTCAACTCAACTTCCCGCCCGGCAAACTCTCCCGGAACCAACCATTCATACGGAGCCCAAGCCCGAATCCCAAGCGAATGCCCATCCAGCAATATTTCCGCATCGCCCTCCGTCATGGCCAGCCGGATCTTCTGTGCGTTAACCGGCACGACAATGCGGGCCCGCTGAGTCAGAGTCCCGACATACCCGCCCACCCCGGCGCCGTCATTGCGATAAGGCGCAATATGAGCGCCGTGTCCGGTAAATCCGCCGGTGACAAAACCACGTGGCAGAAACGGATAATATGGAGCCTCATTGAGCAATCTCAGGGTATGCTTACCTCGAGTCAGATTGATCTCCGTTTCACGGTAGAGCCCTTTGAATCCAGGCGGTAAAGTAGTACAATCTCCGTCAACGGATATTTCCATGCCGTCCAACTCGGCTTTCACCGCGCCGCCGAATTCGCGCAATACCAACTTCAAGTCCGTGACATGTTCATCGACTTCAAACTCAAAAATCCCGCCATCGAATTCAGTCCGCATGGTATTCGGACGATCCAGCGTAACCTTCCAGCCGGGGAAATCACTCACTCCGCAGGCCGGAAGCTCAAAAGCACATTCGGTACCGCCACGGTGCAGAATCAGCCGCCGTTCGTGCCCCGAGAGATCGATCACCAATACCGAACCATCGGCACAGCACCGGACGAAAACATCTTCGACCAATGAACCGTTCTCATCGGTCACCCAGGCCGCCCGTTTTAAATGGACTTGCAGATATTGTTCATACAATTGCGAAAAATGATAAGAGTTCGCACCGCTTTTTTCATCATGCAGTTTTCCGTTGCAAAACGCCAAAACGAACTGCGCCTCCGGGTCCGGCTCCTCCTCCGGCAGCAGCAATCGCCAGGCGCACTGGCGGCGAACCATGGTTTCCAATAATTCCGCCAACGGTTCGTGGTGATATGGATAGCGGATATTGAACTCACATCTCCGAGGTTTAAGCGCAAATTCAGCCGCCCTCCCCGCATCCTCCCCCCAGGTATTCCAAACCGCCATATGCGGCTGATCCATCGTGAACGAATTGAAATACCCGGACTTGTAAATATTTCCCCGCGCCTCCAGCTGCGCTGTTGCCAGCAAATAACGGTCCATGCCGAAAGCCGCCGTCAGCCAAATCTGTCGACGCAACTGCGTCAAACTCAGATCACATGGGCCAAGGGCAAAAAGTTCAGCCATACCGCCGCGATTGCCGCGCTTCTCCACCGCATACATACCGGTAGAAAGGGTCAGCCATTCGATTCCGGCAACACTACCTTTGGTGCTGATTTCGTCAATGCCGGGCAACTCCAGGCCGCTCAAAGTCACCAGCGCGTGTCCATTGCTCCGCAGTGCGCCGAGCGGCCACACTTCATTCATCACATGCCCGGTCGATACCACGCCATGCCGTCCACACCAGTCGCGGATACGGTCGAAAAAACTGCGGCGAAAGCGGTCGGCCAATAGCCGGTTGCAGGTTTCCATGAAAAATTCCGAATTCAGTTTTACCCCAGCCAGGATATCTTCCCGCAATACACTGCCGGCAACCCGACTGTACTCCTCCTCCAAGCCATCATAATACGGCATGTAAAAAACATCTTCGGGATGCGAGCGGTCAAACCTTCCGATTTCCGGTTCGTCAGTAAAAAAACCTTTGATCAGAGACCCGAAATAACGACCAAGCCGGGCATAATACTTCTCATGAGTCAGACGGATAAAGCAGTCCGTCACCTCCGGATTCAGCAAATCGGACATCTCCGGATTACGACGACTGACTATCTCATAACTATCGTCACACCGCCGTACCGAAAGCTGGCGCATCATGAATTCCGGGTTTTCCTTCATCACCCGCTTGCCGCAAGTGCCGCTGGGCCAATTGAATTCATCGTAAAGCCACAACGAAGTAAACCCCAGCCGTTCGGCCTCGCTGCAAATCACTTCACAGGTATCGAACCACTCGTCACTCAAATATTCCAGCTCACAGCCGGAACGCGGATACAACAGATATTGAGTGATACCGGCCGCCCGGTAAGCCGTTAGATTTTCCCGAATTAATTCCGGCGCAGGTTTTCCGGTTATTGCGCCCATTGGAATCAACGGAATTTCCCTGAAGGACATAAAGTTACCTCTTCTTAACCATTAAAAATATTCCCACATTATGGGAATTAATATTAATAATTATACAACAATATGGGAATTTGTCAATAACTTAATTTGAAAAAAATCGAATTTAATATATATTGGGGTAAGTCGAGTTAAAGGACAAAAAAGACGCAAAGGACAGTCAAGTTTCGAACTAAAGTTGTCCTTTCTGTCTTTTTTGCTAAGGATATACTTTGATGGAAAAACAAACTTCGAAACCCTTGATTCAGGTTCTGGACCGAACCATGGATATTCTTGAATTTCTGGCGCAGGCCGACAGGCCGGTTCCATTCACCGAGATCAGCGAAAAACTGGATATCGGCATAAAAACCACCAACAATATCCTGCGTTCTCTTTTTGAGCGTGGTTACGTAACCCAGGACGAACGGCGATCTTACCGGCTCGGTGGACGCTGTATCTGGTTAGGTACGGCTGCCGATCAATGGCAAGAATTACGCAAAATCTCCGCCCCCGTCCTGAAAAAACTTTCCGTTCAGACCTCCAGTTCGGCATTTTTAGGGGTAATCAACAGTGACAAGCTTTTTTGTGTGGCGCTCGTCAGCAAACAGGCAAGAACGAATTGGCGCTTCCAGCATCAGGACTGGGCCGATGAACTGCACTCCACGGCCTGCGGCCGGGTTCTGCTGGCCGGGTTGCCGGAAAATGAAAGAATACGCTTGCTGGCTCGTAACGGCCGCAAAAAACTAACCGATAAAACCGTTATTGCTCCCCGCAAGCTGGAGGAGTTATGCGCTGTAATCCAGAAACAAGGCTATGCCGAAGTTCAGGATGAATCGGTTATCGGAACCTGTTCGCTGGCGATTCCCATTGAAAATCAATCCGGTGAAACCATCGCCGCCATTGCGTTTTCCAGCAAGAAGGCCGAATGGCTCAAAACCCCTCTCGAGGAAAAACTGGCAATTCTCCGCAAAGCAGCAGCCACAATAACCGCTAAGCTTTAGGGCTCTTGGTGAGTTCCCGGATTTTTTCGAAGGCCATGCAGGCGGAGTCGCGGTCTTTGAAATATTTATCCGAGATGATCAGGCTCTTTTCACGAATTTTGAGTCTCAACTGAACATTCCTGTCGAAACCGAGCATATCATTTTTCAGGATGAAGCATTTGCCGATGTCCGAATAGGGGATTTTCATAACGACCATGGCGCTTTCCAGCGCCAGGCAGTTGTTGCGGATCGTCATTGAATGGTAAGCTTGCAGTCTTCTCGAGCGCCAATAGGGAATGCCTTCACTCAGGCAGAGCAGCAGAGCAAAGACTCCCCAGCCAATCGGTACGCGCCAGTATCCATAGACAATGGCAAAGATTATCGACGCCAGCAATATTACAAGCTCGCTCAGGATAACAATTTTAATCATTTTGGCGGTCCGCCGGATTTCGGCGGGTTCGATTTCAAGTGTAACGTATTCGGTCATGAAGTTTCTTTAGGCTGGAATATAGCCGATCCTTTGTCAAAGTCGATGGCCGACAACTGCAATTGCACAAAGTCGCCGGGGCGGAATATTTTTTTACCATTGTAAGATTTGAGAATGTTGCCGTAACGTTTGAAGTTGCCGCGCAGGTTTTCCAGCGGCACAAATCCATAGATGCCGAGGTCTTCGATATCGACCATCATACCGGCGGCCACCACCCGGGCGACGACGCCGTTGTAGAGGGTTTCGTCATTGCTCATCAGCTTTTCTTCCAGATAACGGAGCTTCATGCGGTCGCAAGCGGCGTAATAGGCTTCATCGTTGTTCATTTCCAGATCGGTACAGCGTTCGGCCAGACTTTCCATCGATTTTTTGGATTTGAGCCTGCCGTTGGTTTCGAGCTCCCAGAGCTGCTGGTGCACGGTCAGGTCTGTATAGCGCCGGATCGGGCTGGTGAAATGCAGATAATGGGTTTTGCCCAGCCCGAAGTGAAGCGCGGGCGCACCGGCATAGGAGGCCCGGGTCAATGAACGCAGGAAAGCACTGAGAACCACCGGCTTAATCGGGCCATCCGGTAGGCTGTCCAGAAACTTATTGCATTCGTCGCGATTGGAAAGATTGCCGGGGATCAGGCCAAACGAGTCAACGACAAACGAGGTGAATTCCTCGACTTTGTCCGGGAAAGGTTCGGGGTGAATACGATAGATTCCCGGAATGTTTTTCCCGGACATTTCGATGGCGACGGCGGTATTGGCCGCCAACATGCACTCCTCGATCAACTGGCTGGATTCACGCTGATATTTGCGCTCGAGGCCGAGAATCTTATTATTCGCTTCGTCGCACAGCACCCGGATTTCCGGGACGTCGAGCGTCAGGAATTTTTCCTCTTTGAAGCGGTATTTACGTATATTGCGGGTAACTTCGGTCAGCAGGCTGATTTTGTCGGCGAACTCCTTGTCCCAGGTATCGGGACGGGTTCCGGTATCCAGATAATCCTGAACTTCGTCATAATTCAAACGGCGCGCCACATTGATAATCCCATGGGTACGCCTGGTTTTGATAATTCTGCCGCTGAGCTTGTGCACGGTCAACATGACGGTATGGGTCAGGCAGTCCTCTTTTTCGGTGAGGCTGAGGATGGCGGTCAGGGTTTTCGGGAGCATCGGCAGCGTGCGCCCCGGCAGATAGGAGGTAAAACCGCGCCGCCCGGCTTCCTTGTCGAAACGACTCCCCGGCGCGATGTACGCAGCCAGGTCGGCAATATGAACTCCGATCTCGATTTCACCGTCGTCGCTGCCGGGATGCAGAGAGAGGGCGTCGTCAAAGTCTTTGGCGTCGTGGGGATCGATGGTTACGCAGAAATCCTTCCGGAAGTCCTCGCGATTGATTTGGCGCGGGGTGATGGACGCGGCGGCCTGGTCATCTTCCTCCGAATATGCCGGCGCCAGGTTGTACTCGGCGCAAACCGCGTTCAAGTCATTGACGATCTCACCGGCCCGGCCGATTTTGGACGAAACCGTTCCCCGGCGCAAGCCATCCTCGGCGGCGCCTTCGATCAGTTTGACTTCGACCCAGTCGCCGCGCTTGGCGCCGCGGGAGCCGCCGGAAATATCGATCTCGCCATGCAAATCGGGATTCAGCGGACGAACTCGACGCCCGTCAATGATCTCGCCGACAATCGTGGTGCGGGAACGCTCGACGATTTCGACCACCTTGCCCGCCGGGCCGCGATCGTTGTCGTATTCAGGATGCGCCGGCAACAACTCGACTTTGACCTTGTCGCCGCTCATGGCGGTCATGGTATATTGGGGAGGGATAAAGATATCGGCCGGACGTTCCTGGTCCTGTTCCTGTTCGGAGGCATCGGGAGTGACAAAGCCGAATCCCCGGGAAGTCAGTTTGATCGTCCCGGAAATCAAAATCTGCTCTACCTGACGGCTGTGGTTTTTCGTATGTTTTTTGCGACCGAAGTTATGTGAACTCCGGTGCTGACGCTTGCTCGAACGGAATTTTTTCATAAATTACCCTCCTGGGTTATACTGGTATAATTTAGGCGGCATAACACTGATTTCAACGGGATTTAACAGAAAAAAGAGGAAAAAATGATTTCTGATGTTATATTAGACAAGACCACCGAATAAATCGGACAGGTCGGACAGGTCGGACAGGTCGGACAGGTCGGACGGGTTTTTGGCGGAATACGACAAGCCTGCGATCTTCATTTTTGGGACTTTGGGCGACTTCAAAAATCGAAAACAAAATCGAGGTGAGCAATGGCAGGAAAGATAAATGTCGGAACATTCCGCAAAATGAAAGAGCGCGGCGAAAAGATCGTCGCATTGACCGCATATGACGCCCCGACCGCAGCCATGGCCTCCGCTGCCGGAGTCGAGCTGTTACTGGTGGGCGATTCCATGGCCAATACCGTATTGGGCTATGAAAATACGCTGCCGCTGACGATGGAGCAGTCACTGCATCATTGCGCGGCGGTCCGACGGGGAGCTCCGGAAGCCTTTATCGTCGGCGATATGCCTTTCATGAGTTATGAGGCCGGTATCGAAGAAGGCCTGAAAAATGCCGCCCGCTATCTCAAGGAAGCCGGCTGCAATGCCATAAAAATCGAGGGAGGCCTCAAGTCGATACCGCTGGTCGAGCGCATGATCGACTGCGGTATTCCGGTGATGGGGCATATCGGGCTGATGCCGCACCGGGTCCTGGTGACCGGCGGTTACAAGCTGGCGGGCAAAACCGAAGAGGATGCTCTGGAATTGATCAAAACCGCCAAGGCTCTCGAGGCCGCCGGAATTTTCAGTCTGGTGCTGGAAGGCATCCCGACCGCGGTCAGCGGCCGGATCAGCAAGGCGATAAGCATTCCCACCATCGGCATCGGCGGCGGCATCGAATGCGACGGTCAGATTCAGGTGGTAACCGATATCCTCGGAATTTCGGAAACCTTTCTGCCGAAACATGCCAAACGTTACGCGACTTTGCATGAAGTCATCGACGGCGCCTTCAAACAGTACGTCGCAGAGGTGAAAAATCAGGCATTTCCAGGTCCGGAGAACTCATTTTGATAAAAATATTGAGTTTTTAAGATATTATTATTGAAAACTCATACACCATATGGTAAATTAGGGCACGAATCATAATAAAGCAACAGGATTCCAGCCCGGAGTTAATTAATGAAAATGAATTTTAGCAAGTATTTGACAAACGAATCGATTCTTATTCTCAATGGCTCAAACAAATTTGAGGTTTTGGACGAACTCATCACCGCAGCAGCCATTCAATCCAAAGTCGACCGTGACATCATTTTCCGGGCGACCTGGAAAAGAGAAAAGATGATGACCACGGGAGTTGGCTTCGGTCTTGCCCTCCCCCACGTCAGATTGAATACCATTCCCGACCCGGTCGTGATTGTCGGAGTAACCAACAAGCCGATCGAAGATTATGAAAGCCAGGACGAAGAACCGGTCCGGGTATTGGTTTTCATCGTTGCGCCCGACCGCAACCAGCAGGAATATCTGCAGCTTCTGGGCAGTATCTCCCGCAAACTGCGCAAAAAAGACATCATCAAGAAAATCGTTGACAATATTTCGAAGCCCGCCGAAACCCTCAAGCTTTTGAAGGAACAGGAAGACGGCGCCAATGACTAAACGATTATTTTAACCAATAATTCACTGGTTTCAAATTGCCGCTTCCCATTTTGGGGGCGGCTTTATTTTTTTAAAAGGAGAGAAACATGCGTAAAGTCTATCAATTGAGTCTACTGGCCGGAACATTTCTGGCAGTGGCGGCCATAACCGGGTGTCATTCCGGAGACGGCAGTCCCTATGGAGCCGATTTCCAGAAAATCATCATCAATGCCAAAAACGAAGTATTCCCGTCGGTCGTCTACATCAAGGTGATCCGGGAAAACCTACAGGCCGGTAAAAATGTTTCGGTCACGGTTTCCGGCAGCGGCGTCATCATTTCCGCCGACGGCGAAATCGTCACCAATCACCACGTCATCGACAAAGCCACCGAAATCCGTTGTCTGCTTTATGACGGCCGCGCTTACAAAGCCAAGCTGGTCGGCAGCGACAAGGATACCGACCTGGCCCTGTTGAAGCTCGAACGCCCCGAAAATGATCCGGTATTGCCGTTTGCCGAAATCGACTACTCCGGCAAAGTTTCCGACGGCGATTTCGTCATGGCCATGGGAGCCCCCTGGGGCTGGAACCGTTCGGTTTCCATCGGGATCATCTCCTGCGCCAAGCGCTATCTTGTGGGAACCGGCGAATACACTTTGTGGTACCAGACGGACGCCTCGATCTCTCCGGGAAACTCCGGCGGTCCGCTGGTCAACACCCAGGGCAAGATCATCGGCATCAATACCTTGGGGGTAATGATCGGCGGTTCTCTGGCTTTTTCGATTCCGGCGGAGACGGTTCATTATGTCCTGACCCGGCTGCGTCAGTACGGCAACGTCAACTGGGCCTGGAGCGGGTTGATGTTGCAACCGCTGCATGACTTCGACCGCAATATCTATTTCGATTACAAGGAAGGCGTGATCATCGCCGGCACCGAGCCGAATAGCCCGGCGCTCCTCGCGGGCATCCAACCCCAGGACCTGCTGGTCAAGATCGGCGACTATCCGATTTATGCAAAAACCAGCGAGGAAATACCGGAGCTCAAGCGTCATCTGGGGCTGCTGCCCTTTGACGTGCCGGTAAACTTCGAAGTTATCCGCGACGGCAAACCGATGACCATTCAGGTTACTCCGCGCGCCAAAGGCCAGGTCGAGGGCGACATTCTCAACCTGCCGCGCTGGGAATTCACCGCCCGCGCCATCAACCGTTTCGACAACGCCAATCTGTATTTCTATAAACCCGAAGGCGTTTTCGTCTACGGCATTCATTACGGCGGCGCCGCCACCCGTGCCCAGCTTTTCAACAACGACATCATTACCAAAATCAACGATACTGAAGTCAATACTCTGGCTGAGCTCAAGGCCGCCTATGAAAAGGCCCTGGCCGACGACAAGCAACGCAAAACCGTCATCACCATTCTACGCAACGGTTCAATCCGTCAGACCGTCATTGATTTTTCATCCGATTACGACAAGGAGTAATATAAGTTATGTCAGGTAAATTCAATTTCATATTGTCGGCACTGCTTGCCGTTGCGTTTTTGATGCCGCTGGGCGCCGAGGAAGAAAAGAAAGACGAAAAAAACGCCGATCTCCGCGAATCGGCTCCGTTGCTCCGTAAATTTCTGCCTTCGTCAGTCCGGATCAATTATTATCTGAAGCTCGATACCAAAGAGCGCGAGCCCCGGCAAATCGGCAACGCCCGCGCTTACCTGGAAGAACAGCGCCCTTATGTTTCGAGCGGTTTTCTGATTGCTCCAACCTCGGTGCTCACTGCGAATCTGCAGCTACTGCCCGAAAACCTCGATAAAATCACCGTTGAATTCAATGGAACCCAAGTCAACGCCGTTGTCGATGCCTTTTATCCGGAACAGGGCTGCATCAGGCTGAAGCTCGCCTCCGAACTCAAGGATGCCCAGGTACTGGAATTCAAGCGCGGCGACGTTAAACCGGCTTTCAGCTTCCATTATTTCAATGAAAACGGCAGTTGGGTTACTTCGCTGCGCAAATACGCGCCGGCCATCCTGACCCTGAATCTGGCCACCGAAACCGAGTTCATCAATATACCGCAGGGCGGCATCATCCTCGACAAAGACGGCAATCCGATCACCGTCGCTTTTACCCTCGACGGCAAAATGAAGCTGTCCAATTCCTGGAAGCAGATTCCCGACGAATGGTCCAGCATCCCCGCCGGTGATTTGTACAAAGATATCCAGAAACTCAGCGCAACGTTGAAAAATAATCTTTATGCGGTAAAAGTCAATCTGCGCCGCAAACAACTGAAGCCCGGTACCCGCGAATACTTCGAAGCCCAGCGCCAGCCCGCCGAATTCAACGTCCCCGGCCTGCTGCTCCCGGATGGCCGCGTATTGGTCTGCCTCGCCCTGGAGGCCCAGGATGTTGTCAAAATCGAGCGTATTGCCATCATGTCCAACCGTCAACCGGTAACAGCCGAGTATGATTATTCATTCAAGGATCTGGGACTGATTCTGGTCAAACCCTCAACCAAACTGCCCGGCAGCGGACTCAAAGCATCCGCCAAGAAACTTGAAACTTTGACCGATGATCTCGTGCTCGGCACCTCTGCCACCGCCAGCGGCAACCGCCTTGACTACCTGGTGCTGCCGACTTATATCCGCGGTTTCCGGAATGGCTGGAAGGACATCCTCTATCCGCACATGCGTTCAATGGGCAACAACCAGTTTGTCTTCGACCTGAATGAAGAGTTGCTGGCCATGCCGCTCCAGATGCGGAGAGCCCCACGCAATCAGCATATGTCCCGGCCGATTATCCTGATGCCGTTTGCTGAAATCACCGCCATGCTCGCCGCCGACAAGGCCGAAAACTTTGACAAGCAGGTCAAGCCGCAACCGGAAGAGGACACCACCACTCTCGCCTGGCTCGGCATCGAGTTCCAGCGCCTGACCCCGGAACTGGCCCTGATGAAAAATATCGCCTCCCTGACCAATAACGGCAATAACGGCTTGATGATCACCTATATTTATCCGGGTTCGCCCGCGGCCACCGCCGGACTCCAGGATTTCGACGTCATCACCAGCCTGACTCCGCTGGTCAACAATGTCCCGATCGTCATTCAGGGCAACGACTACGATCAGGGATTCCGCCAGACCTATCCGTGGGACCACATCGACCGTTATCCGGAACAGATGTTCGAGAGACTCCAAACTCCGTGGGCTTCTCTCGATAACAAATTCAACAACACCCTGACCGGTATCGGCATCGGCCAGAAATACCGGCTCAGCTATATCCACGACGGCCAGCTCATGCAGAAGGAACTGACCGTGACCGCGGCTCCCCTTTATCATGAAAACGCCCCCAAATATGAAAACAAGGATCTGGGCCTGACGGTCAACGACTTGACTTTTGAAGTCCGCCATCATTATAAAATGGCGGCCGACGAACCCGGCGTGATCGTTTCCAAAATCAAAACCGGCAGCAAAGCGTCCGTGGCCGGCATCAAACCCTATGAAGTCATTTACAGCATCAACGACCAGCCGGTCAGGAATATTGAAGACTTCAAAAAACTGGTCACGGAAAACAAGGAACTTGCCGTCGGCGTCAAGCGTCTGAACTTGACCCGTATCGCCAAATTGCAGGCCTCAGGCACGGTGAAATGAAAAGATTCGGTTTACTCTTTCTATGCTGTCTGGCTCCGGTATTGGCCGGAGCCGCAGCCGAGCTTACCGTAATTTTCACCTCCGACACGCACGCACATTTCAATACAGCCAAAGGGGGCTGGCTCAAGCTTGCCCCTTTAATCAAGGCCGAAACCGCCAACCGCGATAAAACGTTGTTGATCGACTGTGGCGATACCCTGCAGGGAACCCTTGAAGGAGCTTACGACAAGGGCGCGGCGGTAATCAAAACTATGAATCACCTGGCCTATGATATTTGGGTGATCGGCAATCACGATACCGAATTCGGCTTTCCGGCTCTGGCCCAACGGGCCGCGGAGTTCAAAGGCCTGATTATGAGCGGCAATCTGGTTTTACCCGGCGGAGCCCAACCTTATGCCGCCTGGCGGATGTTCGACAAATCCGGGTTAAAAATCGCGGTTATCGGCATGACCCTGCCGAATATGCATGACTATATCCGCTATGCGCCGGAAATCAGCGCCCACTCACTGGGTATCAGCGAATCC
>JAVBRM010000048.1:0-14303 GCA_031548025.1 Victivallaceae bacterium | reverse complement strand
AAAATCAATAGCGGTTCGTTAAATTTCCGGATTTTTTGATATTATCGCATGAATCTTGCTTCCCTCATTGAAAAAGTATTATTTACCGTTTATATTATGCTGAAAATATTGGATAATGAAACAGGAATAAGACAGGAAACAGTGATGGGGTTCACCTTTAGCAGGCCGGCGGTATTTTTCATGGCGTTTTTATTGACCGTGACGCTGTGTGCAGATGATGCCGAGGCCAACATCAAATATCAGAAAGCATTGGAAGCCAATACGAATCGTAATTATTACGATGCCGCCAAGTTATTTCTTGACGCCGAATTCCTTGCCGATACCGTCAGCCTGAAAGCCAAGGCGGTCCTGGCCGCGGCCGATGCTTACCGTCAGGCGCGTTGCCTCTATAAAGAATATGAATGCGTGGAAAAGCTGCTTGCCGGCTACCCCGGGTATATCGATTTTCCCTCGATGATCGACCGTGAATACTCCATCGGCGACCAGTTTTTCGCCGGGCACCGCGATCCCGCCTACTGGGCTTTGCGCTGGGTGCCGTGGCTGAAAGGTCCAGACCGGACCTACGAGATATATTCGTCGGCGATCAAACGCGCCCCTTTTGCCGAAAGCTCGCCCATGGCCAGACTCAGGCTGTCCGCGTTGCTCCTGGATCAGGGCAAACCGCGCGAAGCGCTGGCCCACCTGCGGGAGATCACCAGCAAACATCCAACTTCTCCGGCTTGTAAATACGCTTATCTGGAGCTGGGAACCGCATTGTTCGAACTCTCACAGCGGGGCGACGGCGACGGCAAGTACAATGCCGAATGCGTCCAGGTCCTTCATGAATTCCTCAAGAAGTATCCCAATGAACCCGAATGCGATTGGGTTCGCAAGACCATTCTCAAGTCCAAAGACATTTCCGCCGAGCGTATTTTGAACATCGCCAAATATTATAAGCGAATCGGCCGCCAGGACCCCGCCGAACGCTACTTAAGCACCGTATTACGTCAGTACCCCGACACTGAGGCAGCCGGAACATCCGAAGCACTGCTCAGCGATCTGGATAAAACATTTGCCCCCGAAGCATTCAGGCCCGAAGTGGAAAGCCGTATCCAGCTTTTCCCCAACATCGGTATCCCTGAGGAACGGTCCGACCTGATGGTCGTACCCGAAAACAGCGGCGGCAAATGGTTGCTCCCGATCCGGGACCTGGGATTTGACAAAGTAAAAGAATATCGCAAAGATGCGGAGGAAAAAATAAAATGAAATCAGTCGGAGTATGTTTGAAATTGTTCGCGGTAACCGCCGCGGTCATGGCGTGCACAAGCTGCTACAATATCGGTTATCTGGGCCACCCACAAATCAGGACCATTGCCATTGCCCCGGTCTCCAACCAGACCACGGCTTACAATGCCGCGGCGGATTTGCGTAACCTCCTCAATGAGCAATTCATGATCGATGGCACCTACAAGGTCAAGAGCCAGAGTGAAGCCGATTGCATCGTTTATGCCGATATCATCGATTTCACCACCACAAAGGTCGCCGACACCACCGACGACGACGAAGTAATCTACCGGGTTATCGAATGGCAAGCCACCGTAACCGTGGAATTCACAGTCATCATCCCCGGTCGCAAGGAGCCCCTGATCAAGCCCCGCAAGGTTACCGGTTCGATCCTCTTCCAGTCCTCCGGCGATATGGAAACCAGCCGCCGCAACGGCCAGAAAATGGCTTCGCGGAAAGCGGCTCAGGACATCGTGACTTATACCACCGAGGCCTGGTAATCCGGCATGAGATTTCTCCATGCCCTGAGCCTTACGGTATTGATTATTATGAGTGGTTTTCTTTTCGGCTGCAATAATTTCAACGGGGTGGCGATCGACTGCCAGCATCTCGACGTCAACGATTATAATCTCAAACACAAGATCGTCGGCGACTTCGAGGAAGTCCGCTATATCACCATCCACAACACCTGGAACAGTGCTTCCGCTCAACGCGAGCGCGATTACCTGAATGATCGGCGCGACAATATCTCCGTGTCGTTCCACTATGTCGTCGACGAAAGCGGAGCGATCCAGATCATACCGGACGATCAGCGGGCGTGGCACGCGGGCGACGGGCGCAACGGCGGCGGCAACCGCTACAGCATCGGCATCGAGATCGCCCGCAGCCGCTGTTACGGCGCGGAGGAGCCTCTCTACCGCCAGGCGGAGGAAAACGGCGTCCGTCTCGCCGCCTGGCTCCTCTACAAGCATAATCTGAACGTCAATTGTCTGAGAATGCATAAAGACTGGAGCGGCAAAATCTGCCCGCACCGGATTCTGGAGGAAAACCGCTGGCCCGACTTCAAAGAACGGGTCGCTTTTTCACTCAACCAACTGATTATTAAAAATGGAAAATAACAAGAACAAATGGTTGGAATGGGCGGTAGAACTGCAATTCATCGCCCAGGCGGGATTGACTTACTCTGAAAATTCATTTGACCTGGAGAGATTCCAACAGATCCGCGATATCGCCGCCGAAATCATGGCGGCAAAAACCGGGCTGGACCTGGAAACCGTCAAAAATGTCTTCTGCAATGAAACCGGTTTCCAGACTCCCAAGATCGACACCCGCGCCGCCATTTTCAAGGACGACCGGATTCTGCTGGTCCACGAACGCAACGGTACCTGGGCCCTGCCCGGCGGCTGGGTCGACGTCAATTGCACCGTCCGCGAAAACACCGTCAAGGAAGTCAAAGAAGAAGCCGGACTGGACGTCGTCGCCGAACGCATCGTCGCCATTCACGACCGCAATCTGCACAACACTCCCCGCTATGCTTATGGGGTCTGTAAGTTTTATGTCCTCTGCCGGATCATCGGCGGAGAATTCGTCCCCAATGCCGAAACCATCGAGACCGCTTATTTCACCGCGGACGACCTGCCCCCGCTGGCTTTGGAAAAGAACAGCCCCGAAGAAATCCGGCTCTGTTTCCAGGCAGCCCGCGACCCGAACTGGATTCCGCCTTTCGACTGAGCCATCTCCTTTCCCTCCCCCCATACTGATTTTTCGCCCTTGAAATTCCTCTGCATTGGTCAGAGATTTATGCTCAAAATTTTATTGATTTTCCAATTTTACCCTATTGACTTTATCAGAGGTCGGCATTATACTATATTAGAACTAAGGATTAAAAATGGAAGACCTCATCACCACAGTCAGAAATCATATCCTGGACCGCCTTGAAGGTGGCGACCTGGAAACCGGCGCCAAGCTTTCAGGCAGCCGGGACCTGGCCCGGGAAACCGGTATTTCGGTGCCGACGGTCCAGAATGCGTTGGAAACGTTGGTCCGCGAGGGTATTCTCGAAACCGTTTCCCGCCGGGGTACTTTCATCCGCGCGGAATGGGAATCGCGCTTGGTTCCCAACAGTATGCTGGCGGGCTTTTCCGGACACGGACATTTTCGGAATGAGTTCTGCCGCCAGATCAAAACCGAAATACCTGAATTATGGCTCAGCAAACGCCTTAAACACGCCATTTTCGAAATACGTCCGACACATTATGTGCAATCCCATTGCATGGAATATCTGGACCTGAGCGAACTGTTTGAACAGAATTTTCCGAATCAAGATGAATTTTTCATGAAGCCTTTCGAGTCGTTTCGCATCAGCGGGCGGCTGGTCGGAGTACCGCTGCTGTTTTCGCCGCGGGTGATTTTTTATAATCCGTCGCTGCTGCGCCTGGCCGGATGCCGGATGCCGGGAGTCGGCTGGACCTGGGATGATTTCATCGGCTGCGTCAGAAATCTGCGGCAGATCATCCCACCCGGAGCCATTTTCAACTGGTACAGCGGCATTCATGTCTGGATGAATTTCGTAGCCCGCACCGGCGGTTGTTTGATCAATCCCGAAGCCGGAGACCCGATTCAGATCGACTCAGCGGCCACCCGCCGCGGGCTCAGACTGTTCCGCGAACTCCGTCACGAGCTGTGGGGAGATGAATTTTACTGGCCGGACCGCCACGCCGAAGCTTTTCTGAACGGACGCGCCGCCATGATGATATCGCAGCGGGAATTCATGCCCATGATCGTGGAATCGGGCCTGAAGGACTGGAATACCGCTCCGCTGCCGCTGATTCCGGATGGACAGGACGTCAATGTCCAGGCCACCGATCTGCTCTGTATCCGCAGGGAATGCCTGGACTTGCCGCTGGCCGGCAAACTGCTCCGCTTCCTGCTCTCGGAAGCTTTTCAGAACCGGATTGCAGACTTCAAATACGGTATTCCCATCCGGAAAAATGCCGCCGGGCGGACCATTGACTTCAACGATCCGCGGGATATGCTCTTTTTCAACGAAATACCCAAAATGTATCCTCATTACAATATCGAATCGGTCGATCTTTTCAACATCATCAGCCAAGGCATCGCCCGACTGCTGGCAAGTGACGAAGACATCGACGCAGGAACCGCCGAAATCGCCGATATGGCCCGAACATATCTGAAAATAAAGAATTACAACACTCAAATAAACGTATTAAAAGGAGCTTGAAGATGATGAGCAAGAAAAATTTTACCCTCATTGAATTGCTGGTTGTGATCGCGATCATCGCCATCCTGGCGGCAATGTTACTCCCGGCCCTGAATAAAGCCCGTGATCAGGCCCGCGGTACCTATTGCCTCAACAACCTGAAACAGCTTGGCGGCCTCTACCAGTTCTACGCCTCCGACTATGACGACTGGATCATCCGCGGCCGGAAACTCGTCAACGGCTGTTCAACCGGTGACGGCTGGTTTTACCAGATCGTGGACCTGGGCTACCTCGGCAGCACCCATTACAGCATAGCGCGCAAACCGAAATCAATTTTTGTCTGCCCTTCCGACAAACGCCCGGCATACTATCCAGCCGACGCCTATACGCCCATGGTAAGCTATGGCAGCAACAGTTGCATTGCCCATGGCAACTACGAAACAACTTATCCACCGTCAAGTGATTCCAGAACCCAACACCGCAGGTTCAGAGATCTGATGCACACCGTCAAAAAGGCTTCGCAAACACCGTTGCTCGCCGACGCCTGGAAAATCGATACCAGTAATAAAAAATACTTTATACTCAGAAGCGGCGGCACCGGCAGCCCGGCTAATTACGCCGACTGGTTCAGCGACGATAACAAGCCTGCGGGAATAGACCTGCGTCATACCAGTAAAGTCTCCACTGTCTATGCCGATGCTCACGCCCGGCTGGTCAAAGGCCCCATATACAACGATCCCGGCACCTCCACCACTTATGTCCAATGGCTGAATCCGGATGTCAAAGACGCCATTAATTACTAAAACACTTTGACCCAGTAATCGTCTCGGAGAAAACATATGAAAAAAATTCTCGCCGCTTTACTTGTCGCCGCGGCGGCGGCTCTTCCGGCCCAGATCATGAATGCCGACTTCAAAGATGGTCTGCAAGGATGGCGGGTTGATTCACCCGACACCGTCGAAACCACGCTGAATTCACCGCAAATTCGCCTGACCGCCATCAAAGAGACCAAGAACGACGGCGCACTGGTTCAGCGCCTCAAAAGCTGGCCCAAAAGTGAATTCATTGAGTTCAGCGCGGAAGCCGCCGGGTCCAAAAACGGCGCTGGTTATCTTCAGGTAAAAACCTACTGTGACGGCAAAGAAGTCAAGCGTTATAACAGCGACCCGATCGGCAGCGAATTTCAAACTTACACTTGCCTGATATCGACTGCCGGGGTTGACCGGATCGATATCAATCTGCGGATCAGGCTCGGTGAATCGTATCAGGGCAGTTCTGTAAATTTCCGTAACCTGAAACTCCAGGCGGCGGAACCGCCTCGGCCGCCTGATTCAATCAAAATAGCGGCCAATTTCCACAACGCCTCCTATTACTACAGTGCGGCCGCCGCTCCGGCGGAGCCGGCCGTCAGTTTCCGCCCCGTCGGCGCTGTCGAATGGCAGTCCGCTTTCCAGCCGGACTGGATGGAAAAGGACAAGGAATTGCGCGGCAGCATCGTCGGACTGCAGGAAAATACCGAGTATGAATTCCGGTTGCAAGTCAAAGACCAGGCGCCGGAAATCCGGAAATTCCGTACCTGGTCCAGCCAAGTCCCGATTGCCAAAACCATTGAACTGACTTCATCCGGCAAAACCATCGCCATCAAGGAGAACGGTCAGGAAAACGGCTGGGTCAGATACACCGCCAAGCCCGGAACCGTCCTCAACGCCGACCAGTCCGGTCCGGTGTTGTCGATCCACAAGGCCGCATATGTGATCTTCGAAGGCCTCACCATCAAGGGCGGCGACCAAAATGCCGTCGATATTTCGCACTCCAAATATGTCCGCTTCATCAATTGCGATATTTCCGGCTGGGGTGAAGTCGGCACCCAAAGATATGATAAGGACGGCAAATTTTATGTTAAAGACAATCCCAAAGCAGTCAATTTCAATGCCGGAATTCGCCTGATGGACAGCGTCGGGGTAGTGGTCGAGCGTTGCCGTTTTCACGATCCCCGCACTCAAACCAATCCCTGGTTTTTCTCTCATCCCGCAGGCTGTACCGGAATTCATGTCGGCAAATCACCGCAGACCGTCGTCCGCTGGTCGGACTTTATCGGCAGCAACGAACACCGCTGGAACGACGCGATCGAGGGCTGGGGCAACTTCAAACCCCACGGCGGCTTCGACCAGGATTCGGATATCTACGGCAACATGTTCGCATACGGCAATGACGACGGTATCGAGCTTGACGGTGAACAGAAAAACGTCCGTCTTTACGACAACTGGTTCGAGGGATTTTACTGCGGCATCAGTACCGTGGCTTGCCTGAGCGGTCCTTCCTACTGTTTCCGCAACCTGATTACCCGCCTTGGTGACGAGATGTACTCAGGAGGCCGGGCGTTCAAGTCCGGCGACGGCGCGGGCATGGTCCATGTTTTCGCCAATACCGTCTGCTCCAACGCCGGACTGACCAGCGTCAATCCGCGTTCACCGCTCCGGGCCATCAGCCGCAACAATATTTTCGACGTCACCCATGCGGCTATTTATGAACGCGAAAACCGCCCCGGCAACAGCTTCGCCAACGACCTGTGGCACTCCAACTCCTCGGAAGCTCTCCAAGCGGTCAATGTCGGCCCCATGATCAATGCCAAGCCTCAGTTCGCCAATGCGGCACACGGCAACTACACCTTGAAACCGGGTACTCCGGGCACCCAGGCCACCGTGGAAGCCGCGAATTTCTCCACCGCCGGAAAAGATGTCGGTTGCAACCCGGACGGAGCGAATTTTCCGCTGCGGGCGCTGGCCTTCGGCATCGACGCCACCCGGCTGGATTTCGCCTCTCCGGAAGCCAAAGAACAAACCATTACTTTGACCCCGACTCAAAACGTCGCTTTTGAAATTATGAAAAACGATGTTTTCAACTGGTTCACGGTGGAACCGGCCAAAGGCGATCTTCGCAAAGGCGTTCCCTTCAAGTTGACCATCAAACCGGTCGCCGGCGACTTCACCAAACCCGGCCTTTATTGCGGCGGCTTCACCATTCGCCAGGAAGACGGCTTCACCCGCCCCGTCCTGGTCTATGCCGAGTGCGATATGGACGAAGTAATTCACCCGGAAGTAGCCCCGGCCGCGGTATTGAAGGGCGACCGTACCAAAACCATCACCAAGCAGCAATGGGATTTCGAATTAAAGGAAGCGGGGACTTATTATGTGGCTTTCCGCATGAAGGAAGCTTCGGGCTGGGCCGGTATCGAGATTTCACTGGATGATTTCCAGGAAAGCTTCTCCATCCGGACGTCGAATTACTACTGGTATCCGCTGTCGACAAACAAATCCAGCACCTTCACGGTCAAACTGAAAAAATTCGAACTTCCGGCCGGTCGTCATACCCTGACTATAAAAGCAAACCGCCCGGTCAATTTCGACCAGGCGGTAATCACAGCGACGCCGTGGCGGTTGTTCGCCCGGCACTCCCGCTGATTTCAGCCCATGCGGGCGCGGCGGTATTCGAGGGCAAACTCGGTACCGTCGTAACCGGGATCATTCAGGCTCAGATCAGTCAAAAAGACCTGCTGTCCGTTGTTCATCCAGGAAATCCGGGCGGCCATCGCAGCCAGTTCCGGTTCCAGAATCGACTCGATCGGCAACGGCGGAACATCCGTTTTGCCGGTCAGATACGGCAGGACACCTTCCAGCAAACTGCGGTAAATCTTGGTGTTGTCCACCTTGACCATGAAAACATTCTTATCGGTAACCGCGGTGGCATTGAACGGCAGCCAATTGTTTTTGCCGACGGTCAGGATAGCACTGCGTCCATCGCGCCATTTCAGCAGAATCTGCTTCTGGGCGGATGAGTCGAAATAACGCGCCGAGAGAATCCCCGGTCCCATCAACTGAGAAATCATGGCATAGGCATGGATACCGTAGTTGTAATCGTCAACACCGATCGCGGCATAGGCGGTATGGATATTGCCGCGCTCCGTCACCGGTTTGGCCAGCAGCTCGGCTACTTCATTGGTGAAGCGCAATGAGGAACCGCCGGTTACCCGTTTGCCCTGCTTGATCCAGTCCAGCACGATATTGGCGTCGCGCATATTGCCGACGATGGGTTTGTCGATCAGAACCGATTTACCGGCATCGACAAACGGCTTGGACTGCTCGATATGACGGTCCCAGTTGGTGGTGTGAACGATCACACCGTCCACCAGCGGCAGCATATCCTCGAGATTTTCGATCACATGAGGGATATTCTGCTTCTGGCAGAATTCAGCGGCGAATCCCGCCGGGCGGGTTTCCCCGGAATCCCAGGCGGCGACCACTTCCACATCGACCAAACCTTCCGCCGTCATCTGGCGCATGGTCGGCACCCAGCCGTCCGGGTGCGATGTGCAAAGTCCGACAAGTCCGATTTTAAAGCTCATAGCCGGCTCCTTTTCAGTATTTCAGGACAATGCCCAAGGCTTTGTCCGGGGAATTGACCAACAGATCGGCGGCAGTGCCGACTTCATCGATGGGCAGTTCATGGGTGGTCATCGGGTCGACGATCAAGCGTTTTTCCGAGATCAGGGCGATGATCTCACGCAGATTGCGGTTGGTATGGAACTGGATGAACGCATTCGGGAAATCCTGTCCGTATTCCCAAAGTTTGTCATGGTATCCCGGGCCGGTCCGCGCCGATGAACGGATATCCAAATTGCCGCTGCCGGCTCCGCCCACGATGCTCACGGTACAGCCGCCGACCAGGGTAACGCGCCCCATGGCGTGCGTATCGGAGGAAATTTTCATCGTCTCCTTGATCTGATTGAAAGCGGCAGTAGCTTCCCCGCCGAAGGCCATGATCGCGAAATCCATGCCGTAAGGAGCGGCAAACGCCTGCGCCACCTTTACCGGATCGTCCTTGCGGAAATTCACGGTATTGGCGATTTTGCACTTAGCGGCGATTTTCAGGCGGGACGGAAAAGCTTCCCAAGCCAGAACCCGTGCGCCGCTCAACTGAGCCAGCTGCGCGGCCAGATTGCCGACGATTCCAAGACCGAGCACCATGCCGAATTCACCGAGCAACACCTGAGTCCGGTAGATCGCCTGCAGCGAAGTCGCGCCCAGACAGGCATATACGGCTTGCGAATACGTTACGTTATCCGGAATCGGCACCATCATGTTCACCGGGACATTGGCGATATTGGTGTGTTTGGCGCCGCCGCCCCCCATACAGGCCACGCGCATCCCGACTTTCAGATGCTTGCAGTCGCCCTTGAGTTCGACGATTTCGCCGGCGTTGGCATAGCCGAATTCAGTGAATACCGCTTCTTTTTCCGGATTTGCCCGGCGGCTCCGGACCAGGTTCATTTCGGTTCCGGGGCTGATCAGCGAAGCATGAACTTTGATTCTCGCTTCATTGTCCTTCAAAGCCGGTAACTCTACCTTGCGAGCAATAACTTCACCCTTGCCGGTGATAGTGGCGACCACACGTTTTTTCATAATCAACATTCCTTAAATGGTTGTAATTCCGTGATGCTATTAATATACCATTATCTAAGGAAATAGTCTATAGCCCTAAATCACCGATTTATTGGCAAAAATTATTTTTCGAGGCAACATTCGGCTGCTTCATAAATTAAAAAATCGGACGGGTCCGACATGTCCGACATGTCCGACGAGTCCGATTCTGTTGGTAGATTTTAATTACTTGGCTTCGAAGGCGAAGACCTTGCGGGTCTCGGCGCTGCCGCGCAGCTTGTCGATGACCAGCTTGACCTTGACGGCTTTAGCCGTGACCGGAATCTGAACCAGGCGCTGATAATTGTTTTCGCAGCGATAGAGCTCAGTGGTGTTCCCCTGGGCGTCGATAGCTTCGATGTGATAGCCTTGGACCATGGTTTCCGGCGGAGAGTAACGCTGAATGTTGATCGAATAGTTCGCCACCATGTTGTGAGGCGGCGTCCGCTTGAGGTCACTGTCGAAAACCAGACGAATTTCCTGCAACGCTTTTTCACCGTCGAATTGATATTCGGCCCAGTCACCGGCCTTGGCTTCCCAGCAGTTTTCCGCCTCGCCCATGGCGCGGTCGTAACCGTTGCGGAGGGCTTCGGGACAGCCGTTCGAGGCTTTCAAAGCGGCCTTGGCGCAGATTTCACTGACCGGACGCTGCAAGCCGGGCAGCCAGCAATCGTCGTCCATCAGGATATTCTGCAATTCTTTGATTTTCTGCTGATAGACGCCGCGCGGCGACAGGCCGTTCTTCACTGCCAGCATCGCGCCGATACCGCAGGCCTGTCCCAACGTCGCACAGGTCGCCATAACCCGGGTGGAGCTCATTGCGGAGTGGGTCACACTGATATTGCGTCCGGCGAACATCAGGTTGTCAATATTTTTGGAGTAAAGAGTCCGGTAGGGCAGTCCGAACGGCGACGGAGCCGGATGGAAAATAGTCGGTTTTTCCGCACTTCTCAGGCCGCCGGGATGGTGGTCGTCCATGGACCAACCGCCGTAAGCGATGATGTCATCAAACTTGCCGGTGCTCTCCACGTCATTCTGATTGACGATATAGTCGCCCACATAACGGCGGCTTTCACGTTTGCCCGGCAGAAATCCGACCCAGTCGAGCACCCAGTTTTCGGCGTTCTTGTTCGGATTGTGATTTTTCAGGTAATCCCAGACGCCGAACGCGGCTTTGAGCAATTCATCGCGCAGTTCTTCGGAATCGGCGATGGAATCATGCTCGCCACCGAGCTCGATCCACCAGAAATTTTCCCGGTAAGTGAAATCGCGCAAACGGTACGGCAAATCACTGGCCAGCGTGTATTTATTGGCCCATGCCGGAGGAATAAAAGGCTGCGGGCTATCAGTTTCGCGAGCTTGAATCAGACAGCTCATGCCCATGGTCTTGCGGTCGGCCTGCTCAGGAGCGATCGACTCGTTGAACTCGCCGCGCGCCTCGCGCCCAACCCGGAACTCTGCACCGGTCGGCAATGCTAGAATGCTGTCGCCGGAACAATCCGCGAAGACATCCGCTTTCACCACATGGAAACTCTGGGTAGTCATCTGGAAACCTTTCACCGAAACGATCTTCGAACCGTCCATTTGAGCTTCCTGGCAGGAGCAATTCAGCAGCACCGTCAGGTTTTCCTGAAAACGCACCTTTTCATAGAGGATGCTGTCCCAAACCGAATAACACGGATAAGTATTGCGGTAGAGATTTTCCAGCCGGAATTCTTCCACCAAACCGGTTTCGAGATTTTCATGAGCGCCGCAAATCCACATCCGGACTTCGCTGGATGCATTGCCGCCCAATACGGGACGCTCGTGCATGAGCAGAGTTTTGACGCCGTGTCTGGCCGCCGCAATCGCCGCGCACATTCCCGCCAGGCCGCCGCCGATTACACAAAATTCAACTTGATGTTCTACTGTCTTCATCAGAAAACCTCCTACTGGTGCTTTTCTATTTTTTCCGTATATTCCAATAATCGTTCCGCAATCGGAACAATTTGTTTCTCATCCTTGAATCCCGACACGCCGAGCGCGGCATAAGCCGGTACGCCGATCTTCGCCGCCAGGCTGTAATGATCCCCATGCCACAGCAACGCATATCCTCTGGACCGGGCCACCGCGATATCCTCCATCAAACCACTGATATCCTTGTTGCCATACAGCTCCCGGATTTTGTCGTCCTCCAGCTCCGCCAGCAGCGCCACGCCGAGACTGGACTTGTCCGCATCATAAAGCCGATGCCCGCCAAACCCCTCCCCCATCGGACGACTGGCGCCCTTGTGGAAGAGATAACAAACTTGCTGCCGCCACAACATCCCCAAAGCCACCGTGGGCTCCTCTTTCCCCAATATTTCCAGATATTCAAATGCCCGCCGCAACAGCCCGGAGGCCTGCATGGTCTGAGCCGCGATCACGTGGATGGCCGGCCCGACGGTATATTTTCGCGAGGTGGTCTGATAAGCATAGCCCAGATAGGCAAAAGTTTTCAGCAGACGGTTCACCCGGACCGGGCTCATATTCAGCTTTTGCGCCAAGGCAAGCCCCGAGACCGGATTGGGGTCGGAAGCCAGTTCCTGAAGCACCGCCATACCGTCTATCAAACCATCTACTTTCTGTGCGGGTAATTTCTGCATATTACTATTATAGTGATTTATTAAAATTTATCAACCCCTCATCCATAAAAAAAGTGATTTTTTGTTTTTTTAAGTCATTGACAGATCCTATTCCCGACATTATAATAAGTAATATACAGCAAACAGGAAACAAGTAATACACTTTATGGAAACTTTAGCAACACGCAAAATCCGGGTCCAAGATGTGGCCGAACAACTGCGGCGCAGAATCGGCGAACAAAACCTGACGTCAGGCACTCCGATCATGTCGACGCGGGAGCTGGCGATGCATTACAACGTTTCCACCCTGACCGCCGATCGCGCAGTCACCCGGCTGGTTGACGAAGGTTTGCTGTACCGGGTCAAGGGCAGCGGCACTTATGTCAAGGAATTGCCCCAGACGCCTTCCAAGACCCATTTTTCGGTGGGGCTGGCCAGCGAAATGAGGTTCTCGGTGGAGGCCCTGCGCAATTATACCGAACGTGCCCTGAACTGGTTTCGCAGCCATAACGCCGATGTCCGGATCATTCCATACTGTGATCTGAGCAACCCCGAAGTAATGCGTAACGTTTACGGGCACCTGGACGGCATTTTGCTCTCGGCCCACAGCGCCGATCCGCATACCTATGAGATACTGAAAAACTTTCAGCGTCCGGTCGTGCTGTTCCAACGGGATTGTGTCGTCGATATGAACTTTCATCAAATAACCTGGAATTACCGTCCCTCCTATCAGGCTGTCATTGAGTTACTGAAAAAAGATCTCCCCAAGGAGATTCTGGTACTTTACGAAACTCATAAGAACGGCGAATTCCGGGCCGCTAAATTCATCGAAATGTTGCGCGAGGCCGGGATTCCGGCTGAATCAATCCGTCAGATCGGTTTAAAGTGGGCCCCTCCCCCCAATCTCACTTCCCATAATTATCAGTTGGCGGAAGAACTGGCGGCGGAGATTTCCGGTAAATTCATTTTCTGCACCTCGGATATTTCCAGTTCGCAATTACTGGAAGTATTCGACGCAAAGGACTTACACGCCGGGCGGGATTTCCGGCTGGTCAGCAGCGACAATCTGGAAGACCTCGGCTACCTCCCCTTCGGCAAGCCGCGCCTGACCACGATCAATCACCCGTGGGAAGCCGCCGCCGAACAGGCCGCCGAACTGTTGTTGGAGGTAATCTGCAAACCGACGCCGCATAATCATATTATCAGGTTGAATACCGACCTTGTCATCCGTGATACCGCTTTTTTTGAATCATCTTAACATGAGGATATACCATATATGAAAAGAAAATCACATTTTACACTTATCGAGCTATTGGTAGTTATTGCAATCATTGCAATACTTGCGGCAATGTTGATTCCGGCTCTGAACCAGGCCCGGGAAAAAGGACGGCAGTCCAGCTGCACATCGATGCTTCGCCAGGTCGGCCAGGCGGCGGCTCTGTATATGCAGGACTACGATGACTACGTTCTGTCGCGGCGCCTGTTTTATCAGGGAGCCGGGAACAACAGTGCCGAATATTGGTGCTATTCCAACACCAATACCAATGCCGGAATAACCCCCTATCTCCCGGGGCAAAACAGCGCCAATTACGGAGCAGTTTCCATCAGCGCCTCCACTGGGAAAAAATACGTCACGCCGATACTATGTCCTTCCATTCATTTTACCGGAACAACCATCTATGGGTATGCCATGACCAATATAATTGATATCAAAGCGGACAAAACCTATAAAATAAACCA
>JAVBRM010000195.1:0-32306 GCA_031548025.1 Victivallaceae bacterium | reverse complement strand
GGTTCCATCGACCAGGTAACGGTGATTCTGGACTGCGAAACGCGGTTTATCGGCAAGGACAAGGAAGAGAATAATTTCGAATTTCTGCTGAAAATCGCCGGATCGATTTTTGCCCATCTTTCGGACATGTATTGCCGGATTCAGTTTATAACTTTCGACGCGAACGGCGACAAAATCCGCATCCGCGGGGATGCTTCCGGGGTTTATCAGGAAATTTTGAGCGCGCTTTCGATTATTCAGCCCGGCAAGGGGCGGGTCGAAGAATTGCTGGAGTTCGGGCTGAACTTGATTTATCCGAATTCCATTTTCTATTGCCTGACCATGAGCGAGAGCAAAATGCTCAGCGAACAGTTGGAGGAAATCGCCGCCAATAACATCGAAGTCCGCTGGATTATGGCGCCGCAGGAATATTTTCCGATTATCGATCCGGAGCAGCCGCGGGTAATCCGCCGTGCCCTGGCGGAGATAAACCATGGATTGATCAAACCGAAGGTGGTAAATTTCGACACCGGAATAAATGAGGTACTGTGCCATGGCCAGGGCGAATGAACCTAATCCGCATAATTATGTGGCATTTCAGCCGCCGCAGATCCGTGCTCCGCAGCGTTTGCGGGGGCATTTTATTTATGTGATCATGTATGAGATGGTGCTGCTGGCGGCGCTCTGGCAGCATGCCGAGCCTGTTTATACCCTTTCTTTGCTGGTGCTGACGCCGCTCCTGGGGTTCAGTGCTTATATACCCTATAAATGGCTGTCGCACAATAAACGGTTTTATTGCCTGCAGTTGGGCGTTACCACATTATGCTTTTTCTGGTTTGTTTTCCGGCTTTACCAGAATATTCCCCTGGATAAGGTGTTGGCGGAAGCGTTGTGTTGTATCGGGATGTGTTTCGTTCTGGCCCAGCGGACCGAAGATTATGATTATCTGCTGTTGATTTCATTTTTCATGCTGTTGTACGGCTCCTTGATACCGCGTTCGATTTACATTCATATTTACCTGCCGACTTTTGCGCTGATGATGATTCTGTTCTATTCGACGCGAGCCAGGTCCATCGGACGGCAGGCCAGCTTGAAAATGCCGTTTAAGTCTTTGTTCCGCAGTTGGTTTTTCATGGCGGCGCATTTGATTATTACCGCGCTGATCGCATGGTATGTATTTATCCTTTTCCCGCTGGAAAAGAAACCCGGGGAAGGGGTGTTCCAAGTGTCGTTTCATACGGAAAACGAGATGATGAACCATGCCGATTCGGCGACCTGGATCAAGACTTCCCGGATCAATATCAAGCCGGATGCCAAGAAATCGACCATCGCCGACGGTGAAAAGGCCACTGAGGTTACCGAAAATCCCAAAGCGCCGAAAAGTCCGAATGTCAGCTCCAAGAAGCCGTCCAGCAGCAAAGGGCAGGGCAAGGGCAGTGCTGCTACCGCCTCCGAGCCGAGCACCGATCTGGTATTTCGGGTGAAGTCGCCGCTGAAGCTGTATTGGGCGGCCAGGTATTATGACGCCTATAATGGCCG
The DNA here is from genome assembly GCA_031548025.1 of Victivallaceae bacterium. Lineage (GTDB taxonomy): Bacteria > Verrucomicrobiota > Lentisphaeria > Victivallales > Victivallaceae > UBA5239. The sequence continues at coordinate 30,788 of JAVBRM010000195.1, read as the reverse complement.
GGAATGGCAAGCGAACAGCTATATCACAGCGAAAAAGAATATGCCCGATGGAATTGCATCGGAGGTCATAACCCAGCAGTTCATCATCGAAAAATGGGTATCGTATCATTTGTTTGCGGCTTATCAATGCCGGAATTTTGACTTGAACCGGGTTCAGAATCAAGGATATATCTTTGAAATCGGCAGTAATTCGGCTGAGTTGCTGCAAGTCGATTTTCCGCGGACGCCGTTCCGTTATACAGTTTCGTCGCAGGTCTATGTGCCATTCAAGCGCGGCATATTCAGTGCCGCTCCGCCGAGTTATTGGCCGGAAAACGTCGGGAGGCCTCACTATCAGCGGCTGCCGAACAACTTGATATCGAAGCGCCTGAAAGACAAAACCGCGGAGTTGGTCAAAGGAGTCAGGGACCCGTATGAAAGAGCGGTCAAGTTACGGGATTACTTGCGTAACAGCTTCCCTTATAAACAGTTTGCCGATCCGTTGCCGGAGAGCAAGGAAATGGCGGATTATTTCGTTTTTGAATTGAAAACCGGGCATTGCGAGTATTATGCTTCGGCGCTGGCGGTCATGGCCAGGTTGGCGGAGTTGCCGTCCCGGGTGGTAACCGGATTTTCGCCGGGCAATTACAATGCTTTGACGGGTTATTTCGAAGTGCATGAGTATCACGCGCATGCCTGGACCCAGATTTTTATCGAAGGGATGGGGTGGCTGACTTTTGACGCCACGCCGCCAAGCGCGGTGCCTTCGCGTACGACGCCTTTCGGCATCGGGAGTTTCCGGGATCCTTTTGGCGATTCATGGCGGGTCACGCCGCCGGAAATCACCAAAGAAGCCCAGAAGTACGTTATTGAAACCCGGGCCAAACGTTTTGCCTCCGCCGGGGCGATGGAAGAGCTTAATCCCGCTGAGCAGATGCTGCTTAAATCGGTGGAAGTTCCCGATAACATCCGGGAGCATGTCAATAATCAGTTTGACAAGCTGTTGCCGAATGTTCCCGGTAAAGGTTTGGAGAAAATGCGGACAATTGCCGCCAATACCCGCGCTTTTATCAAAGAAACAGCCATCGAGCTGTATGGGAAGCTCCAGGGCGGCTTGGGATGGCTGAAAACCAACTGGTTTGTTGCCTTTCCGATGTTGATTCTGGCGGCGGCGTTATGGATTGGCTCGCGGATTGTCCGGAATTTTATTCACCGGATAATACATTTGCACAAAGAACGCAAGTACTTCTCGCGGGCCGGCAAAGCGACTGTTACCGCCGATATTATTCAATACGCTTATTTGTCGGTGCGTGAACAACTTATCTTGATGGAGACGCCGCGGCGGCGTAATATGGAGCTGATTCGTTATGGCCAACAGGTTGAGGAACGCATACCGGAATTCAAGGACCAGGTGGTGCCGATCTTCCGGCTTTACTCGAAGTTGAGCTATGGCAATCAGCCGATGTCAATCGAAGAGATCGCGACCATCAGGACCTGCCTGGAAAATTGCCGGCTAGCTGCTTACCGGCTGTCCGGGTTGGGAAGATATCTCAAGTAATTAATATACGTTGTGTGCAAGTTTATCTTGGCGATAGGTTGAGTGGGTAGGGCTGCCTTTCCGCAGAGCGCCGTTCTCGTCGGGTCGAGTATCTTGTTGCCTTCGGGCAACCCGGTAAATCATGTGAGGTGAACGGCGGCCTCGGAGAGACCGTCCTTCCCTGATTATCAATTTAGTGGAAAATCCGGGCTTTGTTTCGAATTTTTTCCAGTCTTCGGAGAGCGGGACCAGTATGGAACCGGGAAATCCCCAGCCATTGAAATGCTGGCGCACCATGATACCGGCAGCCAGGCCGGCACGCGCCGGAGCGGCCAGGGTGATTTTGCTTTTTTCGCCGGCAGGTTCAATACTTTTAATGTTGCCAAAAATATTGGAATTCGGCAGATCGCGGAGCTTGCCGGATGGATCGACGTCATAAACGATGCAGGATACCTTGCTTTTGAATCCTATTTGGCCGTATTCTTGACGTAAACGACAGTATCGCCTTTTTTGACTGGATCGGCGATCTCGGTTTCGCTGTCCGGCTGATACAGGACATTCTGCGGGCTGTGGCCGCGCTTGGCCGCATCGTACGCGAAGAAACCATAGCGAACGGAACCGGCGGGCGCATTATCGGGCAATTTCGCTTCGAAGCTGATTCTACAGGAACAATCGGCTTCGACCTTGAATGGTGGTTTGGCGATTAGCCAGGTTGCTTTGGTGACCAGCAGTGAACCGTCGCCCTGAAGCTCAAGTCGCTACGGCAAATTGAAATCGGCGGGTTTGATCGGAGTTTGGACTGTTTCGCCCCGCAACGCCAAAGCGGCGGCCAACGCAATCATGAAGACGGTGGTTTTCATTCGAATTTTTCCTTACCTTGTAATATTATGATCAATTGAGATGGACTTCAGCAAACCTTTGAACATCGCGGTGTCTTTCGGCAAACCGAATTCCGGCTTGGTATGACCGCCGAAAATGGCTGGTTTGAAATAGAGCGCCAACCCCGCGGGAAAATCAAATTCCGTGGTTTTTTCGTTGACCTTCAGGATCAATTTTTGCAGATCGTAAGATATTTCCAGCACGGACCATTGGCCAGGCGGCAAATCGAGCGGAGTGCTGAACGTATGCGTTTTCAAATAGCGGTCGCCGAACGCGAAAACCAAACGGTCGAATTTGGTGAAAACCGTCGCCGAACCGAGAATGCTGGAGAAATGCCGGAACAATACATAGGATTTGGTTGCGTCGTCCGGTTGCGGTTTCAGTTCCAGGCGCAACACGAAGGGGCCGCGCGGAAACGTTTCCGGCGGGAAATGCAGATATTCCGAACCCGTGAAGCGCAACAGGGTTTTTCCGTCCTCCTGAATAAATTCCGGCGCGTTGCGTCCCGCCGGCGGCAACATGGAGGAACTGTAGACCCCGCTGTAATAGTAGCCGCCGCCCAGTTCCGCATTGAAATACGAATTAAAGTTGTTCCGCAACACGTCGCCGGCGGCCGGATTGAACGCCCAGGAAATTCGGGGAATCAGAGCGCCGGCGACGGGAACTCCGGCGACTTTGCCGGTGGTTTCCGAGAATACATTCAGTTTTTCGGTGGCGGAAGGAATCGCGCGTGGAACAACCGGTGCGCTCCGGTAGATTTTGCCGGACACGGTCACCGCGCGCAATTGGTAAACCGGATAGGCGCGCGAGGATTGCAAATTCGTCGTGAATTCCGCGGAGTTGCGGTCGATCCGGAATGGAATATCCGGCAATTCGAGGTGATTCCTCAGCTCAAAACGGCAGCGCGGAAACGCGTGGGCCATTTCGCCGAATCCGACGACATCGCGAAGTTTGAATGATTGCGTCGCGTCGTCAATGCCGACGGTGATGACGGCATTTTCGAGATCGGTTTTGGGAATGGTCATGATGAAACGGTTTCGGGCGCTCCAGACCAGCGTGGAACCGGAGACTTCAGTATCGTTTTTTTTCCAACTGTTGCCCAGAGTGACGTTGGGAAAACCCCATTCCCTGAACGTCCAATTGGCGGAATCGGCGACTTTGACGCTGAAAGGGCGTGCGCCATTTTTAAGGGTGGAAAATGCGCCGGTAAGAACGAAATTTTTCGCCCGGTCGAATTCGTGGTTTTTGTCGAATGCGTAGACCGGTTGCCCGGCGTCGGTGACTTCAAGGGACGACAGGGATTCGCCGGCGTCGAGCATGGCGGTGATTCGATAGGAACGGTCGGGCTGTGCAGTGACCGTAAAGTTGACTTTTGCCGGCGTCAGCAGGTCGCGCAGCGACTGGCGGACCGCTTTATAATTGTAACAGAATGTCGGCAGTATCCGGACATATTGCAATTGGCCGAACTTCAACGTTTTGCCGTCGTTTCCGGTGACGCTCAATTCCGGCAGCAGCACGGTTTCAGTGGAGAACGCCTCCGTGGGAACGGCAAAAGTGACCGCGCGCATTTTTGCTCGGTTGAAACGTTCCACCGGGAATTGGAACAGAATTTTTCCCGCGGGATTTCTTACAGTCAATTGCGCCGTGTATTCCGCTTTTTGGTTCGTATCGGGAATATTGAGCAATTCGAATTGGAGCTGTTCGCCGGTTTTCAGGTTGTCGCGATAGGATACGGAAAACTGGGGAATATTCAGGTTATCGCCGGGGTTCGGCGTGGATTGTTCGCCGCGCATGATGTGGGCGTAGAATTTAACCAAGCGCTGCAGAACCAGCGAATTGTAGAGGGTCGGCTGCCAGCAGGTATTTTCGTTGAATTCGTTCCATTCGAAAAAGAAGATGAAATCGCAATTCAATTTAACCAGACGGTCGAGGATGCCGCGCGCTCGGCCGGTGCCGAATTCGCCGTGGTTGACGCCGCTCATGTGGTTGATATAGCCGTGGAGTACTGCACCGCAGAGCAGTTTGGTTTTGTTTTCGGTTTTTTCGAGTGCGGCTAAAACCATCGGCGTCAAATATTTGTCCCAGATGCCGAAATCCGGCTCGGTCATGTAGCTGAGGGTGCGGCGGCGGACGTCCATATTCACTTGGATGCCGTCGAAAATCTCAAGTATTGAATCGATTTTTTCCTGATAACGCCGGCGGGTGGCGGCGTCCCATTCTCCGGTTTTGAAGTATTGCTGAAAATCGGTGTGAGCGACCGACAGACCGCCGCAGACGGCGAAAGTGTCGCCGAATCGTTGTTTCAGCCCGGCCAGATATTTTTTCATGGCCGGCGCTTCGATATAATCGGAATTGTAAGTGGAAATCGGGATGCGCCCGGCAATTTTCGGGACGAACCGTGATTTCAGGGCGATTTCCAGAAAATGCGTGCTTTTTTCCGGATCGACGGCGAATTTACCGCTTTCGCCATAGGCGAACTGTGGAAACTGGTAATATTTGCCGGCCCGTTCCGGCTCGGCGTTCAGGAAAGCGTAGACGTTCTTATTGAGAGCCAGACTGCCGCCGCCGTCGAAACCGTAGCTGCGCATGATCTCAATTTCGCGGAAAAATGAATCCGCGGTGATATGCTGAAATTTGTTTTTGTACCGGGTTGCCCGGTCGAAGAAAAGCGGCCGATCGATATATCCCCCGAGAAAATTCTGAAACAGCCCATATTTGTACTGAATTTCCGGGTACATCAGGACGCGCTCCGCAACCGGTTTGCGCGTTCCCCGGATCAGATCGGGTTCATGAACAGCCCGGCTGAAAGGCAATTCGGCCGCATGAAGCGCAAACGCGGCCAGCAATCCGGGAAACAATAATTTTTTCATCATGGCAATCCTCTGTTGGAAAATTTATTTATTGGGCGACATATAGGGGTTGTTTGTGTTCGGAGTGGAGGGAAACGTGGGGTTTTGGACAATATTCCGGGCGTTTTTCATGCCTTCGACATGGCCGTCCGTAAACAGGAGGTTGGCCACGCTCATGTGGGAGTGCCGCATATGAACCATTTGTTCGGTAGCATGATTGTACCAGGTGATTGCGCTGGCCGGGCGATAGTTCCCGCCCGTTGTCGTTAATGAATCCGCAACTAGAACCTTACAGGAAGGGTTTCGGACCATTTTGGAATTGACAGGCTTCGTAGGTGTACTGGCGATCAATGGATTGAAACCATAGCTGGCATACCGGTAATACCAGACCGTGGCGGGATTCTGCGCTGCGCTTTCCTTGTGGCCCGGATCGCAGTATTTACGATAATCCCCTGTGGCAAACATACGGGCTATCGGACAAAACAGTGTTTTGGTACTGCTCAACATACCGTATTTGTAGAGGTCGTGCGACCAGGTATTGAGCGAAGAATTCGTCGTGGCGTTGTCTGCGAGCACCGGATAGAGATGGAAGGACGACTCATATGCCAATATCGCCAAACCTACCTGTTTCTGGTTGCTCTTGCAATTCGTTTCATATGCTTTGTCCCGCGCCTGGTTTAACGCGGGTAACAACATTACCGCAAAAATTGCAATGATTGCGATCACTACGAGGAGCTCAACAAGAGTAAATCCGGGATATTTTTTCATAAATCAATCTCCTGTAAGTCGAATTTCTGCGAGGCATCCGAAATCATACTTGACCGGATGGAATGTAATCCGTTTTTCCGCGGCAAGGGTTTCAATCAACCGGTAGGCCGCGGCGGCCCGGCATTGCAATCCCGCAGCGGGAAACAAAGGCCTCAGAACCTGATCCGCCAATTGGGCCAGGGTGGCTGGGCCATTGTTTTTCAGAAAAGCGGTGACCGCCGACAACAATCTGACGGGAGTTGCGGTGTTGACCTGATATCCCGGTTCCAACTGACGGGTTTCCAGCGTGGAAGCCGTGACTGCGGTAACGGAATTCGGCGGAATCTCGGTGAACGCGGGGAAGGGCGGCCCCCAGGCCAGAGCGGTGATCGCGAGGCTGGCGCCGCCATCGCCGAAGGAAACCACGGCGCGTTGATTGACATTGCCGATATAAATCGTTTCCGGATAATCCTTGAAGATGAACAGCGACAGCGCCTCTTCCGGAAGTTCGCAAACCGTCCGGGAAATTGCTTGAAACGGATCGCCGCTCCGCTCATATTCCGCTTCGACCGCGTTGACTACCACTTCCGAGACATGAACCTGTTCGCCACGAGGCTGGGCGGTGTACGTGGGACAGTCGGGAGACTGAATGCAACTGCTGAACATTTTCCCCATGCCATGCAATCGTTTGGCGGCCTCCTGAAAAAGCGGATCCTTGGTGATAAACTGACCCGCCGAACCTTGGGAAACCAAGGCAACCCGTTCTCCGGACGAAACAAAGGGATGCGCCCGGCGGTAATCGCCGCCGCTGTTGGTGCGGCTGTGAAAAAAACCGATGTTGCCCGGAAAACGATCAAGGGAAAATTCACGTAGCCAGTATCCGGAGTCCCCCTGGCATTTGGCGGAATGGAAAACACCATTTTCCAAGGTCAGCAGTCCGGTGTAAAAACCGCTCCAGATATGTTCAATCCGGGTTCCTGTTTCCCACAAAAGCGGGGCTGCCGCCCCGGTTCCAACATAAGCGCTCCAGACACACATGCAAGTCTCCTTGTATTTTAGAAATTGTTCCTTGAATCACGTTATAATTATACTATATTGAGTATCATATTTCAATAGGAAAAATTGACCAAAGTGATTTTAAAATAAACTGAAGTGATTATATGGCTGTGAAATCTGAAAAATATCTGCTGCTGCCCGAATTTCACCTGACTACCCCGGGGTTGCCCCTTCATCCTCCGATTATTGCGGAGAATATCCAGATTTACTATCGCAGTCCTCCGCGCTTGCCCTCGGATAGCTCATTTTTTCATAACAAATTCATTCTGATTTTCTGTTTCGAGGGAAAGAGGCAAGTCAAAGTCAACAACGAAATCTATGAAATCCACAAAAATGAAGTATTGATTATTCCGGCGCTCTCCCGCCATTATTTCCCCGGAAACGATGATGGTTATGAAATGATTATGATCGGATTTACTCTTGCCTCGGCAAACCGTTCGGTGGAACTGATCTGTTCCCGGCTTTTGCAGGTCCGGGCCGGATTTGCGAAGAAACTTGACCGCTGCATCGATTCTTTCCTGGAATGGTTCGATAATGGCCCCGGAGCTGCCAGTGAATGCTGTTACCGGGTTTCGTCGTTGCTGAATGATCTGGTTGTTCGCCACGGCGGCGTTGCCGTCGAAAATCAAACCTATATCAACCATGAACAGAAATTACTGAAATCCGCTTTGGACATCATTACCCTGAACTTGGATGTCTATTTGAGCATCAAGGAACTTGCCGGCAGGTTAAATATCTCTGCCAGCCATTTGCGGTTTATCTTCCGGAAATATATGAAGGGAAGCCTCGGCAGCTACATCAGGGCCAGGCACATGAACAGGGCTCAGCAATTGTTGCGTTCGTCCGATTTGACGTTGGGGGAGATTGCCCAGCAAGTAGGCTATCAGTCGGAATCCGGCCTGATTCGGGGGTATAAGCGCGAAACCGGCCATACTCCTTCCGTCGCCCGCAAAATAGACCGGGAAAAGAAGATGCGCAAATTCTGACTTCCTTCTAAAAAGTACTTGGCGCCTGTTCTGTTCCCACGGCGGCGGCCGGCTTGTTTTCCGTGAGATTGGAGGGAATGGCATTCAGAAAAGCAATCAGATTGTTGCGGGCCTGAGATACGTCATTATTGACCAACGGGGTGGAAATCTGATAGGTCATCCATTTTTTCTCCGGATTCCATGCCCGGCGGAACCCCAGGAAGTTGCCGGTCGAGAATTCTTCGTTGCTGTACCAGACCGCGACCAACAACGGAAGCCCTCTCATGATTACCTGAATTTCATTTAAGATAATATCTTCGCCGTGAATATTGTAGACGAGAGAGTATTCCGAAATGATTTTACCATCAGAAGTCCTCAGGCAATGGGAGGCCGGATGAATCTCGTGGATATCATTGAGGCATCTTACCGCCAGCACGCTGTAAAAAGTGTTACTGTCGGCAAAAGAATACTGTTTGACCTCGCTATTGACAAAGAAACGCTTGGTGTCTTCCGGGACTTGCATTTCACGTCCGAGATAGGAATCGAGTTGCAATTGGTCGAAATTGAGAATAAAAGGCTTGGAACGTTCATTCATGTTTTTGGCTTGCATAAACAGAACCAAAGCGCCAAGCAGAACGAGAATGAAGCATAAAGTACCTCGGGAAATAGTAAAATAGCGGTTATAAAAGTCCCAGACGATGAAGCAACCGGCGGCGATGAATTTGGTCGCCAGGGCGCTGGAAGACTGCATCATGAAGGCATAGCTCAACCAGTAGGTACTGCTGGTGCATCCCAGCATCAGGATCATAAACGAGGGCAACAGGCAGAAAGCACTCTTCCAGCCGTAGAGAAGCCATGAACAGCTCCACCAAAAGGCGATGGAGGAAGCAATGGCGATGGCGTGGACATCATATATATATTTGAAGCCGACGTAACCGCCAAGAAACATCAGTACCGGGATGGATGCGTAATAATCGAAATCGGGCTTGCGGCTGGAGAGAAAACGTCCCAGCTGAAATGAACCGTTGACAACGAACAGGATAATAAAAATCCAGTCAAGCCGGTCCAAGTTGGACATTCGCCACGCCGAGGTCATATATGGCAAATTGGTCAAAAAAGGTATGGAACAGGCTACGATAAAGATACTTTTCAGGAGATTGTGTGTTTTATTCATCATTGGCTGCCGGCTCGCTTAATTCCGGCAGGAACAACCCTGCCGCATAAATAATTGCCAATGCCAGAATCAGTTGGACGTAACCCAAGGTGAGGTGCCAAAAATTGGACAAAATGACCTCACCGACCATCCGGTACAAAAGGATGATCAACATGATTCTGACAGAGTTGGCGAAAATAATGGCCGGGATAATGAAGAGATAATGAATCACCTTCCAGGAGAAACCGCGATGCCATAACTGCACCAGAATATAAGCAACCAAGACCATCGCCTCAAATTGCTGAATTCCACTGCAGGCGTCGGTAATGGCAATGTCCGCGCCTTGAAGATGAATCGTTGTCAAGTCACAACTCACCGGAACGTTAAAAAGCCGCAACAGTTCAACCGAAATAAAAGTCGAACTCATTCGCAGCGGGAAACTGATAAAAAGCAAAAGCTGTTCGCGCAACGGGATAATGAGAATAAAGACAATAACCGGGGCAAACATCCAGATAAAACGCCTGTGGCCGCAGAACCAGCACAAGACCGCCGCGAAGAACATGGTCATGGCGAAATGCGAACCCACAAAACTGTTCATCAGCGCCGGATAAAGCAATGCCAGGATACCGATTGCCATGAAGAGCCAAGCAAGAGCCTTGCCTGGCCATGATCTGAGGGGCGGTACTTTGGAGGCATGTTCGAATGCCTGGACTCCCATGATAATCCCCAACAGGAGCATGGCAAACGAGCCAAGCATTTCCGAGCGGATTTCACGGAAGCAAAACGCCAAGCCATAGCCGGTGGCAAGAAGCATAATCAATGTCAACTGCCACTCGGAAAGTGCTTTGTTTAATATTTTTTGAAATGACATAATTAGTTTTTCTTATTTAATTCATTTATCTTCAGAGTATATTCTCTGGCGATCGGAGAATCCGGATCGTATATCTGCAGATGACGGCAATAGTCAAGGGTTTGCTCGTACCGTTTCTGATCAAAATATGTTTTGATTGCGGATTCCATCGCCGGTTTCCACAAATCCAGGACTCTTGCCGGGATATCGGCTTTATAGCGCGGAACTTTCAGGACATCGATGATCAAGAGCAGATCGTTGTTATCCTTCAATCTGGAAGCGTAGCAGAATTTGACGTTGTCGTCTTCCGGTTTGAGCTTCCAGGCATCGGTTGCGGCTTTGAGAGCTTTGGCCTTGTCGCCGGTGGCGGCGTAGATTTCGGACATATTGATGAGAATGAAAGCCTTGTCGACATTGAATTTCTCCAATATCGTATTGTAGTACCTGAGGGCCGGTTCGAAACGGTCATAGGTACCCAGCAAATATGCTCCGCGCATCATCAACTGTTCATTAGTAGTGGCATCGACTTTGCTCAGGATATCAAGAGCCTCATCGGTCTTGCCGTCGAGCAATTTGATTTCCGCTTCAACGAAAGGCAGGTATTCCCGGAATTTGGGTTCTTCTTTGGCTGCCAGATTCTTATGAAATTCCTCGAGATTGCCTTTTCTTTTGAAGTCACGGCACATGCTCAGATAAAAATTCAACAAGGCTGTATTATCCGGGAGCGTTTTCAATATTTTGTCGAATTCATTGAATCCTTCATTGACTTTACCGGTTTTGATCATGGCCAGAGCGCGAACGAATTCGATTTCCGAATTGACGGTTTCTCCGGCGGCTTCCTGGTAGCGCTGAGTATATTTGAGGGCAACCACCGGTTGCTCCTTGCTCAAATAATATTCGGAGGCCAGTTGAAGCAGAAAGAGATCCTTCGGGAAGGTTTTCAAGCCGGCTTCAAGGCTGATATCGTCCAGCAGATTGCGGGTGAATTTATCCCGCAACAAAATACGGGTCAACAGCAGATCCGGCTTTTGCGGATTGTAAATAATCTGAGCTATTTTGGCCGCGGAGGCGAAATCCTTGTCGGTGGTAATCAATTTTTGGACATAAAGCAGAAGCATGGTGTTGGCACGGTCGTTTATATCCAGGAATGACACCCGACCGGTAAAACGGATTGCCAGTTTTTCCACTTCCGAAACCCGGTTTTTCTGCATGTTGGCATGCAGCGCAATCAGGGAGGCCAGAGGAGAGTTAAAGACGCCGGCCGTGCCATCCCAGGCTTTAACCATGGCATCCATATTGTTATTCATGGAAGCAAGCATGGCATCCATATAATATCCAACCTGAAGGGTATTTTTGCCTCCGCTTTGGAACTTCTTGCTGAGGGTTTCCAACTTTTCTTTTTGATTGGTAAAGAAGTACAGTTCAGCCAGAGCGATGGAGAACGGAACATTACTGAAAGTTTTCAAATATTGTTCGTAGATCGCGATAGCATCATTAAAACGGTAACTCAGGACATAGAAGTCGGCAATCGCCGGTTCGCCAAGGAAGCGGTTGATTTCCATTGCCTTTTTCAAGACTTCTTCCAGTTGTTTCGGTTTGGCTTTGTTCAAACGCAGATTGATTGCGGTCATCCGCAATGCTTCATAGGCGACGACTTTGTCTTCCAATTCGCTCAATTGCTTAAGCTTCGGCAATATCTCGTCACTTTTCAACGTGGGCAGGGTGAACATGAAGTCCAACAACTTGCCGATGGGTTTTTCCTTGACAGAAGCATTCTTTTCGGTCAGCTTTTTCCAGGCTTCCGTGGCTTCTTTCTGGTGGTTGGTGCGGACTGTGCTGAGGATGTATACAAGTTGTTCATCATCAGTCAGAGTGCTTTGTGTTTTGAGCTTCAAGCTGAAATCCGAATAAAGTCTGGCGTAATCGCCGGCCAACATCCAGGCATTCAGACGGTTAACCGGATAGCTGCTTTCAAACGCATTCAAAGAAGTCGCGCGTTCCCAGCAATAGGCCTCGGCCGGCCAATTGCCTTCGCGTTGATAAATGGAGGCTAGTTTCGTGATTGCAGTTTCATTGTTATTATCTTCGACAATGGCATTGATCAACAACTTTTTGGCCAGAGGCCAATCCTGGGCGTCATATGCGGCCAAAGCTTTTTGGAAGCGTTCAACCTTGCGGTAACCCCGAATTGAGAACAGAGCGAAAAGCCCAATTCCAATAAGCAAGATTAGAAGTAAGAATACCCGGACAAGAATTTTCAGTTTCAACTTTTTGAATGCCATAATCTCTTTTGTTTCCTTAAATAAAAAAAAAGAGGGAATAAAATGTCCCTCCATACCTGAGATTCCTCTCATTTTGATTTAATATATACTTATGTATTATATATTGCAAGAAATAAAATAATAAAAAAAATCGTTTTTTTGTATTAATATACATAAAAATACCAGAAGTACATATTGACAAAATATGTTTCATTGTTATATTAATAAAGAAGTATAGTATAAAAATGCTGTGCTCAGGGTTGTTTTGTTTGTCAAGATATGCAGATTGTATGAGATTGATAGGCTATTGAAGTCCAGTACATCGAAATCTGAACTCCATATCTTGTTGAATGAAGGAACAGAAAGTTCATAAATTAATAGGAGAAAGTAACATTTATGAAGAAATTATTGGTCGTTTTTGCAATGTTGGCAGGTCTGAGTAGCTTCGCGGCGATTCAGTACGAAATGGTAGCCTTGTCGGACGGCGGGTATATCATCAATGTGACTGGCGGCTCGGGTTCTCTGTTTGTCAGTGAACAGGGCGGCGGCGGCGACCGTTTTTCCAATTATACTGTTGGCTGGTATAATTATGATTCTGCTTTGAGCAATAATCCGACTCGCGCCGATGTGACCTGGGCTTATAATACCGACCTTCCGGCAGCGTGGAGTACTACTATGAAGTATCTTGGTGAATTTTCCGCCGGAGATCAGATTGGTTTGTATTTTGTGCGCTATGATGATGTGAATGGAGTACAGGAAGGCGCCACCACCGGCAGTTGGAATGGTTTGAACAGTCGCCAGACCAACGTTACCGACGGTAATTTTTATACCAGTTGGCAGATTTACTGGTCGGATATGATGTTCGAAGGAACTCCTGCCGATGGCGTTATTCAGCCGAATCATTTCATGCGTTATGCTGTACAGCCTTTCCTTCAGAATACCATGAATCCCTACTACAGTGTTCTTGACCAGATGAATCCGCCCGGATCGTCGCCGGCCGCTCCGAGTGGCCAGCCGCTTCCCGGATTGGTTGCCGCACTGGTTCTGGGGGGAGCTGCCATGGTAGGACGGAAAAAATTTCAAAAGAAATAATATTCCGTATCCAATCGTGAAGTTAAAGCCGGATGAATGTCCGGCTTTTTTCGTTTACTGTCATGAAAGACGAATTCGTTAAAGTATACTTTAGTATAATTGTATGATTTTTTTTTAGCGATATCGGGTATGAACTTGAATTTTTCTATTTGACAATATATATTACTTAGTTGTTTTTTTATGAATCATGTTTATGAAAGGTTGATCTCCGAATGGCCGGGAAGGTGAAAATATTTTTGTTTTCCGATGCTTTGGGCTATGAATTAGCTCAAAAGTATAAGTTCATGGAAAATGAGCTTGTCTGCCGTTATCCGGTTCGCACTCAGTTCGGATACTCCTCTACGGCCGTGCCGACAATACTCAGTGGCGAGCCCCCGACATCCCATGGGCATTTCAGCTTTTTCTTCCGGTCAATAGAAAGTCCATTTAAATTTTTCAAATATATACATTTCTTTTTTCATCCTGAGGTGATATTCAATAATCACAGGATTCGCAACCGGGTGAGCCGGTTGATTGCGGGCTGGAAAAAGTATACCGGGTATTTCAACTTGTACAAGGTTCCCTATAATCGGCTGCCGTTCTTTGACTACTGCGAGAAAAAGGATATTTTCGCGCCAGGGGGGTTGGCTCCGGTTAAAAATATATATGATATGCTGACCGAGGCCGGAGTGAACTTTCGAATTTCGGACTGGCGAAAGAGTGACGCCGATAATATAAAGCAGGCCATGGAGTGGGTGGAGCAAGGGGAAGTGGAATTTCTGTTTATTTATACTGCCGGTTTGGACGGTATGTTGCATTTTCATGTCCATGAGCCGGAAACGGTTGCTTCCCGTTTTAAGGATTTTGCCGGAAAAGTCAGGGAATTGTTGGCTCTGGCTCATGAAAAATATGATGATGTGGGCTTTTATCTGTTTTCGGATCATGGCATGACGCCCTTGGCCGGAAAAGTGGATCTGAGGAAAAGGCTGGAATCGAAACCGTACAAGTTCGGTCGGGATTATATTGTATCTTATGACTCGACAATGTTGAGAATATGGTTTTTGAAGCCGGAAGCTCGTGAGGATTTGATGCGGTGCATGGATGGGGAGCCGGGGCATTGGCTGTCTGAGGATGAGAAAAAGGCCTATGAGATCAATTTTGCCGATAAGAAGTATGGTGATGAGATATTTCTCCTGGATGTCGGAGTTCAAATGGTTCCTTCCGATATGGGATCCGCGGCTATTCCCGGAATGCATGGCTATGCTCCGGAGGACAAGGATTCGACCGCGTGTCTGATGACGGAAAAAGAGCCTCCGCTGATTCCGGCAAAAATTGCTGAATTTTTCGATTTGATGAAAATAGAGGCTGACGACCTTCGAAAGGGGAAGAAATGAAAATCAGTGTAATTATTCGTTCCCACAACGATGAAAGCATTATTCGCCGGACTTTAACGGCGTTGTGTTCACAGAAAACTTCGGCCGAGCTGGAGCTTTTGAGCTTTGACGACGCTTCCACAGATGGAACGCTGGCGATAATCAAGGAGTTTCCGCAAATCCGGATTGTGCCGCATGACGGATTGCCTTATAATCCCGGCAGGGTGCTGAACCGCGCCGTGGGAGAAGCCACCGGGGATATTATCGTTTTCAACAATTCCGATGCGATTCCGCAGCATGATAATTGTCTGGAAGAATTGACCCGTCCACTGAATAATCCCAGGGTGGGGGTGACATTTGGCAACCAGTTATCGCGTCCGGATGCGTTTGTCCTGGTCAAAAAAGATAATTTGCGGGCGTTCGGCGACGGCACGGTCGCGGCGCAATGGTTTCATATGTTTTCGCTGGTATCGTCGGCATGCCGGATGGAAGTGGCAAAGAAGTTTCCATTTGACCCGGCGTTTCAATATTCCGAGGATATCGAATGGTCATTCAGGATCAAGAACGCCGGCTTTAAGATAGTCTATGCCGCCGGGGCGGAAGTGGAACATTCGCATAATTACACGGTACCTCAATTGAAAAAACGTTTCTATAATGAAGGGCGGGCCAACGGTCAGCTTTACCGGCGTAAGCCCTCGTTTTGCCGGATGGTGCTGAGTACCGGAACGGAAATGATGCGTGATGTGATTTTTATGGGCAGGGAACATCGTTTGGCTTGCCTGTTTTCGGGAATTCGCTATCGGCTGATTCAACGCTACTTTGCATATGCGGGCGAGCGGGATTATTACCGCAAGGAGGTTTCCGCATGAAAACAGCCCAGGTGATTCGCCGTTTTACTTTCTCCGAATGGGGTGGCACCGAAAACGTGGTATGGAATACCTCGCAGATTCTCAATGAGAAGGGAGCTCCAACCGAGATTCTGGCTACGAACGCATTGTGCTGGACTCCGATGGAGTGCTATAACACAACGGTGGTGCGCCGTTTCGATTATTTTTATCCGTATTTTCCATTGTCAAAAGAGAAAAAGAGAGTTCTGGATAAAAAAGGCGGCAATCCGTTTGTTCCTCAGTTGGAAAGTTATCTTAAGAGTTCGGACTTCAATCTGATTCATTGCCATAACCTCGGGCGACTGGCTGAATTGTCCGCCCGGGTGGCAACGAAAAAGAATATTCCCCTGGTTTTGTCTCTGCACGGCGGTTTGCTGGATGTGCCGATTCAGGAGCGGGAAGAGTTGGCCAGGCCTTTGAAACATACATTGCCGTACGGAGGGATAATTGAGCGTATTTTCCGGTTGCGGCGTGATGCTTTTCAAACAGCACGGGGAATTGTTTGCGTCGGAGAAAATGAACTGGAAGGACTGAAGGCGAAATTTCCAGATAAGAAGGTTTGTTTTTTACCGAACGGGGTATCGCCGAGAAAATTTGCGGTTCCGTCTGATTTCGACTGGCGCAAGGAGTTGAAGCTGACCCCGGATACCCGTTTGCTGCTCAATATTTCACGGATTGATTTCCAGAAAAACCAGTTGTTGCTGATCGATTTGGTGAAAGTTCTGAAAGAGAGGGGGCAAAAGGTTCATTTGCTGATGATCGGTCCGCCGACTCAGGAGTGGTATTACAATGAGTTGAAGTCGAAAATCGCCAGTGAAAATCTTGCCGGCGAAATAACCATCCTTCCCGGGGTTTCTCCGGAAGATGAACGTTTGAGAGCCGCTTATCTGCAGGCGGACCGTTTTATCATTCCTTCGCGACATGAGCCGTTCGGTATTGTGGTCCTGGAGGCCTGGAGTTCCGGAGCGCCGGTGATTGCGTCGAATATCGGGGGCTTGGGGCGGTTGGTTGTCGATGGAAGAAACGGGGTGAAATTCGAGTCGGACAATCTGGATTCATTGTTGGCGGCGTATGAGAAGAGCCCGGACCGCGGCAGCGATATCTGCCGTGAAGCCTACAGGGAAATCGTCAATAAATATGATTGGAAGATCGTAGCCAAACGGCTTCTTGATTTTTATGAAGAGGTGTCAAATGGCTAAATTATTATTTGTCAGCGAATATTGTGGAATTGTCGGCGGAATTGAGCGTTACATGGCCCAGAGCGCCCATTTGCTGAGGAAGGATGGGCATGAGGTTGATTGCCTGTGTTTCGCCAAAGCTCAGGATGAGATGGTTTTCAGAGCAAACTTCAGCGGTTCCATATCTTACGCCGATTTGATGAGAAAAAAGCCGTCTTATGATCTGGTGGTGGTGCATAAAATCCGTTCGGCGGAAATTCTGCGGGGAATCAAAAAACACTACCGGGTGGTGATATTTGTTCATGATCATGAGTTTTATTGCCCGAGACGCTCATATTACCGTCCGTTTACCCGGAATAACTGCCGCGAATCCTATTCCTGGTTGCGCTGTACTTTATGTTCTTCGATCCGGCGTCCCCGGAAAGCCGGAGAGTTGCTGACCGCTTGCGGCCTGTCATTCAGTAAATTGTGGACGGAAATAAAGACTTCCGAGAAGTTCATTGTGATTTCCGGTTTCATGCGTGATAATCTGGTGCGGCAGGGAATCGAGCCGGGCCGGATTGCGATAATTCCGCCGGCGATCAGTATTGACGACAGGATCAAAGAGGAGAAAGTCAAGCCGACGACCCCGCATTTGCTGGTGGTCGGGCAGTTGATAAAAGGGAAGGGGGTTGACCAGTTGCTTCAGGCTTTGCCGCTGGTGAAAAACGATTGCGTCCTGGATATTCTGGGAAATGGCAATGATGAAAATAATCTGAAGGCCATGGCGGTTCCGCTTGGCGATAAGGTTCGGTTTCATGGCTGGGTCAGGACGCCGGAACAGTATTTCGCTCAGGCGTATCTGGAAGTGTTGCCGTGGCGCTGGCAGGAACCGTTCGGGTTGGTGGGGCCGGAGGCTTTGGCGCAGGGGATTCCGCTGGTGGGTTTCAATGTCGGCGGAATCGGTGAATACTTGATTGACGGCGATACGGGGCTGTTGGCGCCGCCCGGGGATATTCAGGCCTTGGCGGGGGCGATCGACAGGCTTTTGAGCGCGCCGGAGCTGACCGCTCAAATGGGAGAGAACGGGCGGAAGCTGGTAATGGAAAAATACTCGCGGGAAAAATTTCTCGGCGGTTGGAACTTGTTAATCGAAAAAAAGATTTAATGATATTAATTCAGGAGATGAATAAGCATGAATAATAATACCATCGTTACTGCCAGTGACATGAATTATGCCTGGGGTGTTTGGCTGCTGGTGGCGTCAATTCGAAAATCCGGGATGGATGAGCCGATTTTGATCGGGACTTTTAACTGGACGGATGAATGGATTGAAGATATCTGTAAATTTCCCGGTGTGAAAACGGTGGCGCTGCCGGGCAATGACAAGCGCAATGTGACTTGTCAGAAACCTGAAATCATGATGAGGGCGGAGGGGGAATTCATTACCTGGATCGACTGCGACGGCGTATTGAGCGGAAATTGTTCGGATATATTGACCGGCCAGAAGAATGAACTTTTTGTCCGCAGCCGTCTGCCGGAGGAGTTGGTCACTCTTTATCCGCGTCTGCCCGGTGAAAATCCTCTTGAAATACCTCAGCGTATTCTGGATGTCTGGCAGCGCGACGTGGGCGAAAAAACAACTCCCGCGCGCCGTTACGGATGTACCGCGGCCCTGGTGGGAATTCATTCGTCTTACAAGCCGTTTTTGCAGAAATGGAAAGATTTGATGTTGAGTGCCCTGCCGTTTGACGTGGAAATTGTCGACCGGGGCAATACCGCATATTTCCAGACCGATGAATCCGTGCTGAACGCGGTGACTCTGTTTGCCGAAGACGCGCCGGTATTTGCCGCGAATTATAAGATGGACGATCAGAGCCGGGCGCATTATATTCATTTCGGCTATCAGTACAATCCCAAACCGTGGCTCATGTGGAATTCCAAGGCGATGCGTTTTTACGACCTGATTCAGGATATCGTCGACTGGGCCGTGGCCAATGGTTATGAACCCAAGATGCCGAGGCCGTATACCCTGCGGCGGGAAAATAAATGGCTGAGCGCGTTGATGTCGCCGATTGCCCAGCCGCTCATGCGTGCTAAAAATTTCAAGAAAAGAACCATGAAGAAGTTAAAACGGAAATTCAGCAAGTAAATGAGCCATTTCTTATTTAAAAACACAGTAACCAATTACCTGGTGGTAATCGTCCGTTTCATTCAGGGGATCCTGGTGACCCGCTGGATGATCGAATACCTGGGGAAAGGGGGATACGGACTCTGGTCCTTGCTGTGGGCTATTTTCGCTTATGCCTTGTTGTTGGATTTCGGATTCGGCGTTTCAGTCCAGAAATACACCTCGTCCGAGCTGTATAAAACCAATATCAAGAAATACAATTCAATTGTTTCGGCGATATTTTCGTTTCATGTGCTGGTGGCGTTTGCGATTATCGTTGTCAGTTATTTCGGATCGTTTTTTTCGGAACAATTGTTCAGTTTGTCCGAGCCGGATAAACTGGACTATTGCCGCAAGTGTCTTCTGTTGTTTGCCCTTGGAGCCGCGATCGCGTTTCCGACCGGGATTTTTCCGGAAATCCTGGTGGGGTTGCGCAAAATTTATCTGCGCAATTATGTTAATTCGATCGGTAAAATCATCGAATTGATCGCGACCATATCGATATTGCTGTTGGGGGGGAAAGTAATCTCCCTGATTGTCCTGACGATATGTCTGTGGCTGGGGACCAATTTATCGATGGCGCTGCTCATTCCCAAACAGATTCCGGGTTTTCGCCTCTCTTTCAAGGTGGATATTCCCACCTGGCGCGAGGTTGCCAGTTTCAGCTGGTTTGTCTACCTGACCTCGATCGCCAAACTGATTCTGACCAAGAGCAGTTATCTGGTTATCAGTATTTGCAGCGGTCTGCCGGCAGTGGGGCTCTACCAGATTTCCGGGCGGCTGGCGGAATTGTGTTATCTGGCCGGTTCCCAATACCAGGAGAATGTCCGGCCGATTACGGCAGCGCTCCATGCGAAAGACGAACAACGGAAATTATCCATGTTCATCTGGAAGTCAATGCGCGGCAACAGTCTGCTGGGGATATTCTTCATGCTGCCGGCTTTTATCTTTGTGGATGAGGCCATTATCGTCTTGTTCAATGTCAACGACCCGAATATATTTTATTTGTCGAGAATTTATCTGATTTATATGTTTATCAGCCTGACGACGCGGCAGGTGGTGCATTCATATCTGCTGATGGCCAACCGTCACAAGATTCTATCCTATATGGTGATGATCGAGGCGGTGCTGAATCTGACGCTCAATATTGCCTTGATCGGGCGCTTCGGGGTGCAATGTGTGCTTTGGGATGCTTTGCTGATCAACTTCGGGATAAACGTTCTGGTACTTTTCCCGATCGTGTTCAGATCGCTGAAGCTTCCTTTTCTGCTGGTCATGTGGAAAGTGTATTTATTTCCGGCCCTGCTGGCGATACCCGGAGCGTTGCTGAGCTTGTATATGCAGCACTATCTGGAAGATCAACTGGGGAATTTTTTGACCATAGCAATCGGGGCAAGCATTACTTCGGGTATATTCGGCATTCTGGTGTTTACTTTGCTTTTGAGAAAAGACGAACGCCAGGAGATTATTTCATTGATAAAATCCCAATTCGCAAGAGTGTCCGGAGCAGAGGACGCCAAAACATAAGGTGCATAAGGAAATATTTTCAGAATTACCGGCTTCAATTGGGATTCGGCCCATTGAAATAACAATAATTTCAACAATATTAATGCTTAATGGACATGCAAGAGGAGTTTAAATATTGTGATGGATAACAAAATAAGAGTATTGGCGGTTGACGATGCGGTCGCGAACCTGATGATTTTAAAGGGCTCCCTCAAGGGTGATGACTTTAAAGTTGTCACCACCACGAATGCCCTGGAAGGATTGCAGTTATTTAAACAGGAATTCTTCGATGTGGTGCTGTTGGACGTTATCATGCCTGGCATTGACGGTTTTGAGCTCAGGAAGCTAATCCGCGAAGTTGATATGGAAAGGCCGATTATTTTCCTGACTTCAATGGTGGAAGACGGCAGCATGAAGATGCTGAACCAGATTGTCTGGGACAGCAATACGTTCTATTTGAATAAAGTTACCGACAAGAAGACCCTGATCAACAAGATCAAACAGGTCGTGGCCAATCATCGCATTCGCAACGTGGAAAGACAGCGGAGCAACAAGCTGGAAGGTGAATTGAAGCTGGCGGGCGACCTGCAGCGGATTCTCCTGCCGGAATGGTGCAAGATTGACGAGCATATGATCATATCGTCGATTTATAAGCCCTCCATGCATGTGTCGGGCGATATTTTTGAAATTATCCAGGTCAGCGACGCCAAATATTTGTTGTTTGTCGGCGATATCGCCGGGCACGGGGTTTCGGCGGCTTTGTATATGGCGACGGTTCAAGCCTGGCTGAAAGTAACGATCCGCGAAAAAGAATACGCTCCGCATGAATTGCTGAATGCCCTGAATCAATTTTTCTGCAAAGAACTGGGCAGTTCCACTTATATGACCGCGATGGCGGCGATTTTCGATTTTGAAAAAAATCATGTTTCTCTGCAATCGGCAGGGCATCCGGTCATGCTGTTCGGTTCGCCTTCGGAAGGCGTTCTCCAGGCCAGCGAAAACAAGGGCGGTCTGCCGATCGGCTGGTTCCAGGATTCTGAGTATTCGAAAGACGACAACTGCGATTACGATTTCAAGGATGATACTATTTTCCTGTTCATGACTGACGGAGTGTTTGATATCGAAAACGAACAGCACGAAGCGTTGGAAGAGGAAAATTACCGGGAAATCGTCCAGTCCATTTTTATGGATACCGACTGTCTGCTTTTCCCGTACCGGGTCAAAGATATGTTGGAAAAAATGGATTACAACGTTGCTCCGGACGACTTTACGATTGTCGCCTTGACGAAAAATTGCCATAACCCGAACTTGAAACAACATCTGTTCCAGCCCAAATTATCGATGGTGGCGACGGTGGCGGAAGATTTTGCCGGCATGGCGGTCGATATCAAGCAGGGGGCTGAAATAGACCTGCTGGTGCATGAGTATTTGAACAATGTGGTCATTCATGGCAAAAACAAGCCCAACAAGAAACAGGAAATGATCTATATCAGTATGGAGAGCAAAGACGATACGCTGATCATAAGAGGGCTGGAGCATGGTTCGCAATGGAATTTCAGCCAGAAGTCCGATGAAGAACCGACCGAACCCAACGAATATGCCACTTCGGGCAGGGGGATGCAGATTCTCCACTCGATTACCGATTATATATCATATGACAGCTATTGCGGCTTGAATGAGACCCGTTTCGTGATTAAAAAAGGAGCTGAACGTTCATGAAGAAAGATATTATCGAACACCTGAAAGTCATCCTCGAGCTGGAAGAAGAGGATTGTGGAGAATTTCTCGAGGCATTTATTCAGTCTTTTGATGAATGTTGCGCAGACCTGAAGCCGATGGAAGGAAAGCCCGTACCCGATTATGCCAAATTGAGGACCGTTACTCATACCCTGAAGGGCTTTTCGGAAAATATGGGAGCATATGATCTGTTGGAAATTACCAATGCCTTGAACAACGCCGCCAAGCAGCTGGACGCGGAAGCCTGTCAGCGGGAAATTGGAAATATCTTTAAACTGCAGCAGGCGTATCACGACGAATTATGAATAAATTCACTTATTCTGGTGATAGCAACGCTGAAAAAAATATTGCCGAGGCCATGGCGGGAATTGCCGCCGATATCGCATCATTGCCGGAGGTCGGTAAGCTCCGGGCTGTGGTCCTGGGCGGCGGATATGGCCGGGGCGAGGGCGGGGTAACCGCGGAAGGCAAGCCCTATAATGATTTCGACTTTTTCGTTATTCCGAAAGAGGAAATCGACAGCGGCATGTTTGCGGCGATTTCACAAAAATGGCATGGAATCCTCGGCATCGATATTGATTTCAGTATCGTATCCGGTTTGCATGAAATTCACAAGAACGGTGCCACGTTGATGATGCAGGAGTTGTTTGCCGGTTATGAGGTGATTTTCGGAGATCGGGATATTTTCGCCGATGCTCCGGTGTTTCCGCTGGAACAATTGCCTTGGCGCGAGGGGGCGCGGTTGTTGCTCAATCGCGGAACCGGGTTGTTGCTGAGCCGCCGGAAATTACAGGGCAAAGTCGATTCGGAATTTATTCGGCGCAATATCCATAAGGCGGCTTTGGGATGCGGTGACGCTCTGTTGATCGCTTCGCATGATTACCGGCAAAGCGGCATGGATCGTCTGGTCGCCGTAAAAAATCTGGTGCCTGGGGCGGTTTTGACTGAATTTTATGAACGGGCGCTGGAATATAAGTACCGGCCTGACGCGTCCGACAACGGTTCATTTGAAGAACTTCAAAAGAATTGGGACGAAATGCGGTTGATTTTTTTCCAGACCGTGGTGCTGTTCTTGAAGATGGTGCACGGCAAAGGGAGCAGTTCTCCCTATCATGCGGCCCGGCAATTGTCCAGGAACCATACCGAATCACCGGGAGTGGTGTGGAAAAATGCCGTATTGTCCATGGGATATCTTTACCGGATGCCGGAGATATTGTTGCCGTTGCGGGAGCATCCGCGGGTTAAGCTGCTGGCGATGCTGGTGAAAATTCTGGAAAATCCAGCGGAGGATCCGCAGCGCTATTTGAATCTGTGGAAGAGGTTCAATTGAAAAACCAGTCTCCGTGCAGCGTAGAGGATGAGGCCGTCGGTCGGAATTCAGTAGTCTTTGTCAAGTTGCGTCTATGGGATTACCATCGCAACGACCGGAGCCTGAAGCTTCCGCTGCATGCTCATCGCTTCTGGCAGCTTAATATGATTGAGTCGGGCAGGGCGCTTTTCCAGACCGCGGACAAATGGCGTGAAGTCAAGCTGGGCTCCGGAGAATTGCTGTTTGTTCCGCCGGGCTGCGAACATCTGCTGAAATATTACAACGAGCCATGTGTCGGTTTTTCATTTAAACTGGAATTGCACGGTGTCGAGTTAAGCGACAGTCAGGTGGTTCATGTGGACAAGTCGGAGGAGAGTCACGCTTGTATCAACGCGATAAGAGAGTTGCTGACCGCGACTTTTCCGCAGGCGAGAATCAGGGAAGGCGAAAATATCGCAGGCAGCGATGATTCGTATTTGCTGCTGGTTGAATCGCTGCTGGCCGGAATTTTCCAGCGCTATTTGCTGGGGACCTCTACGGGACAGTCACCCTTGCTCCGGAAATTGCGGCGGATTGTTCAAAGCCGCCACGGACAGCCGGTAAAAGTGGTGGAACTGGCCCGCTTGTGCGGTTATTCTCCCGGACGGCTGTCCGAATTGCTGCGCCAGGAGTGCGGCTTGAGTGCCAAACTGTTGATCGACCGGGAGCGGGCGGCGATTGCCCGGCAGCTTCTGGAATTTTCCGAGATGAATGTCGGAGAAATCTCCGTGCATATGGGATTCAAGACCCCATTCGCTTTTTCCAACTTTTTCCATTTACACAATGGAAAATCTCCACGCGCCTTTAAGGTCGAAATCCAACGCGGCATCGACAACGCCAGCGGCCCGGCAATTCAATGATTTTTCAGGTATAGCGACGCGGCTTGGATGAAGAAGATCGTCCCGAGGTCCCGGATATGATATGGAGATTGGTCAGTGCCGTTCGGCGGACGGACCTTCTCGAGAATGGCTCCCTTCAGATTCGGGTCGGCGGGATTGGTGAATTGCATGGAACAGCAGTAATCGAGGCATCTTTCGATTAGTTCTGTGACTGAGTCGTCACCGCTGAATTTCCGATAACGCATGAATATGATTGCGGCGCAGGCGCTGCCGCTGGTGGCATGGCCGAAAGAATCGGTATTGAAATCAATGGCGGTGCCGCGGATAAAGCCGCCGTCAAGCCGGACCGCTTTGCGGTACCAATCAACTGCCCGGATGAAACACTCGCGATAACGCTCGTCACCAGTAACTTCGTAGAGATCCAGCATCGGCATACCCCACCAATAGGCGTGACGCGGATGGATAGTATTGTTCAGGCAGGGGATGTATTTGGCCCAGTTACCGGGGGGATCTTCCGTTTCGAGCAGCGTGTCGGCGGTGTCGAGGGCGATCTTTTTCAAGGTGTCATCGCCGGTCAGCAGCCAGCCTTTCAGGAACATGGCGTCATCAAGTAACGGGCGATTTTGCGAGGCCCTGATGCCAAACGCGAAATATTTCTGATAGGGGTCGTAGAGGTCATAAAACAGTTTGTCATGCGGGTTCCATGCGTGGTCGCGAATCCAGTACAGCGCCGCCAGTACAGCTTCTTGATATTTCGTCTCGCCGGTGGCGCGGCCCAGGTGCAGCAGGCCGTCCAATGATTCCAGTATTGCCGAGGTGTTGACCTTGTCCGGGTGGTCCTCAAATGCCAGGATCAGTCCGGTGTCACCACCTTGAATAATGCGGTTGGCAAAGACGAATCCTGCGCTGAATTCCGCAGCCTCCAACAGCTCGGGGCGGTTGAGTGCTTCGGACGCCATGACCAGTGCTTTTACCGCCTGTCCGGTATGCCAGATCGGGCAGAGGCAATTCCATTCGCGGTTCGCCGCGTAATATTCGCCCCGGATGGCGCCGCGCCAGGTAGCCAGCAGCATTTTCTCGCCGTGTCTGCCGATGGGGTTATTTTCATGATTACAGGCGATATCGGTCAGGTAAGTGATGGCGCCTTCCAGGTGCGATTGCAGTTTTTGAACGTTCAAAATGAGTATTCCTTGTAATGGTTTTGACAGGGCGGACCATCGGCCAGCAGCAATTTTCCCTGCTGCGGCAGGTTGATCAGCGACCAATTGGTGACGGATTGGTGAGCACCGCCGTGACGGCAAGGGGCCCATGGTTCATGGCTTCGCAACAGTGCCTGCAGGTCGGCCAACGTCTGCGGCGGACGGGTTTCCTCTATCCAGCGGAGATAGCCCTGGCGGTATTGGCAAATGTGTCGTTTGGCAGGGAAACGCCGGTCCGCATGTTCGAGACCCGGTGCCTGATACAGGTTTGTCGAATAATCGAATACCCGGTTTCGTGAGCGGACTGTGAGCAGTGGTACGGCGGCGTCGATGAAAACGCATTCGCCATTGCGATCGCCGCAGCCGATGCTGAAGCCTTTTCCGGTTAACGGTATCTGTTCCAGTTTTTCCATCAATGAGTCGATGGTTTCGCATTGCTGCATGAGCATATAGAGATAAAGGCGGATGTCCAGGCGCATGCCCGGCCGCGGGAACACCGAACCGACCGAACCGTGAGTGTTTGCCAAACCTGCCGCGTTCATCATGTCCAGACCGCTGAGCCAGCCCGCGCGGGTTATTGAAAACGCCGGGATACCGCGTGACGGAACAATCTTGCGGATAACAAACCGATAGGCTTCATGCGGTGGTGCATCATCGTTTTTCGCAACGATAAGGCCGGCGTCGGAATGCCGCAGGATCACCGGTGTGCAACGGCTTTCGCCGTCGAAGGTATCTACATGATTGATGCGCAGGATACGGGAGAGTTCCACGTTGGCGGCTTGCGCCATGCCACGCATTTCCTCGAGCACGTCCGGAGCGAATTTCTCCAGCGTCGGCAGTGCGGTGGCGGCGAAAACCGCCAGTTGCTCCGGGGGTAGTGTTTTGGTCTCCTCCTCCGCGTTCCAACGAATCTCATTCCGAGCTTGTTCACCGTATTGGCGGCCCATTTCCAGCGGGGAGCCGGTACATATGACATCAATAATTTTATTTTGCATAAATGATCCGTTGCATTAAATTATTCGGATATTTTGGCGATCTTCCACGGCCAGCCGGCTCCTACGCGTTCCCAGTACGCGGCATGGAAAAAATTGCAGACATTATCTTTTTCGATGCCTGCCCGGTACTCGGCCATGGTTTGAAATGCTTTTGCAAAAGCTTTTTTATGATCCGGCGTCGGTTGCAGTTCCATCGTTTTTTGTGCCTGGCGCACTGCCACGGTCAACTCGGCGTCTTTCAATCCTTTGTACAAGAAATCCACCCGAGCGGAGGCGTCTGCATCACCTGCTGCGGCGTTTTTGGCGGCCTCCAACAGCTTATAACCTTCGGCAAAGCTTTCCGGGGGAAATAAACGGTGCGACAGCAGAACAAAATTTTTGAAAGTTCCAGCATAGTTGCCGGCATTGTCGCGTTCTTCGAGGCAGTATTTGCGGAAAGTATCGGCATCCACAGCGTCGGACCGCGCGGTCCAATAATCAAAATAAGCGCGGACTTCCCTGGCGGCTTTGCCGAAACCGGCATAATATTCGTCAAGAATTTCCGCGGGATCTTTTTCCGGGAACTGCTGGAGGCGCGCCAGCGTATAAAGCATGGGCCCCTGATTGGCCCAGACTCCCGTCAGTGAATCGAAATAAGTGGCAATAGCACCATTCTTGGCGGCAAAAGCAATATCGCGGGCGATCTGGCGTGTGAAAAGCACCGGCAAATTGGCCCCGGAAAGCATGTAATTCGGACGGTAGATAAACTCCCTGGTCCCACGCTCGCGCCATCCCAGCCAATCCTCCTGGAATGTTTGGCTTAACTTTTCCGTATAAGGATAATACAGTGACGGCACGAAGGATATAATCACATCCGGGTCCATGGCGACGTTTTGCGGCGGACGGCGATAGTTGGCATAAGCATAACCGACGACTTTGGCATTCGGGTCGATCTCTCGGGCTTTTTTCAGGAGTTCCAGATAAAAGCGGGCATATCGATCCGAAACCGATGGCGGCTCCTTGCCTGCCGGCAAGACCCCGTCTTCGCCCCACTCAACCTTGGCTAAACCCATGAAACGTCCGCGTCGCCGCAACGGATAACCTTTCTGCAAGCTCCAGTAAGGGGAGGCCGCAAAGGCCGGATCATCGGCGTCCCAGGAGCGGCAGGTGGCGCAAACGCACATCCCGGGAACATCGTTTTCACAGGCATTCAGATAAGGACGATATGGAATATTGTCTGGATTGCGCTGCGGACTTCTCTGCCAATCTGCGATAATCTGTTCCCACAGTTTCGGCTGAGATACACACAAGCCGATGTCATGTCCGGTTGCATCGCCTTCCAATGGTTCTCTTTTGCCATTGGGCAGTAAAAAGAAATACTCGGGGTGAGTCTTGCCGAAACGTTCCCAATAATTCGTAAACGCATGACCGTAATCTGAATATATGGTTGCGCTGATTCGGTGGCGGAGCAGGAAAACTTGTTGGTCCCGCTTGTAAGCCTCGCGATTTGCCACCGAACTCCAACCTAATAGTTGCCCGGGACGGTCACGCCGCAATTGAAGCCTGGTTGAACGGAAATAAGGTTTTCCCCGCCGGGAAATATCGCCGACGATAATTTCATTTCGCTTCGGAATGACCTCGCCCAGTTGGCCGGGCCATAACCAATGCACGCCCAGTTCATTTTCCAGAAAATCATAAACCGCGAACAGTGTTCCCTGCCAGTCGGCGGCAAAATGGCTGCCGATATTTCTTCGCACCCGGTCTTTGCCCAATAGAAAGAGCCGGTTGTCTTCAGTCTTGATTATATATCCGGACGGGACGAAGTCATCTGTACCGAGCCCGGCATTGCGGGCTGCTTCTGTGTTGCCAAGATAAATCCGGTATTTGCCGTCATCACCCCCGGAACCTTCCAGTTGTATCGGCAGTTTGGCGCCGGTTGCCCGCTCAATATGATATTGCAACTCGTCAGCGGCAAATTTTTCTGTTAAAATTGCCTTTGCCGGCAGAATTATCACGGCATTGCCCTGGTGGTTATTTACCAGTTTCAGTGGCGCTGCCGTTATGGTTATGATGCAAACGGTCAATCCTATAACCAAATTTTTTTTCATTGCCGATATCCTCAATTAATAACTGGTAAGTTTTTTGGTGGTGGTATTATAATATGGTTGGCAATGCTTGCGTTTCCATTCCAGGGAGGAACTTGCCGCCGTACCGCCGCGGTCTGACAGACTGGTAGAGCCGGCATTCAGTCCCCATGCCAGATAATTGCTGCGGTTCGCGTGACGGAATGCCTGGGCATTGGCGACGCCTTTCAGCGGAATTTCACTATATTGAAATGCCATGCCGGCGCCGCCTTCCATCAAGGGATAAGAATCGGCAAAAACAAATAAATCGGGAGCTCGAGGTCTGAATTTTTCAATATCCATTCTTTTTTGTGGAGGAGTTGCATTGGAGGGGAAATAACCGAATAGTTTGACGTTGAGGCCGATACTTATTTCCCGGGAATTGGCGTACCGTTCCGAAGCGGTGTTCAGTTCATAAGGGGTCAACTTCGGCGGTCGGCTGGTTGCCGAGGGACAAAGGGCGGTTTTCAGATCGCCGATATATTTGGCTTCGACGAAACGGTCCGCCCACGTTTTGCCCCCGGCGCTTCCGAAACCGATATCCAGCGCCGAAACGGCCCAGTCCTCATAATCATCCCCATACATTTGGAAACCCACCCCCAATTGCTTCATATTGTTCAGGCATTTGGTGGAGCGTGCCTTCTCGCGCGCGCTGCTCAAGACCGGCAGCAGCATGGCTGCCAATATGGCAATAATCGCTATAACTACAAGCAATTCAATGAGTGTAAAATTTGTTCTTCCGATTCGGGTGAATTTTAATCGATTCGTTTTCATAAAACGGCCTTCTTGTTTAGAGTTCGGTTATTGAGTTCAAGCATAGACGGTGTAAGCAGTTTCAGGCAGAATCCGGAGTCGTCGCCGCCGGTGAATTTTTCAGCGAGTGTGTCGAGCCCCATGCGGCACATGTCTTCCAGGCGGTTGTCGATAATATTCACATTCCAGTTGCGGCGGTCGATATGACGGTAGTTGCCGCCGCCGATAATCTGCATTTTCTCGTGCCAGTCGAAGCCGATCTTTTCCCAGGCCAGCGCCAGCGTGGCCAGGCGGTCTATGCGGCGGATGAAACACCCGGTGTAGGGGGCGTTACGGAAGAATTTTTCGACCCGGTCGCAAACCACCTGAGCATTGAGCCGGGTTTCCAGAATATTATCCGAATTGAAGGTTACCCCGCCCATTTCCAGCGCCGCCTGAAAACCGGAAAGCTCCACCACCGATTCGGGGTGGTTCAACTCGTCCGTGAGATATGCGATATGGCGGTGACCTTGCTCCAGCAAAAATTTGCCGGCCAGGAAACCGACCCGGAAATAGTCGCAGGAAATACAGCAAATTTCACTGCCGTCGCCAAAGGTATTGTTGATCGCCACTACCGGGCAAAGAGTGCTTAACCGGTGCATGATCGCCAGCGGCAGACGGCTGGTGATCAGCACGCCGTTGATTTGCTTGGCTTTGATGGCGTTCAACAGCGGATTGTCGTCTGGATTGGCTTCGAACATGTCGATCTGGTTATCGAAAATCTGAATCGAAAGGCCTCTTTCTCCGGCGTATTCGGAAACGGTGTCGACAATCAGCCGAAAATGTTCATCAGAACGATAATAAACACTGCGCATCACTACCGCGATGGCTGGTTTCTTCGCTATTGCCCCGATCTCCGGCTGAATAAACGTGCCGGAGCCCGGCTTGCGTGCGATCAGTCCTTCGGATTCGAATTCATTGAGCACCTTGACGATGGTGGCACGGGAAAAGCCCAGTTCACCGGCCAGCGCACGTTCCGGTTTCAGGCGGAATTCGCCGGTTTGACGTTGGTGCTTGATATAATTATAAATCTGTTCTTTGGCGATCAGTGATTTTCTCATATTTATCAAAACAGTCCAATTTTGTATATTGTTTCAGCCACTTTTGATATTATAATACTCATCGCACGATTTGTCAATATGCAGATTAGAACTTTTCCAAAATTTTCAAATTCAATTCTCGGAAAGCCATTTTTTGGTTCTCCGTCGGTTTGTGCCACGCCGTAGCCGGAACCCCTGCGCAGTCAAGTCGCAATCCGGCATAACCGTTCGCTTCGCTCCCTATTATTCCGTTTGAGGCTTGACAGCTTCGGGAACCCGGCTGGAGATGAGTTGTG
>JAVBRM010000106.1:0-12491 GCA_031548025.1 Victivallaceae bacterium | reverse complement strand
TGTTCCTGGAAAACGGTTTCAGCGATTACTTGTCCAAGCCAATCGAACTGGTCAAACTGAACAAAGCGTTAGAGCGGTGGGTGCCAGAGGACAAAGTGCAGTAAATGATGCTGTCCCTATCGGTATAAGCTCTTAATTTCCAGTAATCGATTGCGCCATTCCTCAAGATGGAGATTGTTGCAATTAATGCTGCGGTAATAATTCACCATTCCAAGCCAATATTCCAATTCCTCGGAGTCATAATAAAACTCATCCAGACGGATTTTCAGTTCCAGGAAGTGGAACCAGGTTCGAAGCTCCCGAATCTTTTCTCGTGCCACGCCGACCTGGGTGTTGACAACCAATCCTGTTACAAGCTGTCTTTGACCGTGGTGATAGCGTTTTGTTTTGGCGGTATTCAATTTCAATCCGAGCGTAGATAGTTCCTGCTTGATTTTTCCGATTATTTCGAATTGCAATGCCGCGTCAATTTCTCCGGAAAAGGTTACATCATCGGCATATCGGGAATAACGGAGACCATGCAATCCTGCCCATTCCGACAACGCTTCATCGACGGCAAGCAGCAGTAAATTGGAAAGCAATGGGCTGGTAGGGGCTCCTTGCGGCAAATGTCCATACAGCGTGCAAAGCCGGGTCAGCATCATACTCACATCGGAAGCGTAACCCGCCTGACGGAAAAAATCAAACACCAAAGCGCTTTTCAACGAAGGAAAGAAGTTTCGGACATCGCAGTTCAGAATTATTTTTTGATTGACATGAAACAGCGCATTGTTGCGAATATTGCGATGCGGAGTAAAGGCGGTAGAATAAGGACTGACCTCGAAACACGATAAAACATTCGTTTGAATCCAGAGCTGAATCCGTTTTAATAATTTCTCCGGAGCTTCGATAATACGTTCAGAGCCGTTCCGTTTGGGAATCTTGAAAATCCGATACCAACGGTGAGGATGATTGGATATGGCATACAGCAACTTTTCGTTGACGTGCAAATACCCGGCCAACTCATCGACGGAACGAATTATCGGTATCAGCTCAAGTTGTTTCGGTTTGCATTTAATCATTTTTTTATAAGAAACTGTAACGTTCTCCATCACTTGAAAACTCATTTTGTGAACTTCGATTTGCGGATGAGCCAGGCCGGGGCTTTGGAATTGGAACAAACTGCGATGCCTCGAAGTGTATGGAAGTTGCGCTTGCGCAACCTGGATACACGAGAGACGTTGCTGTTTCGTTCCAAACCGAATGCCTGGTGTGGATCGCCGCAAAGCGAATTTACATCATATTGCGAAACTAACCAATTCTTTCAGAGGCGGCGACATCGCCGCCCCTGCCGTTTCAATGAAATCAAACGGCCGAAAACTGACAGAGAACGCTACAGTTGTCAAAATAACATCCTTCAGTAAGATATTTCATGTTCAAATAAAATCAAGCTCGAACCCGACTGACCGATTCGGTTTCCTAAAATATTTTTCCGGAAAGTGATTGCGGGCTATTGACTTTTCCCGGACTGGCGTTATACTAATAATGATTGCGCGGGCAATCAGATGAATTGAAATACAGGAGAAAGTAATGTCGGTAACCATGAAAGATATTGCCATGCTGGCGGGAGTGTCGCGGCAGGTGGTATCCACCGTTCTGAACGGCAACGGCTCGAGCCGGGTGTCGCCTGTGAAGAAGGAGGCGATCCTGAAACTGGCCTGTGATCTGAATTATGTGCCGAATACGGTGGCGCGGACCTTGGCGGGCAGCCATACCAAAGCGATCGGATTGCTTGCCTCAATGGTTCCCGGGTGGAACAATCATCTGGCCGGGGAAATTTGCTCGTTGCTGACCTCCCACGGTTATAATACCTTGACCAGTCATTATGGGCATTGCTCCGCCGAAGCCTCGTTGATCGAACTGGTTTCGCGCGGGGTGGATGGAGTGGTGGTGCTCAATTCCGACAGCCGGTCTGAGTTGGAACGGAATCTGACAGTGCCGCATGTGTTCGGATCAAATAATAATCTCGGCGGGTATGATGTGGGCATCTGCCGCTGGAAAACGGGATATATCGGAACGGAGCATCTGTTGGAGCATGGTCACAAACAGGTGGTTTTCCTGGGTATTCACACCGATGACCGGGAAAGAGGCTGGCGGGATGCCCACGCGGCGCACGGCATCAAAGTCGATGACCGCCAGATCATCTGTTTGCGCGAACTCGACGGACGGGTCGACAAAGTGCTGGCAAGGCTCCAGGAGCTGAAGGCAACAGCAATTTTTGCCCAAAATGATTACCTGGCAGCCAGAGCTGTGCGGTTGCTGACCGACCGGGGGATGCGGATTCCCGATGATATCGCAATTGTCGGCTGCGATGGTTACACATTCACAGAATTTTGTCCGGTTCCTCTGAGTACTGTTATCCAGCCGCTCCGGCCCCAGGCCGAAGCCATTGTCAATTTGCTGCTGGACCGGATCGAGCGAAAAGAGCTCGGGGCCGGATTTGCCGGCATCACCGTGGAGCCGATAATCTGGCGCAACGCCAGTTGCGGTTGCCCCCGGCGGGAAATCGAAACATTTTACCGGCTCAATACTTTCGGATCGTTGGAAAAAGATATGAGAATGAATGATAATATCAATATTACGGAGGATATATAATCATGAAAAGACAAAAATTTACACTCATTGAACTCTTGGTCGTTATCGCAATCATCGCTATCCTGGCTGCTTTGCTGCTGCCGGCGCTGAGCGCCGCCCGCGATAAAGCCAAAGCTGCGCAGTGTTTGAGCAATGTCAAGGATTGCAGTCTGGCGATTTTTACCTACATGGGGGATAACAGCGATGTGCTGGCCAGTAAACCGGCCGGCTACAGCAGCTGGTATGACTGTTTTTCACAGCAGCGTTACATGCCGCTGTACACGGTCGGAAAAGCGGCTTCCGTCCTGTGTCCCACCGCGCCGGGAGGTTATAAGGATGTATATTGTACCTATGGAATGCTGACTCCGAACTGGACTACTGACGCCTCGCAGTTATTCCGGAATTATCTTGCCGACGACAACAGCGTCACCGCTCCAAGATTTTTGGATTTCCGGAAATTTACGCAATACCAGCGCAGTATTCAATACCGGGTTCAGCCGTCGACTTTCATTTTCTTCGCGGACAGTCGCTGGATCAACGGTACCACGCGTGCTCCGTATCCGTATTGCTTGATTGAACCGCACCGGATTACCACCACTACCGGCGGCCTGTCGCTGCCGCACAAAATGGCGAGTAGTTCCTTGTTCTATGATGGACATGTAGCCATTGCGCCTCGCGGAGCGACCCAGTATAACGGCGCCAACGGCGGTATCGGAAAATTCGTTAATCAGCAAGGCTTAGCTGAAAACATAATTCCGTAAATTTATCAGAAAAATAATATAACACAGACAAGGAGCAGACAATGCGAAAATTGATCATGGGGTTATTCTGTGCCCTGTTCCTGGCCTTACAGGCCGGAGAGTTGAATGTGGAAAACTTCAAATGGACTCTCCTGAGAGGGCAGAATAAAGAAAATAAATATCAGATCAAAGATGGGGAAATCGAGTTCAATTTTCTCGATCCGGGCAAAGGCCAGGCATGGTTTGTCGGACAGGCGGAACAGGAAATCACCCTGACCGGGCAGAAGTTCCTCAATTTCAGTGCCCGGAGTGGCGACGGCCAAATTCACTCGGTGTTTTTCTATATCCGCCGGGAGTTGGAGCCGAAGAACGAAGCCTCTTTCTATTCGATCGTCGAAATCGGACCGGAATGGCGGAATTACTCCCTCAGATTGACGACGGTCCACCGTACTTCCGCCGGGAAGGGGGCGTTCGCTTACGCCAAAGGCACTCCGAACTGCGAAATCGATTTGAGCAAAGGAGGTAAATTGCTGACGATGCAACCGGTGGTCCGGGAAGCGGCGGTACTGTCGTTCAAAAACTTTGCGCTGACCGACACTGGGGCCGCCCTTGATCCCGAAATGCAGGCGGTCGTGAATGAAATCGCCGGGCATTCGCGCTTCATTCCTTTCCGTTTCAGGGAAGTAATCAAACCGGACGCGGTGGCGGCGACCGGATTTACGATCGTACTGGACACGGCTGCCGGAGATACGGAGAAATTCGCGGCCGCCGAGCTGGCGAAATATTTGGAGAAAGTTACCGGAAACGCATTCCCGGTAAATACCACTTCAGGAGAGAAGAATATTCATTTGCAGCTTGCGGCAGGAAAAAGCGGCGAGGGGTTTACCGGGGAATTTACCGATGGAAAGAACTTGTATTTGCGTGGCGATTCACCGCGGGGATTGATCTATGCGGTGTATGACTTCCTGGAAAAGGCGGCGGGCGTCCGCTGGCTGGTTCCTTTCGATTACGGCGAAGTAGTGCCGGCGAATCGGGAATTGAAATTTCCGCTGTTCAAAGACGCTTCCGCTCCCGACATGAGCTATCGGCGGCCGCAGTATTGTAGTTTCGTACGTCAGCCGGGCTCCCAGGAACATATGCGCGAAGTGGCCGACTGGGCGGTAAAAAACCGTTTCAATCTGGAGATGGATCGCATTACCGATCGCCGATGGGTAGAGGAATTTTATCGTATCCGCGGCGGCGGTATTCCTTTTGAAGAAATGCGGGGACATAATTTTCACCGGATGATTCCGCCGAAAAAGTATTTTGAGAAGCATCCCGAATATTTCTGTTTTGAACGGAGCACCGGCAAATGGCGTTATGAACATGCGCAGCTGTGCACCACCAATCCCGAACTGGTGACTGAGCTGGGCAAAGTGGCGGACGACTATTTCCAGCGTCATCCGAATTACCCGATGTTTCCGTTGTTTCAGGAAGACGGTGCGCGGTTGTGGTGCCAGTGTCCGGCCTGTCTGGCCTTGAACCCGAGCGGCAGCAACCTGGCCTCCGCCTCGGAAAACAACATTAATTTGATCAATAACGTGTTGGACGAAATCCGGAAGCGCCATCCCGGCAAAGGGATAATGACGTATGCATACGGAGTGACCACCGCGCCGCCGGTCAAGGTATTGCCGCGGGACGGGATTTGTGTGTATTATTGCTATGCGCCGGGAGACCCCAATCTGCTGCCGTGGGAATGTTCCGCGGGGCTCAACATCCTGCGCTGGAGCCGCCTGACCAAGGGCAACATGGTTCTTTATACCTATCATCACCTCGGGCCCCGTTATGCTTTCAACAACGAAAAAGCGCTGCTGACGGCGTTTCGTTTTTTCGACATACTCAAGATCCAGGGTTGCAACCAGGAATCATTTGAGAGCTGGGCCGGAGCCGATGCTTACCTTCAATATCTCGGCTCCCGGATGGCTTGGAATCCGTGGTTCGATGAAGAGGCGATGCGGCGTGATTATTATGATAAACTTTTCGACGCCGGCGGCGACGCCATGTTGCGGAATTACGAAATGATTTCCGCCATTTTGAGCGACAAATCCAAATGGAAACGAATGGCGTCCGGCACCCATCCGTACTTTGCCCCTGACGAAATCGAGGCCCTGAACGCCAATATCCGCAGCGCTTTGGATCGTACCGCCGGGAACGAAAGAGCTCAGCGCGCGGTACAGGCCGAAGCTGATTTTATCCGCTGCCTCGCGGCGCATTCATTGGCCATGTTCTGCGGCGACGATTACTACCGCGAGCCGAGTCCGGAAAAATACCGGAAAACCCGTCAGGCTATCGCGGATTTAAAAAAGGTTTGCGAGGAATTGATCCCCAAACGCTTGGTGAGCCGTTATTTTCTCACCTTGTACAATGGCTGGGAAAATCGGTTGAATGAGAGTTTTAAGCGGGACACCGAGTTCAATCAGGTATTACAGGAATATAATCTGATTAAGACCATCGGCGAACCTTGGAAATTTAAAACGGACCCCGATGCCGCGGGCGACAAGGAACAATGGTTCGCCAGAGAATTTGATGATGGTAAATGGGCGAGCATTAAAAGCGGCAAGTTCTGGGAAGACCAAGGATTTCCGAATTATGACGGGGCCGCCTGGTACCGGATCACCATCGACATTCCCGCCGGGAAACCGTGTGCGCTGTACTTCGGTGGCGCCGACGAACGCGCCTGGGTGTATCTGGACGGCAAATACCTCGATGGACACCACGAAGGCGATGTGGGCCTGCTCTGGCAGGAGCCGTTCCAGGTGGATATCCCCGAAGGGACTCCCGCCGGAAAACACCAGCTGACCGTCAAAGTGATCGACTCCGGCGGCAAAGGCGGTCTCTGGCGCGACGTGATTCTCCTGCAGAAAAAATAGAGGAATTTTTTCAATGAAAGAAACGATCAGGCTTGGATTTATCGGCACCGGCGACATGGCGGCGACGCATATGAACGACATCATGGGATTCGGAGAACTTTTTGAGGTCAGGGCGTTGTGCGACCCGGCCCCGGCGCGGCTCGATTATTTCCGCCGCCGGTTCAGGTGCTCACCGGATTGTTACGACGATTACCGGAAACTTCTGGAACGCGGCGATCTTGACGCCGTCATCATCTGTTCCCCCAACCAACTGCATACCGAGCACGCCTGTGCGGCGTTTGCCGCCGGGCTCCATGTACTGCTCCAGAAACCGATGGCGCTTTCGATCAAAGAGTGCAATATCATTATCGAAGCCGCCGCCCGCGCCCGGAAAACCCTTCAAGTCGGATTGGTTTACCGCTATTCGCCGATTTTCCGGACCATGTACCGGCTGATTGAATCGGGGCGAATCGGCAATCCGGGTATGGCATGGTGCCACGAATTCCGGGTGCCGTTCCCCGTCGGCAATGGACGGGAATGGCGTTACGACCAGGCCGCGTCCGGCGGCAGTCTGGTAGAGAAAGATTGCCACCATTTCGACCTGTTCCAGTGGATGTTGGGAGCTCTGCCGACCCGCGTGCATGCGATTGGCGGGAACTTCGCCGTTCGTGAAAACGGCCCGGTTGCGCCCGGCGTGCCCGGCGAAGCATACCGGTTTGAGCCGGGCAGTCCCAACAATATCATTGACCATGCCTGGGTGAATATAGAGTTTGAGGCGGGACGCTCCGCCAATTTGGGGTTGTCACTGTTTTCGGGTAACCGCGACCTGCCGGTCGGAGTCCTTGGCGATGCCGGCTGGGTGGAGGCCAATGTTCATCTGAAAAAAATCTTTCTTTATGACGGCCGCCCTGGACACGTGGAAACAATCGAACCCGAGAAGATCAGCCACGAATTGGCCGACAAGGGGCATTCCGGCGGAGCGTGCGAACTCTGGGAATTTGCTCAATCCATTTTGACCGGAACCCCACCGGCCTGTACCGGCGAAATCGGACGCGACAGTCTTTTGACCGCGCTAGCCGGCGAGCTCAGCATCCGCGAAAAACGCATCGTCGAAATCGCGGAAATCCTATAATCATTGGTAGAGAACTAGATATTTTTTTTGCCATGTTGTCAAATTCTATATATATTTTTGCCTGTTTCACCGATTTTTATAGGATGGCTGCGTTTGGGAATTGGATAAAATTTGCCAATGAATTTGCTTTTTTTGTTTTTTAGATGTAATTTCCGAACAGCAGATATCTGATGCTCGCATGGAATCGCAGCGCTGATCCACAAAGGAGCGGAGCTTGAAGCAGGTTCAAAACAACAGTAAAAAACATCATAAACCCGACAATGCTAAACGCCGGGGCGATAAAAACGTTTCAATCATTCGACCTCAATCAGAAAAAACAAAGCAACCGGGTGACAGACTCGAAGGCCTGCGGGAAAAGAGCGAAAGAATGAGACACGGCCAGTTCATCTTGTTGGATATCTCGTTGAGGCCCCTGATTTGGCTTTGTCATGCAATTGCCGGGGAAGAGGCTACTTTTAGTCCGACCGAAAAAAGAATGATTGTTGTTCTGCGAACCTTCTTTTGGCTTTGCCCGATTCTTCTTGTTTGGACGCTTTACAAAATCCATTCTCCGGATTGGATCATTCCCATCGCTCTTTTGGGTTCGTTTTTTGCCGTGATCCGTTTTATTGTCATATTGAGTCGTCCTTCGAAGACTCTAATAAAGGAGGTTCAGGCTTCCCCGCGCCTGGAGAAGCAGAAATTTCCGGCAACATTGCTCATTTGGGATATTTTGCTGATTATTTGGGTATTGATCGTCAACGGATATTACTGGATCTTTGGAGACTGGTGTGGCACAAGTATTTTTATGATATGTTTCGGATTCCTTACCTGCTTTTTTGCAAATGAGATTTATCGAAAAATCAATTTTCGGCATTGGCCATGGTTTTGTGGTGGATTTGTGGGAGTCGTTGCATTATTGCTTGTCTTTCAGCCATATTATGATACAACTCCTTTCTTATGGGCATCGTTTGCCTTTCTGTTTTTTACGGGCACACTGCTTGACAAAACCGGAATTTTATTGAAGTCATCAACCCGGAACCATAAGGGGAAAATCGATAATCGCGTTTCGCGTCGGTTCTTTTTGGTGTTCGGGGGAATATTTACCGCGGTCGGCTTGCTGATCGCCATTAAAGGGAGCGGAGATGCGATCCGAATTCATACTCTGCGAAATACTTCGCCGGAGCAAATACGGGAAATAATAATGATATGCAATAAACCTGCCAGCCAGATCAAACTGAATGACCCGACGCAGATTGCCGAATTCATGCGCGGTATTCAGTTTTGTTACAACTATTGGCCGAACAGAGAAGGCATCTGCCAACCATGGCAAATTCAAATTATCATGGATAGCGGTAGAGAAGTGAACCTTACAGTAGGGAACGGCAATCGAAGCTATCCCGATGCCGTGTATATCCAATATCACGGAGCCAAATATCAAAGCCGTACCCTTTACAGAACAATCCAGCCTCTCTTATGGCCGTAGACGACCAATGATAAGTTAATCAGCTATAATCTTTCCTCCTCAAACGGCACAAAAAAAGCCAGTCTTGCGCCCGGCGTGCCCGGCGAAGCATACCGGTTTGAGCTGGGCAGTCCCAACAATATCATTGACCACGCCTGGGTAAATATTGAGTTTGAGGCGGGACGCTTCGCAATCTTTGGGCTGATTCCAATCCGACAGGCTGCTAGCCGGCGAGCTCAGCATCCGCGAAAAACGCATCGTCGAAATCGCGGAAATCTTATAGAAACCTGATATATAACATAGTGTGCAAGTTTTTTTAATTGAAAATTGATAATAGAAAATTGATACTCGAGGAGAAGGTTACAACTATATCATAGCTTGAACCCTGAAGGGGGGCGGTCTACCCGTCCGCCGTAGCTTCGGCGAAGGAGGATCCGCGGAGCGCCGTTCTCCTCGGGCCGAATATCTTGTTGCCTTCGGGTAACCCGGTAAATCATGCAAAGTGAACGGCGGCCTCGGAGAGACCGCCCTACCAGTGTGCGCCAAGCTTGAGTTCTTACTGGGGAGAGGCCCTTCCCAAATTATCAATTATCAATTATCAATTATCAATTAAAAAAACTTGCACATGGCGTTATATACGTTAAAGGTTGCTTTGTTTGTTTTTCAAGTCGTTGAGCCGTTGCTTGATATATGGGGAAAGGCGAGGGGGGATTTCTTGAACCGCCTTGACATCGGCTCCTAAATCGACAAGCAGCTCAAAGAGAAAGGGAGAGCCATTGCCTCTCTCGCAGGCGAATTCCAAGGGGGTCATGCCGTTTACACATTTCTCATTGAGGTTTGCGCCGTATTTGACCAATGTTTTGATCAGTTCTCCTTCATCATTTTTTTTCAGCGCGATGGCAAGAAGATTCTCACCTTTTGAGTTTCGCATGTGGATATCGGCTCCGTTTTTGATAAATGTTTCCAGCGTCGAACTCATAGGATCATTGCGCTCGAAAAGGCATAGGAGAGGCGTATTTCCGTCCTGATCTCTCCGGTTGACGTCGAGACCATTTCGGACCAGGAAATCAACCGCCTCCGGGGTGGCCGCATAATGAAGCGCCGTTTGCTTTATGGAATCGAGATACTTCAAGGCGCTCGGCCTGCGTGTTGCCACATACCGGGCCATTTCCGGAACCCTGATATTTCCCGCGCCTCTGCATAGCAGAACATCATTCAACTCAGCTCCCTGATTCAACAGAAACTCCACGACTGATACCCGGTTATGAGAAACCGCTTCCCACAATGCCGAATCCAATAGTTTCTTCCTCTTTTTTTCATCCACGGGGGGAAGCTCCTTGAGTGCTTTTTGCAGCTCCTCCACATTGCCGTATTCAGCGATCTGGCTGTCAAGTCTGAAATCTCTGCCTTCTGGGTATTTTACCCCGGCGTCGAGCAAGATTTTCTCAATTTCCCCGGCAATAAAACTGCATTCAAGAGGAGTCATTTCCTGTTCGGCTGACTTATATTTTCCATTGGGATCCAGACCGTGTTTCAATAATAACTTCAGCAACTCCGGTTTATTCCTTTGAACAGCCGCCAACAGCGGAGGCAGTGGCATGGGCGATATATTGCTGGATGGAGGAGCGGACGCATTGGTAAAATTCGAGTAACGGTTTATCTCTGGTTTCAGCTTGTCATACGAAATCATACTGTTGATATCCGCTCCGGCTTCCAAAATGAACTTGACCGACTCGGTGTCATTGTTGTAATTTACCGCATAAAGAAAGGCATTCATCATACACTCGTCAAAAGCGTTCAGGGATTTGGCTCCGCCTGCTTGATAAAGCAGTTTCAGGGTTTTCGGCGAAGCCCATGCACCGGCCTCTGTCATTGGCGAAGCCCCGTGGACATCGAGAGTGTCAGCTTGGGCCCCATGCCTCAATAAAAGTTCCACCATGGCGTCGCCGTTTTCGGATGGCTGATACATTACAAGAAAGGGTATCGTGGAACGAAGCTTACCGGGGTAAAACGCGGCATAAAATAACGGTGAACGCGCCGATTCATCGTATTCATTGACCCGCGCTCCTTTCTTGATCAAAAGTTCTGCCATATCGAGCCGGTGCTCCAAGGCTGCGACCATGAGAGGAGTAATTCCATGCTTGCCGGCCGCGTTGATATCCGCTCCGTACCGGATCAGCAAATCCAATATCTTCAAAGATTTTTCTTGAGGAAGATCGTGGAAATAATACAGGCATGTCGGGCCGTCTCCAGTGGGCAGCTTGACTTCAACGCCGCTTTTCAGCAGAAGCTCGACCCCGGCCACGTCGCCCCGTGATACATACGTCCAGAGAATGGATGGACGTTGTTGGCCGTTGGGATAGTAGGCCTTCCGATTGAAGTCGCATTTCATGGAGATAGCAAGCTCGAGGAATTTATACCGGTCCTGCTCGGTGGTGAAACGCCCATAAGGTTGTTGGCTTGACGGATTGAGAACCGCGCCTTTGCCGATCAAGAATTCAATATTGGAAAAATTAAGGGAAAAAACCGCGCGGGAAAGCATATCGTCCAAAGGAATCTCCTGTTGCCCGTATGCGGCAGCCAGAAGATCGAAGATATCCGGCAGATGAGGATTATCGCCGGCAGCGACCATACCCGGACGGTCAATGGTGCAACCATTCCGGAGGGCCATTGTCAGTAAATCCCGGTCAATCCAGGCGGACCAGCAGGAAAGCGGATGAAATGCTTTAGAGGACTGACGAGATGACTTAGAGTTAAAATTCGGATAGAAATCCTCGGTATACCTTTTGCCGATGGTAATGTCGGCGCCATATTTCAGCATGATTTTCATTACTTCCAGACTCTTGACCTGATAAATGGCAAAGCGGTTATCATAATCATAAGTATTGGGATCGGCGCCATTTTTCAGCAGAAACTCCACTGTAACCGGATTGTCGCCTCGGATGGCGTTGATCAAAGGGGGAGGGCCTGCCGCCCGGTAATTGACATTCGGCTTGTGCTTGAATAACGCCGACAGAAGCCTCTCATTATTGGTATAATACGCAATTCCACCCAACAGATAATCGCAATCCGGATTTTCCCGGGAATCAAGGAGCAGAATCAGCGCATTTTCAATACTTTGCGCGTGTTCGTTTTTGGCTTGCCGCAATACATCAAACAAACGATCATTATGCCAATCAGCCTTTGCTTGCCGCGCCAGAAGAATCCGAATAATTGAATACGGATCGGGATTTTTGAACGCATAGTCGAAAACGGTTTTGCCATCACGAAGAGATTGTTCATTGACATCGCAACCGGATCTGATTAATTCCCCGACCTTTTCCGGCCCCTCCTTCCGACACGCCCTCATCAGCTCAGTAATCCCTCTGTCTGAATCGGACAGTCCTGAAAACAAAATGAATGCAAATAAGATAAATAGCCGAAATTTCATGATTATAACCCAAGTTATCAAGATTATAATAACATGAGATTATGAAAAAACAACAGAAACTCAAGGAAGAAACAAAAATAAAAAGCCAGTCTTGCGACTGGCATCTTTACTTTGGCCTTTTAGTATATAGGTGAGCGATGGAGGTTCGCATAAGATTTCTCCTCAATTTACGGCATTGTAAATAACTGTTTGCCAAT
Source organism: Victivallaceae bacterium (assembly GCA_031548025.1). Taxonomy (GTDB): domain Bacteria; phylum Verrucomicrobiota; class Lentisphaeria; order Victivallales; family Victivallaceae; genus UBA5239. The sequence continues at coordinate 47 of JAVBRM010000106.1, read as the reverse complement.
CGGTTTTGAATAAAAGCGGCTTTGTGTCCTCCCTAGTTGTTGTCGTA
>JAVBRM010000229.1:0-5770 GCA_031548025.1 Victivallaceae bacterium | reverse complement strand
TCCCGCCGCCGAAAACCCGCACGAAGTGAAAAGAGTCGAACAGATGTCCGAACCGCATCAAAAAGACCGTTTAATGCGGAGCGGGTTGCTTTTTGCACTGGCGCTCGGGCTGCATAACTTTCCGGAAGGAATCGCTACTTTTGCCGCCGCCCTTACCGATCCGGCCACCGGAATATCCATCGCGGTAGCGGTGGCGATTCACAATATCCCGGAAGGAATCACAGTGTCCGTGCCGATTTATTACGCCACCGAAAGCCGCAAAAAGGCTTTTTTCTGGTCATTCATGTCCGGCCTGGCCGAGCCGGTTGGAGCACTGCTGGCCTGGCTGTTTCTGATGCCGTTCCTCAGTGCTTCGCTGCTGGCATTTGTTTTCGCGGCAGTAGCGGGAATCATGGTTTTTATCTCATTTGACGAATTGCTGCCGCTGGCGGAAACCTATGGGCACCACCACCTTTCAATCTACGGCCTGCTGGCCGGAATGCTGGTGATGGCGCTGACCCTCGCGATCGTTTGACGCACGATTGATAATCATTTCCTGCCATTCCGGAGCAAGCGTGGCAAAGCGGGCGGACCAGCCGGAAATCCGGACCACCAGATTCGGAAAACGATTCGGATCCGCCTGGGCTTGCCGGAGAATCTCCGGATCCAGTACATCAACTTGAAGATACCACCCCTTCATCTCGATGAAGCTCTTTAAGAATGCGACCAGCAACTCTTCACTCCGCGGATTGTCGCGAAATCCACTGTCCAGCAGCAAATCCAAAGGACAGCCGTTGGGGGTACGGGTAAAATCCATTTTGCAATAACTTTTGATCTTGGCGGTAATCCCATTGAAATCCGTACCCGGGGTTGGACTGAGGTTGGGCGCCAGATATTCGTGGGCATATTTGCCGAAAGCCGTAGCTTTCCGGTTTGCGGCAAATTTGATTTCCCGGCCGAATGTACTGATCCCGGCCGGATGCAAGCATCCCCCCGTTTCACGAAATTCAGCCACTATTGAAGTGTAATCGTCAAATACTTTTTGCATTATACCATCAGCTTCGGCGTCGTCGTTACCGTAAAGCGGAATATTTCGGATAATCCAACCTCGCAGTTCCGCGTGCCCCTCCCAGTTTTTCTCCAACACCTCGCTCAGTTCACGGTAAGAAAGCATCCGGTTTTCAAAAACAATCTTTTTTATGACGGTCAGTGAATTTGCCACATCCGGCAAACCGCCGGCATGCATGGCGCAGATCGAATAACGTGATCCGCGATTCATATAACTGCGTCCGGACTGGCGGCAGCTCGGCATCAGGAGGGAAATAATCGTTCCGGGCACCGCATCGCCGCGAAAATAACTACCCACTTCATCGGCCTTTTCCCGGCAGTATTGTTTGAGCTTCTCAAGCCAGGCACAGTAGAGCTCCTCAAACGAGGAATACTCCGCACTTGCCAATGCCTCCTGAAACAGCAGCAGCGCGTCAAAAGGATGGTATTTAAAGCTTGTATGGCCCGGAATGATCGCTTCCCAGCAGCCGTCGTTGGTGAAGTTGACCGCATCCTGACGGGGAATCCCGAATTTCTCCAGACCGGCAATTACCACATCTTCCTGATAAATCGAAACGATACCGCCGCCAAGCAACTGAATTGCCGCAATTCGCCTCAGAAGCCCCGGCGAAGTTCTGCCGCTGACCCGTACCGCGACCGGAAAATCGCTGATATGAAGTTCCTGAACAACATCCAGAACCAGATGAGTTACCTCATTTTCCATAATGGAATCATCCGGCAAAAGTCCTCCCAGGATAATATTCTGATAATGCTGGGCATCGCCGGAACCCGGCGACGGACTGCTTTCCGTCACCCGCCCGTAACACCATTCGGTCCCTTTGATCCAGAAATGGGCAATTCGTTCGCGGGCTTCGTCCAGAGTAATGACGCCGCACTCCAAATCGTGTCTGAGATAATCGCCCAAAATCATATCGAAACGTCCAAGCCCGGACCAGTTGCCGCACACGCGCTGGAATTCAAAAAAACTCCAGAAAGACTGCAGGGCGTCGGCAAAATTCTCCGGCGGATATTCCGGAACCCGGCGCATTCTATCCGACAATTCCCCGCACCCCAATTCTTCCAGTTCTTCAACCTGCCGGGCAATCCAGATACGCATTGCCGCCACCACGTCGAGCAGCGCCTCATGAAACGGCATTTGCCGCTCCTGTAATTCCTTTTCCAACCCGACAAGACCGAGCTTGACGGCATCGCCGAAATCAACGGTAGTATGACTGATTGACGGGAAAGGACTGCCGGGCACCCGATGTTTAACGGCCTCGAGCAAGGGAGCGCTTCCCACCAGAAGCTCATCCGGGTTAATGATCAGGGGTACTTCCCGCGCTATTGTCATGGCATGCTTTCCCAAAGCGGCCAAGGGTTCCAACCCCACATCTTCATACTGAAACTCCGCCGGTTGAAGGTGTCGGCGGAATTCCCCGGCCAAATATTTACCGGCCAAGCTTCCAGTCTTTGCGGACAACGGATTGAATGCTTCCTGTTCCATATTCTTTCCTCTGTGTTTTGCGGAATATAATACTGCCGGAAACAAAAAACATAAATCTCCATAAATCCAAATAAATATCCAATAGTCCTGAATAATTGATTTTTCAGCATTTTGATAATATATTAAAGTATTATGCTGACTATAGAAACACTCACATACAAAGCCTTTGAGACACGTCATGTGCACCGCCATGACAAAACAGTGCCTTATTATGTTTTTGCTCGTGCACTTGAGGGTAGATATGAACTCCATGCCGGCAGCAATTATGCCGACTGTCAGGAAGGGGAAGCCTTTTTTACCGCTCCGAATATTCCGCTGCGCATTCAGCATCATATGAATCCGGGCTCCGGCAAAATGCGTGTCCGTTACCTTCACTTCACCCTTGCCGATGAGCACGGACTGGATCCATTCGCATTTCGAAAACCACAGTTAAGAATCGATTGCGAAACAGCGGAAAAAATCGATTCGCATATCCGGGAACTATGCCGGCTGCCCCAAGTGAAAAACACCCGGGAAAAACTTCAGGAAGCACAAAATGCGTTTGCCGCCATCGCCATGCTGGAGAATCTGCTTGCTCCCGTCGATTCAATTCACCGCAATTTACCGCCGGAACTACTGAAATGCCTGGAAAAAATCGCTCATGCCAAAGGACTTCCCGTTGCTCTGGAAAAATTATGGCATGAGACTGGACAGTCTCGCTCTGTCTTTTTCAATAAATTCCGTGAATATACCGGCACGAGCCCGTCAAACTACATTCTGCATGCCCGGATCAACTACGCCGCGAGGTTGCTCCTCCGACACCCGGAACTGTCCGTGAAAGAGCTCGCCGCCACCTGCGGTTGGCAGAACCCTTATCATTTCAGCCGGGCATTCCGGAAAATCATGGGAACTCCCCCGGGTGAATACCGGGCACACAGCTACTTTGACTCATAAGGAAAAGTCTCCCTTCCCCCCTTTTCTCTTTCCCCTTAAATTATTCCCATTCGATGGTGCCGGGAGGCTTGGCGGTGATGTCGTAGACTACGCGGGTGACGCCTTCCACTTCCTTGAGTATCCGGTTCGACATGGTTTCCAGCAGTTCCCACGGCAGACGCACTACTTCGGCGGTTACCGCGTCAACCGAGTTGACCGCGCGAATGGCAATGGCGTAAGCATAAGTCCGGCGGCCGTCACGCATACCGACGGCTTTCACCGGCAAAAATACCGCGAGAGCCTGCCAAGTCCGGTGATACCAGCCGGATCTGTAGAGTTCTTCGGTGACAATCGCGTCGGCTTCACGCAGAATCGCCAAAGTTTTCCGATCAATCGCGCCGAGGTGCCGAACACCGAACGACGGTCCCGGAAACGGATGGCGGTCGATAAGCTCAGAGGGCAAGCCGAGCATACGGCCAACCACGCGAACTTCGTCTTTGAACAACATTTCAACCGGTTCGACCAGCTTGAATTTCATATCCGGGGGCAAACCGCCGACATTGTGGTGGCTCTTGATAACCCCGGCCGGGTCGCCATCAAATGAAATACTTTCCAGAATATCCGGATAGATCGTCCCCTGCCCCAGAAATGCGGCATTGGTTTCGGTGGCGGCTTCGGCAAAAACCTCGATAAATTCCTTGCCGATGATTTTACGTTTCTGCTCGGGGTCCGCGACTCCGGCAAGTTTGTCCAGGAAACGGTCGGAAGCGTCAATATAACGCAGATTCATCTTGAAATTGCGGGCAAACAGATCCTGAACCATCTCCGGCTCGTTTTTGCGCAGCAGTCCGTGATTAACAAAAACACAGGTCAACTGGTCGCCGATAGCTTTATGAAGCAGCATGGCCACGACCGAAGAGTCGACGCCGCCGCTCAGGCCCAAAACGACTTTTTCCTTGCCGACCAGATTGCGGATGTCCGCAATGGCCTCGTCGATAAATGTTTCCATTTTCCAGCTGCCGGTACAACCACAAGCATTGGTGCAGAAATTATACAGCGAATCGATATCCTCGGCATCAATTTCCGGCTTAGCCGCCATAGCCGCGGCCGCACCCACATAAATCGCCGGAATTCCCAGTTTCTGAAAACGCCCCAGTTCCAACGCCGGGCGCTCGGCAACCTGATCGGCGCAAATAATCAACCCGACCGGTTTTTCTTCCAACAGCCGTTCAGTGGGAACGGTACAGGGCATAACCATGGTATAAATATGCTTGTCACGAATGGCGCGGGCGATCTTCTGAATATGCTCGCAACCGAAATTCAATAAGACAACGGTTTCCTTGACATGTTTCATAGTTTAAATTTCCTATTTGTTAATTTCGTAATATATTACGCCAACCCGCCTAATTGCAAACCGCCATACCAAATATTTTCACGATATCGCTCAAAAACCATGTGTAAAATTCGAATACGGATTCGGCGGTTTTTTGCGTTGACTCCTTGCACAATGTTTTATACGCGGTATATTATTGCGGTTTAATGTATTCGTATAAACACAGGCAGGAAAGGTTCACAGGATGAAAAAGTGTATACTGGTATTGATTCTGACCGCAGGTCTTTTCAGCAGCCTTTGTGCTCAACGCGCGGTAACTATCGACAAAGAAAGCAATAATTTCACCGAAACCCCGGCAGGTTCTTACGATACGTCGATGAGCGGTCCCTGGAACGACAATTTTAAAAAACTCGGCTGGGGTTTGCTGATGTATGTGCCAAACCGTATTCTTGATGTTTTTGACCTGATTACGCTTCGCGTCGGCGTCGGCGGCGTGGTCGGAGCCGGTTTCAAGCTCACCGATTATTGCCAGCTGTCAGGACAATACGGCGATTACGGATTCATCCATAACGGGTTTTCCCGTCAGTACGGCGGCGGTTCCCAAAGCGGTTTCAGCTATGGTTTCTTGTGCTGGTCCCGGGAGTCCTACAGCGTGATCGACACCTTCGGCAACCAGCCCGCTTTTGAACTCAATGATCCGGCCCTGACCCTAACCGATTTCAGCATCGACAAATAGGAGGCCAAATACCTTGACCCATGGGAAATCGGTGGTCATTGCTCCTGGCTGATCGATATCGGCGTTTATTTTCATCCCACCGCGGTCCCCGACCTGATTCTCGGCTGCCTGATGATCGATATTGACAACGATGATCTCTGACATATATAAAAGCTATGTTGCGTGAAGAAAAGACTTCTAGCTGAGCCGGGGGCGGATTGCTGCTGATTGCCGCATTCCTGGTTATTTTTTCTCCATTGCGGCTCGGCGACCTCGAACT
>JAVBRM010000038.1:0-18393 GCA_031548025.1 Victivallaceae bacterium | reverse complement strand
GGGCATTATAGACGCGCTCCTGGAACTCGCGGCATTCAAAAATCGGTATGAATGTTTCTCCGTTCTCTTTGAACGTATCGGCCCCGAAACAATCGTAGTAGACGCCGTCCCAGTCGTAATCACGCATGGTTTCCGCCAGACTTTTTACATAAAGGTCGGTCCAGCTGCGTTCGCGGTAATCGCCTTTGTATTCGATGCCGCCGTGACTTTTGGTCATGTCATAGGAGCGGGAGGGAATTGCTTTCCATTTCTTGGCGAAATAGCTCCACTGAGGCAGTGTATTGATGATGTAAGTCGGGATCTGGTAAACCAGCAGATATCCTTTTTTCTGGCTGATGTATTCAGCCATCTTCCGGGGATTACTTGCCTCCGGCAGAGAACCGGCATATTTCAGTAGTTTGGAGGAATGCCAAAGCAGATTGAAGTTGTTGTTCGTGCCTGCCCGGAAGCGTAAGCGCTGCCAGTTGTTTTCGTTCGGACGGACCGGATACGGGCAGACCGCGAAATCGAACGTATGCTGTTCGCCTGCTTTCAGTTTCAACGGGGCGTTGATCAAACCGGCGGAAAGGTTTCCTGCCTTGTCGGCGGTAAACCAGTCGTTTTCATAATCCATTTGCGCCGGATACAGTTTCGAGGAGTAAAAACAAATTCCGCGGTCGACGTTGCCGTACAGAAAATTATAAAAATGCTTGGTGGTAAATGTTTTGGTTTTATTCAGGTCGACCGCTCCGATATTGGTCCAACTGCCATCGTAGCGGTGTATGAAATCGACATCCGGTACCTTGATTTCCAGCTTGGCGGCATCCAGGGTAACGTCGGCATCCGCCTTGACCGTCAGAGTATAGCGGACCATGCCGACATAATCCACCGTGCAGACCAGCTCTCCGGTCCAGTTTTTTCCTTTCACGGTCGTCTGCCCGGAAACCCGGCATTTGCCCGGTTCCCACTTTACTTCGGAACCTCCGAAAATGTCTTGTCCATCCAGTGACAATGTGACCGGCGCGGCGAGGTATTTACTGCCGTCTTTGCCGTTGATAGCCGTGAGTTGCATCTTGTCATTGAACTCGAAACGGCCATTCCAGACGGAGAGGCTGTTGTTTTCCCGGGTCAGATCATTCCAGGGGTGCGGAGCCGGATCGGAGGCTTTCAGGAGGCCGATATCGTTGAGCCAGTCGGGATTTTTGTATACGCCGAACATCTGTTCGCCGCTGTCGAGTATCTTGCCATCTTTCAAGGTGGTTCGACAGTCGATCCGGTATTGGCCGTCGGCAAATTCTTTCAGGCTGATGATCTGCGCTTCCGCCGGCTTGCCGGTAAAAGTTTTGATTACTTTGCCGGCGTCTGACTTGATCTCAAACTCGACTTTTTCAATGTTTTCTGGTTCAATGCTGCCGGTTATGGCGCAGAGTACGCTCATCTCCTGCTTGTCCGGATCGATTTCATGGCGCAAGTAAGCTTTGTCCACGCCTTTTCTGAAACGAATATGGTCCAGTTTTACCGTTTCAGATTCGGGTTGACGCCGTATATTGAGCCCGATATCCACCATCGCACAATTGGGAGGAGCGGTGAAAGTATGAATCATTTCCCGCCACTCGCCATCGGTGGGGCGTATATGGTAGCGCGATTGCCCGAGGGCTTTGCCGTTGGCGTCCTTATAGAAAAAAATCAACATGCCGGTACCTGGAAACCGGAAAGCGGCGGTCGCCTTGATCCAGGCTTCGAAGACATAGTTACTGCCTGGCGTCACTGTAAGGTTATCGATAAACATGGCATACTGCATCGGCGCTCCGTTCCCCGACGCCTGGTAAAATGCTTCGCCGACTTTCGCCTCGCGCCATTCATTGACCACTGTGCCGCCGGGACCCAGCATGAAATGATCGAAAACCAGATGCCGGTCAAACGCCCATTGGTCAAATGTCGTTTCAAATTCCGTCAGGTCGATTCCTTTTGCCCAGCCGTCTGTAATCGGCGCGATACGGAAATGATCGACCAGCACGAATTCGCTCTCCGGCAACTGTGAAAGCCGCAGCATTACCCGAACTTTGGTCACCCCCTCCGGAACCGTAAAATCGAATTGCCGGTGCATCCAGCGCACAATGGATCTCGGCGACTTGAAATAAATGGGAGTCGGGGCTTTCTCGCCGTCCGGCGCGTCGAAAGCGACCACCGCCATCAGCGAGGCTTTTTCCGAGGTTTTGTAATTAAAACTGAAAGCGTATTTTTCGCCGGGTTTGACCTCCATGGAGTAGGAATAGATATATTGTACCGGCGTGTTGTTGCCATGCGCTTTCAGCGCGCCGCGCTCAAGGCCGCCGGCCGGATCGAGCTCCGCTCCTCCCAACAATTTACCCTGAACCGGTAAGGTGTCAAACCGTTCAAGCAGGGGAGGGGCCGCTCCGATATTAAAAGTCAGTGCGATCATTACAGTCAGCCAGACAAACTTCTTCATAGTATCTCCTGTCGTGTTGTATTTTATGGATTTTCGATATCGAACATGGCCCAGTTCAGATCCTTGCGGAAATGCGATGAAACTGAACCGTCGACCATGCCGAAATTACCGGTTGTGTTGTTATTATGGATCTTGCCGAGCGAGGTGTAGCTCAAATGGGCAGTGGAGCTGAGCGCATTGCGGTGGGGCATCAGATACGAACGCCGGTGATAATAGGTAGTTTCTGCAAAAAAGACTTTCGCGGAAGGATTGCGGACGTGCCCCAGCCTGGCGGTATTCCGAAGCGTTGCGCCGCCGGAATTTATTTCCATGGCCAATTTCCCGTTCAGGGCATAGTTCAGGCGGCCGTAAATATTGAAATTCGCTTGAGTCTCACCGGGGTACGGCAGGGCAATGCCGCAACGCAGCAATCCCTCGTTGTTTATATAATTCAGCAACATCCCCGGCCAGAAACGGTTGCGATAAGTCGTCCTCCAGCCTTGAATGCCGCGGGCGTCGTAAGCCGAGCCGCCGTAGGTGGCGATCCCGTCCCCGGTATTCGGATCGCAATGCATGACATAGTCTTCGTAGTCCATGGCATACAAAAAACCGCCGGAGGCCAATTGCTTCAACTTGCTGCCGCATTCGGCGGACTTGGCCTTGTCACGCGCCTTGTTCAACGCCGGCAGTAGCAGTGCCGCGAGTATCGCAATAATCGCAATGACGACCAGAAGCTCAATGAGTGTAAATTTACTATCAGCTTTCATGATTTCACGCTCCTCTATTTGGGTTCGAAATGGGTCAAATCGGATAAATCGATATCGCCGATGATATACCGGCTGAGCATTTCGCTGTACCCCGCATTATCCGCGAAAAAACATTGCGGGTCAATTACATCGGACGCTTGCTCAAGGATATCCAGTACCTCTGTCATATTGGCGGGACCGGGCTGCAGAAACGCCTCGGAGCGGGCGGCTTCCTTACAGGCGGGGATATTGTTCTTGTGTGAGGCGGCGATTTGTTGTCCCTCCGGACCGCACAGATAGGCAATCGCCTGGGCCGCGCTCCGGATATCCCGGCAATTGGGGCCGATTCCCAGGTATACGGGAATCACCGGCACGCTGTTTCCCACCAGGGCGGTACTTACCGAAAAATCCCGCAGCAATTCCGGTGAAAATCTTTTCAGCGTCGGAGAAAAAGTATTCAGAGCCAGGAATTTCCCCTCGGCAAACAGGCGGACGATATCCTGCATATTGTTCAGAGGTTCGCCGCCGTTGGCTTCAACACTTTTCGCCAACATGGCTTTGTTGAAATCCAGATACTCCAGGATTCGCGGGTTGTCCTTGCCGGTAATGCCTTTCTGGCGGTCATAATGCAGAATTCCTTCCGAAGCCCACTGAATCAGCAGCAAAGGACAAAACACATACGAGGCCACCGGCGGGAAATCCGGTGATTCCCAGCCGCCTTGCTCCAGCAACAAACCGACCAGGCGCTCCGGGATTTTTCCGTTCGGACGCGGACAGTATTTTCCCAACAGCCGGTTATTCCAGACATATAAACTGGTACTCAGGGCAAGGGGACATCCGGCGCGTCCGCTCCTGCGCAAATCCAGCCAGGACACTGGGAAATAGTCTTCAATCCGGCATTCACGGCGGATCGCCGCCACGGCCTCCGGCGAATCGGAAAATGCCTCGATCGACAACGTCCGCTGGTCGCGCCGGGTTGAAGCCCAGATGATGTCGGCTTCCGCCCCCGCTTCCGGTTCGGTGGTTACCTCGAGCTTGATCTGGGGATATTTCGCCTTGAATCCGTTCAGCATGTCGTCCCACATCGGACGCACCATTCCATACCGGTATTCATCGATGTTCAACCGGAGCGTGCGCGGCATCATGTCGAAAATCGAATTTCCGAAATAGCCGTCGTTCAACCAATCCACGGTATTTACCGGCTTGGGTTTACGCACATAGGTGCCGCGCCGCGGAGTGCGGACCAGCAGACCGTCCCGGGTGATATCGCGGAGGACTTTGTTTACCGTCATCCGCGACACCGAGAATTCGCTGCAGAGCTCGGCTTCCGTGGGAAATTTATCCCCGTCGGCCATTCGTGCTGCGCGTTCCCGCAATTCTTGATCCAGATATTTGTTGATAGTACTCATAATTTTAATTTGTATATATAAATTATACAATTAAAATTTATATTGTCAATCCCCCCTTATCAAAAAATTTGGATTTTACATGTGGGTGAGTCCGGCGGTTGAATGAAAAAAATCATTAAAATAAATTTTTCATTCAGGATTTTATTCGCAAACTATTGGTTTGATGGTATATTATTGTTTGTTAGAGCCAATTCCAAAAGCATTTTGGGATTCTTTGGGGTTTTATCGGCAATTTTGAAAACCTTGAGCTGCTTTCTACGTAGCGCTGCTACGCTGAAGCATCTCAAAATCTTCAAAATTACTCAATAAACCACCCAAAAAACTCCAAAATATTTTTGAAACTGGCTCATTATGCTAAAATAACATGGAGAAATGATATGGCTAAGAAAGAATTCGGCTCACAGGAATTGATGGAAAAACTCGTTTCATTGTGCAAACGTCGCGGTTTTATTTTTCAGAGTTCTGAGATTTACGGCGGTTTTAACGGCTTTTGGGATTACGGTCCGTACGGCGTCAAAATGAAACGCGCCATCGAAAATCTCTGGTGGAATTATATGGTGGAAACCCGTCAGGATGTGGAAGGGCTCGATTCCACGATCATATGTCATCCGCAGGTATGGAAGGCTTCCGGCCATGTCGATCAGTTCAGCGATCTGATGTGCGACTGCAAGGATTGCAAGGCCCGCCATCGCGTCGACCAGATGCCCGACCAGACGGTTTGCCCTAACTGCAACTCGAAAAATCTGACCGAACCGCGTGAGTTCAACCTGATGATGAAGACCTACGTGGGCCCGGTTTTCGATGAAGAACATGTTGCTTATCTGCGTGCCGAAACCTGTCAGCCGATTTTCGTCGACTTCCAGCAGGTCCGGATCGCCACCCGTCAGAAACTGCCCTTCGGTATCGCCCAGATCGGCAAAGCGTTCCGTAACGAAATCAATCCGCGCAACTTTACCTTCCGTTCGCGCGAATTCACTCAGATGGAAATGGAGTATTTCTGCGAAGATGAAAATTCGATGGAAATCTGGGAATACTGGAAAAACGAACGTCTCCGTTATTATCGCGAAGTGCTCGGTTTCAGCGATGATGTGCTGCGGATTTATGTTCATGAAAAACTGGCCCATTATGCCAAAGCGGCCGTGGACATCGAAGTCAAATTCCCGTTCGGCTGGGGTGAATTGGAAGGTATCCACCATCGCGGTACCTGGGATATTTCCCGCCATCAGGAATTCTCCGGAGCCGACCTGGCTTATGTCGACGAAAACGGCAAGCGTACCATTCCCACCGTGGTGGAAACCTCGGTCGGGCTCGACCGGACCTTCCTGGCTTTGCTGGGCAATGCTTATGACGAAGAAGAAGCCGCCACCAAGAAAGAAGGCCAGGAAACCGATGTGCGCGTAGTCTTGCGTCTGCCGGCGACCGTGGCCCCGATTCAGGTCGCGATCCTGCCGATTTCCAAGAAACTCGACGAAAATGCGCAAAAGCTCTTCCAGGATCTCTCCGGCAAATTCCGTTGCGAATACGACGTTACCGGCAGTATCGGCAAGCGTTACCGCCGCCAGGACGAAATCGGTACTCCGTTCTGCGTAACCTTCGACTTCGATTCGGTGAATGACAACGCGGTGACCATCCGCGAACGTGATTCCATGGAACAGGTCCGGGTTAACATTACTCAACTGAAAGATTATTTCAACGACCATATTTAATGTTGGAATATCTCATACTTGGTGTGATCGGATTGTGCGCAGTGGTATTTCTGGTGGTTTATTACCGCCGGAAAAAATGCCACTGCGACACCTGTCCCTCCAAAGACTGTCCCTCCCGCAAAAAGGAAGACTGACCGCTTAAAAAGCTGGGGCAAGGACTAAAAAGACAAAAATGACGTAAAAGACAGTTAAGTTTTGAGCTGAAATTGTCTTTTGGGTCATTTTTGTCTTTTCTGTCTTTTGATTTTACAGCGTGGGCGGTATACTGTAAGATCATGCTGAACTCTGAAAAAATATCGGTATTGCTGGACCGGATGCCGCGCCGGATTGTCGCTACGTGGAATTTGCCGGAGCGCCGTGAATTCCGGGAGCCCGGGGTGGCGGCGTGGCGTTCTACCCATACGGATTCGCATTCATACCGCGAGTTTATGATGAGTTTGACCGGGCCGGTGGTTCAAGCGCTGGAGGGGGTGGTTTACCGCGAAGAACCCGGAACACTGTTTCTGTATGATTCCGAGGAAAAACACGACCGTGGGTATTCTCCGGCGTGTCCGGATGGCTCGCATATCTGGTTTTTCGTCATGCCGGATTTGATCAACTGCGTTGGCGATGAATTGAAGGCCGGCAGTTATTCGGTGGATTTCCGGTATTGCTTCCGCTCGCCGGAGGTTGTGAAATATTTGAATGCGGTTTGGGAGAAGGCCGCGAAAAAATTGGTTTCGGTCGAACTGGCGCAGGCGGAAATCAATGCATTGGTCAACCTGATCGCCGCCGAGCTGGTTCAGGCGCTGTCACCGGCCGAGCCCGGAGAGGCGAAATCTTCCACGGACTCGCATCAGCAGGAAATGATCAAAGAAATCATGAAGTATCTGGACCGTAACTGCGGCCGGGATACCGATGTTGTTTCGCTGGCCCGAATGGCCGGCTACAGCCGTCCGCATTTTCTCCGTCTTTTCCGTCAATACGCCGGTTGCCGGGTTCATGAGTATATAGACAAATGCCGGATCAGTACTTATGAAAAACTGATCCGGCAGGGTATACCGATGAAAAATATCGCCGGTGAACTGGGGTTTTCTTCCACCGCCGCCCTCGGGCATTGGCGAAAGGGAAAGTTTTAACCACGGAAGCCACGGAAATTCACGGAAGGGGAGAAATATTTTTTCACTCCTTACCCCCAGGACATTGTCGAGGCGGCAAAGCCTGGAAATGGGGTCGAGGGGAAAACCTGTGCTGAACAGGTTTGCCCCCGGTCAATATTGTTGAGCAGAATCATCGCCGCGGATCGTATCCGCCGAGGGAGCGCGAGGGACGAGTAGTCCTTCGCATTCCTATTCTTAACTTAACCATGCGTTTAGAGTGGCGGCGTCTTCCTTGAACTGTTCCACAGAATCGTCGCGGACAAATTCCAGCATGGCGATGTGTTCCCGTCCGGTGGATTTCACCGTATCGAGATAGATCTTCCAGTCGGCGGCGCCTTCGGCCAGGGGGAGGCGGACGTTGACACCGTTTTCATATTTCCATTGGAATACATGGACGTTGGTAAGGCGGGGCAGCACTTCCTGGAGTCCGGCCAGGCGGTACTCGACACTGCGGTTAACCGCAGGCTGCCAGTAGGTGCGGAAGTTGTCGGACTGGATTTCATTGAGCATGGCGGTGGTGGATTCGTTGGTGTCGGTAATGGTGCCGCCATGAAATTCGGTGCTGATGCTGATGCCGTGACCGGCGGCAATGGCTGTGATTCTTCTGAGATCGCGGATAATCGCCGCGCGCTGTTCAGCGGAACACTCGGCGCTGCCGAGGTTGCCGGCCCACACCCGAATGGTCGGTGCGCCTAAGATGGACGCCGTTTCCGCCACCGCGTTGAAATCCGGCTGATCCGCGGCTCCGGCGCGGTAATAGCTGCCGTAGGCGGCGGTGTGAAGTTTGTGGCTTTCCATCAACTTGCGGACCTGCGTCGCTATGGCGAGGTCGCCGTGCGGCACATGGACGTCGCCGCCCCATTCGATATGAGAGAGTCCGGCTTCGCTGACCAGGTTGACGACTTCCGCGACGGTGAGTTTACGAAACGAAATTGATACGAGTCCGCTTTTGATCATGGTTTAATCTCCTATTTACCTATACAAAATTGTGAAAAAATATTATCCAGAATATCCGGGTCGACGGTCTCGCCGGTAATGTTGCCCAGCGACGATATGGCGTGGCGCAAACCCACTGCCGCCAGCTCCCAGTCTTCCTGACGGCAGTGTTCGATAACTTCGGGCAGGCAGGCGATGACTTCGTTCAGCAGTGCCAGGTGCCGTGAATTGACCGCCACCTCCGGTTCTTCGGCATGGGCCTTGCCCCAGACCATTCGTTCGAAAACGTCCAGCAGGTCTTCGGTGCCGCGGTTCTGAGTGACTGAAATGGCGACAGTCGGGATGTCGAGTTGCGGCTGAATCCAGTTCGGTGTGAGGTCGATTTTGTTCCATATTGCGATCACCCGGTTCAGTTCGGGACAGGTCGCCTTCATTTCGGCGATTTCCGATTCCGGGGAATCCGCGGAAGCATCCAGCAGCCAGAAAACGACCTGAGCTCCGGCCAAGGTATTGCGGCTGCGGTCGATGCCGAGTTTTTCCAGATGGTCGGCGCCTTCGCGGATACCGGCAGTATCGGTGAGCCGGACCGGGATTCCGCGCAACGCGGCGCTTTCCTCGATGGTGTCGCGGGTGGTTCCGGGGATTTGCGAAACGATTGCCCGGTCGCATCCCAGCAGCAGGTTCAAAAGACTTGACTTGCCGGCATTGGGCCGTCCGGCCAGCACCACCCGGATGCCCTGGCGCAAGATCATTCCGGCGTTGAAAGTTTCGGCCAAGTGACGGCAGGAGTCCAGGACCGTCGAAATCCGATCGGCGGTTTCATCGGTATCCTGCCAGTCCAGATTTTCTTCGCTGAAATCGAGACGGGATTCGGTTTCTGCCAGGATTTGGACCAGCTCCCCGCGATAAGCAGTGATTCGGGCGCTGAGGCTTCCGGCGATCTGGCGTTCGGCCAGGTTCAGAGCCATTTGACTGTGGGCGCTGATGATATCGCCCACAGCTTCGGCTTGAGTTAAATCGAGTTTTTCGTTGACGAAGGCGCGAAAAGTGAATTCGCCGGGTTCGGCCGGTCTGGCTCCGGCTTTGATGGCGGCGTCGAGAATCCGCCGGGCCGCCATGGCGCCGCCATGGCAATGAATTTCGGCGACATCTTCGCCGGTATAGCTGTGAGGGGAGGGCATGTAGACGGCCAGCGCCGGATCGCCCATGCTGACGCCGTAAAGCATTTTGCGGGCATTGGCATGGGATAGGGTTTGGCGGCCGCGCCAAATCGATCCGGCCACCGTCAAAGCTCCGGTTCCGGATATCCGGATTATTGAAATCGCTCCCCCCGTCCCGGTACAGATGGCGCAAATGGTATCAACAGTATTCATGAAAATTTTAAACAGCCCATGCCGTAATATAGCTGTCCGATGGGCTTTTTAAAGCATAATATCGTTAAAATCACAGATTATTGCTTGCAAAATAGCCTGAAAGGTATATTATTATGCATTCATAAATTTTTGTACGGAACCTATATATGGATAAAAAGAATTTGGACCAGGTATCGCAGAACATGCGCGATATCTTTTCCCGTGCCTGTGAATCCAGCCAGAATGCCAATCTGGACTATGCCATTGAGCTCTTGTGCGACCTGGTGACGAATTCGCCGGGCTTGATGCCGGCCAGAGAGCTGCTTCGTGAGTATGAAACCAAAAAATCCAAGAATGCCGGTACTTCCGTAAAGGTCAAAGCATTTATCACCGGATTGTTTTTCCCCGGCAAAAACCGGCGTTTGATTAAAAGCAACCCGCTTGAAGTAATGAAGAATTGCGAAGAAGCGTTGGCCGAATATCTTTTCAATATTCCGGTGCTCGAAGTGCTTGCTGAAGCTGCGGTTGAAGCCGACGCCGATTTTATCGCCATTGAAACCCGGACCATTATCAGTGACATTGAGCCGGAAAATGAAGATAACCAGCGTATCCTTAAAAAATTATCTTCAGAGATCGGCGACGATGACGAAGATGACGAAGATGAGGCTCCCGCCGATGATATTGTGGAGTTGATGGGGGCGAAATTCGATACTCCCGAGGAACTGAGCAGCGCGATTTCCCGCTTGGAAGCGGCATTGAAAAAAGACGACAGTTTTGAAATCCGGCGTCAGTTGGGCGACTTTTACGCCCAGGCCGGAAATTATGACAAAGCCATCGAGTATTTTTCTTCGGTGGTTGGCGAAGACGATGAGTTTGACCCGGCTATCGATAAATATCTGGAAAAAGCGACGATGGCGCGTTTTGATGAGAAGATCAAGTCCGCCGCGACTCCGGAAATCGCCGAGGCTTTGGAAAGAGAAAAATTTGTTTACCAGTTGAACAGCGCCCGCAACCGGGTGGAGTTGTATCCCGATGACAATCAGTTGCACTATGACCTGGGGGTGCTTCATTTTGTTGACGAAGAATACGACGAAGCTCTGGAAGAATTTGAGTTCGGCCGGAAAAATCCGTTGCGGCACGATGCTTCCAATGTTTATATTGGCCGCTGTCTGATGGCCAAGGGCGAATATGAAATGGCGATTGAGCCACTGATGGAAGCTGTCCGCAATATGACTCGTATGGACGAAGCCAAGATGGAAGCAATGTATTATCTGGGCAATGCTTACGAGAAATTGGATATCGACGACAAAGCTTTGGAAATCTATAAGGAAATTTACCAGAGCGATCTTGGTTTTATGGATGTGGCATTGCGTATTGACGCCTTCCATGTCAGGGAAAAAGAGCAGAAAATTTGAAATTTTAATTTTTTTTAGTTTATAACCGATTAGTGATGTTGACATTGTAGTGGAGCAACGTATATTATCGTGAAAAACTTGAGTTAACCTAAGGAGCTGATATGGCCGACAATAAAGATAACGATGCAGTGCAGCCCGGTATTTCCGATCCTTTGAGCAAGCGCGATACCGATACCGGCAGTTTGGAGCGTCTTGATGATACCCGTACGCGGAAAACCATTAAGCTGCGTCCAGTTGCATCCGGCCAAAATCCGGTGAAGCTGGCCGAGGCCGCGCCGAAACCCGGTCCGGCGGAAGAAGTTACCGATCCGCTGAATACACGTCATACCAATACCGGTTCCTTTGCCAAGCTTGACGATACCCGTACCCGCAAGACGATTAAAATGGCTCCGGCCACCATGAAAGGTGAAGCCGATCCGGAAGCCAAGACCATAGAAATTGCCATGCCTCCGGCGGCCGCAGAAGCGGCAAGTCCGGAACCCAAAACCATTGACCTGGCTCCGCAAGCGGAAAATATGGAGACGGCAACGGTCCCGGTGTCCAAAGTCGCTCCGGTTGCCAAAGGAGCTCCCAATCTGGTGGAAGGAGCGAAAGCGCCGATCCCGATGGCTGCCCCAAAACCGATTCCGATGACCGCCCCCAAGCCGATTCCGATGGCGGTGCCCAAACCGATGGGCGGCGAAGACAAGACCATTGATTTCTCGGGAACCGCGGCGCAAACCGAAGAAAAAGTTACGACGATCAGCGGCAAGATCGACTCGCAGGAAGATACCCGTACGCGGAAAACCATTAAGATCACTCCGACGCAGACTCCGAAGCCCTCGGTGCTCGATGCCACCGAATCGGTAATGCCCTCGGTAGCTCCGGCCAAAGCGATTTCTCCTGCCGAGAAAACGATTAAATTACGTCCGTCTGAAGGCGGCAGCGCACCGCCGGCGCCGACTGCTCCGGTTGCGCCTCAGTCTTCGGCCAAAGATACGATCAAATTGAAACCAAGCGGTTCAGCTCCGCCGATGGTCAAACCGGCGACACCGCCGCCGTCCGGAGTTACTCCGTCGGCTGCGACTGTTAACTTGAAGCCGGCGACACCGCCGCCGTCCGGATCTGCTCCGGCGGCTGCGACCGTTAACTTGAAACCGTCGTCCCCGCCGTCGGCTGCGACTGTTAACCTGAAACCGGCCGCCCCCGGTGCTCCGTTGAAGCCGCCGACGCCGAAACCGGCCTCATCTTCCGGTGAATCCGCCGCTCCGCCTCCGGTTTCCGCTCCGCCGTCCGGAGCTCCGAAACTTGGAGTGAAGCTCGGTACTCAATCCGCTGCCGGCGCCGCCGCCGCTCCGGAAGAGGGAAAGAAAAAAGGCCTTACCGTAAAGAAAGATGAAAAAGCCGCTGATGCTCCTGCCGGACCGCCGCGCGCTCAGAAAGAACAGGAAGAGCTCAAGGGCTCCAAGAAGAAAAACAAGGGCGATAGTGCTCCTTCGTTGTTCTATACAATTACCGGGGTTTTCACTCTGCTGTTGATTTTGTTCTCCGCTTTTGTTTCCGCTGCGCAATATGTCAATCTGTGGGAACAGAGCCGTTTCGAAGAACGTGTTCACATTACTGTGCCGATTCTCGAAGACCATATCAACATGAAGTAAAGAGTGTGTTTACCGGCGGTCTCTGGACCGCCTTTTTTGTTTATGAAGATTAAAGGAATTATATTTGATATGGACGGTACCCTTACCGTCCCGGTGCTTGATTTCAAGAAGATTCGCCGCGAGTTGGATATCCCGGAAAACTCCGGCGATCTGGTCGATGTCATCAAAACGCGGAATCCCGCTGACCAGTTGTTCGCATGGAATCTGATTGAAAGGCACGAAGCCGAAGCCGCGGCAAACTGCCGACTTCAACCTGGAGTAATTCCGGTTTTGAAACAATTGGAAAAGGATGGCTTCAAGCTGGGAATTGTCACCCGCAACTCGGAAAAAAGCGCAAATATCGTTCTGCGGCGGCTGGATGTCGCGTTTTCGCCGGTGCTGACCCGGGAATTTCCCTTTATGAAACCTTCCCCGGAACCGGTTCTGCATGTTCTGGAATCATGGCAATTCCATCCAACGGAGGTCATGACGGTCGGAGATTATATTCACGATATTATTTCGGGGCGGGAAGCGGGAGCCGTTACCTGTTATTTTCGTAATCCGCAAGGCGAGGACTTTTCCGAAGATGCTGATTTGACGGTGAATACCTATCACGAGCTTTATGAGCATTTATCAAAAAGCTTTTGAATTGTTGCTGGATGAATTCGGCGAACAGCATTGGTGGCCCGCGGAATCGCCGTGGGAAATGTGTACCGGCGCCGTTCTGGTCCAGAATACCAATTGGCGCAATGCCGCCAAAGCAATCGCACAGCTAAAAGAAAATGATGCTCTGGACCCGCGGAAAGCTCTGGAATTATCACTGGAGGAATTGGCTGAATTAATTCGTCCATCCGGTTTTCACCGTTTGAAGGCGACTCGGCTGAAAGCGGTGGCGACCTGGTGGTTGAACCGGCCAAGTGACGCCGAAACCGGAGAGTTGCGCAAATCTTTGCTTGCAGTCAACGGAGTCGGGCCTGAAACGGCGGACGCAATCTTGCTGTATGCTCTCGAGCGTCCGGTATTTGTGATCGACGCATATACCAAAAGGATCGCCGCCAGACATTTCGGGACGGCACCGGATATCGAGTATCATAAACTCCAGAAATTATTTACCGATAATCTGCCGGCGGATATTGGACTGTTTAACGAATATCATGCCCTGTTGGTCCAAAATGCGAAGACTTATTGCCGTAAGTCAGAGTGTCTGCCTGGCTGTCCGTTATGTAAAATCACAGAATATTGATAAAATATCATTATTTCAGTTGATTTTCTGATAATTGGGTATACTTTACATAATATATATACATTGAAGAATAAAACAGAAAGATCGAGGAGATCATGATGAATTTATCCAGTAAATCGAGATATGGAGTACGTATCTTAGTTCAATTGGGAATGAACTATGATAAAGGTATTTCCATCAAGGGAAAAAGTCTGGCGGAATCGCAAGATATTACCGAGCCGTATATTGAACAGATCATGATTTCGTTGAAACGTGCCGGAATGGTGCGTGCCGAACGTGGCTGTACCGGCGGTTATCTGTTGAGCCGTCCGCCGGAAACCATTACCCTGCTTGAGGTTATCGAACTTTTTGAAGGAAAACTCGAGCTGGTTCGCTGCGGCAAGAGCGGTGAGAAATGTGCCCGTTTTGATGTCTGCGAAACCACCAGAACCTGGAAGCGTCTTTCCGACATCTACCGCCGCGAAGCTTCAAAGGTCACTTTGGCAAGTATTCTGGATGAGAATAACAAGCAGCAGGCTCAGGAACCGGAATACATGATATGAGGAAAGTAAATGCTTAATCCTTACATAATAAATGCTTACAAGGTGTTGGACGGTTATCGTCTTTCCGGCGAAGAAGCGCTTGAGTTAGCCGAAAATATCAACGGCGCCGAGGTTATGGATTTGATTTCACTGGCCAATAAAGTCCGGGCGAAATTTTGCGGCGATATTGTGCCGTGTTCCATCATCAATGCCAAATCAGGCGTATGCAGTCAGAATTGCCGCTTTTGCGCCCAGTCGGCGCATCATGATACCAATATCGAGTGTTATCCGTTGCTGGATAAGGAGAAAGTGGTCGAAGCGGCAGAGCAGGTGGTGGACGCCGGTGTGGCCTTTTTCGGCTATGTTACCAGCGGTATCGGCTATCAGGAGCCCAATGCGGAGTTTATGCGGATTCTGGATACTCTGGATGAACTGCACCGGGTTTATCCGGAATTGAATTTATGTGTATCCCTCGGTATTTTGAGCCGGGAGACGGCGCGGATGCTTTCCGAGCACCATGTGAAGCGTTACAATATGAACTTGCAGGTGGCGCCGCGGCGTTATGCCGAGTTGATCGCCACTACCCATACGGTCGAGGAGAAGATTCAAACCATCAAATACCTCCAGGAATACGGAGTCGATATCTGCTGTGGCGGCATCTTCGGCCTGGGGGAAACCATGGCCGACCGTATCGAAATGGCCTTGACGGTCCGGGAGTTGAACGTTCAGGGAGCGCCCTTGAATGTTCTGGTGCCGATCCAAGGTACGCCGGTGGCGGAGGTGGAACCAATAACTCCGGCGGAAGTCGCTAAAAGCTTCGCCATATTCCGTTTGATTAATCCGGGAATTCAAATCAAATTCACCGCCGGGCGCGAAACCGTCCTGAAAGACTTCATGGCACTGCTGATGCTCAGCGGCCCGGACAGTCTGATGACCGGAGGTTATTTGACCACCCGCGGGCGGAGTGTGGAGGAAGATGCGGTATTCATCAAAAAACTGGGCGGATTTTCCTGATGGATCTTGAAAATCATTCAGTAGTATATTAAATTAATATGATAATTCAGGGCTGCGATTATGAATAAGGGCGGGTTTCCCGTTATGTTGAAAGTCATACCGGTATTGTTTTTGCTGGCTGGGGCCGGTTGCGTTTCCGTGCCTCCGGAGAACCAGGATGAGGCTTTGGCCAAGGAGCAACTTCAGTTGCCGCCGCAAGAAAACGGCAAGGTGCTCCTGCAGGCTTTTCAGGACAATAAGCCGCGTGTTTTTGTTGGCGAATTGCCGGTTGAACTCCGGAAACAGTTCGGGGAAAAGGAGTTCGCCGGAGCACGGAAAAGTATTGTCGATACCCTTGGCGAGCCGGTTTCATTCACTTACCTGACCACTCTTGAAAATCCGTTGCTTACGGTATCGTTGTGGAAAGTCCGTTTTTCCAGGAAAAGCAGTGAGGGGGAAACCATCACTCAGGAAGCTTTGTTCCGGGTAATTTCCGGGGTAGGAAAAGGGAAGTTTCAAGTCGTCAGTTTTAATTTTCTGTAACCTCCATAATTGGGTATAAATTTTTCATTCAATAAAATCAAGAGCAAAAAAACAAGGAAAAAATGAGAATCTTTATTATTCTGCTTGGAATTCTGGTCGTCGGGACCGGGCTGCCGGCGGCAGAGCCGCAAAATGGTGATACCAGGACAATCCGACTGGTCCAGGATGACGCCCAATTGCAGATGGCCTCCAAAGTGTATGAATTGAAGCATGTCAAAGCGACCGACATCCGGCCGTATATCCAGGTGGCGATCAAGCGTTACTATGCCCAGTCCCAGGTGGAGCGGGTGAATTACTCTGCTGCCGGGAAAAATTATATCATCGTGTCGACCGGCGAAAAATTCATGCCTTATGTGGATGAACTGATTGCCAAGATCGACCGTCCCGGAAAAGTCGACGAATTCGGTTCGATTCTCGAAGGTACCGGAATCTCCCGTGTCGCCTATACGCCCAACTACCGGGCGTCAGAGGATATAGTCCGAATCGTCAACACGATATTTCGTTCGGGGGAGGGGATCGCTTTTTTCAATAAGGTGACCAACACCATCTACTGGAAAGACGATAAGCAGGCGGCCATGGCCATTCTGGCCTGGGTCAAGACTCTCGACCGTCCGGTGCCGCAGGTTAATTTGCGGCTTAATTATTATGAAATTCGCGAGAGCAAGCTGCGCGATATCGGAGTGGACTATCTGGCCTGGAAAAACGGTCCGGGGCTGAATCTTTTTGAGGTAGCTTATAACGGGGGCCGAGCTTATTCGACAGAGGCGGCGCTGGCTTTGGTCAACGGCATGTCCAAATTCGCGGACCTGGCGAAGAATTTTTCCACCAGCTGGGGCTATGGCGGATTTTTTACCGCGCCGCAATTCGATATGAGTTTCATCCGGTTGCTGCAGCAGTCCGGCAATGCCAAGTTGGCCGCCACAACCAATCTTACTTTCGTCAACACTCCTCTTTATGAGGACTCTTCTCTCGATCAGCATCGCACATATTATGCCACTCTGTTGCCGGATTATCAGAACCTGAAAAAAGACGCGGACGATCGTACCGATGTGGTTGTCGGCAGTTCCGCGGCATTCGATTTCACGATTATTGATCCGGTAATCTGTTTTGCCCCGGAAAACAGCGACATTGATTCAATCGGGACTATTCCCTCCACCGAAGATTTTTACGCTAAAAACAACGGCAATGTGATGTTTTCTTATAAACTCCTCAGCCGCAATGTGGTTGAACGCAATAACCGCGGCGACGAGCTTGGCAATTCCAGCTATTCCTCCGGCAGTTTGACCCTGGGCTTCAAGACCGAGAAACTGCTCAGCAGTTATACCAAGGAAAATGACGTCGAGCAGACGATCGGGGTTCCTTTCCTGGTGAAGATTCCGATTTTGAAATATCTGTTTGGTACTACCACCAGTATCAAGGAAAAGACCTATATCATCGTTACCGCCGAAGCCAGTCTGGTCCATCCGGAACTGATGCCGCCGGAACCGGTCAGTCGCGACGTGATCCGGATGGAATTGAACTAAGAGCAAAGGATAATCTCCATGAATATGTACAAAAAATTTGTTTTTTATTCCATCGTGGCCGCCGGAATGCTTGGCGTTCAGGCCGCGGATACGACGGTTGACTTGACTCCGCGCGCCATTCCCGGAACGCCGCGCAGCGAAAATTCCGAGAATACCAAAGACTTCGGCAGCAGCACGGTGCAAACCCATCTGCGGCTGAACGTCCAGGAGTCGACCAAGGCGATTCACTTCATTCGCGACAATACCGACCCGTATGTGTTGACCAAAGCGTATGAACTCAAACATGCCGAGCCGTACGCAATACGCGGTTACCTGCTGACGGTAGTCCGCGGCACGAAAATTATCGACAGTCCGGTACAGGTCGATGCCATGAAGTTCAATGACGGCCGCTCCATGGTATTGGTTTCCGCCGAAGATTTCCGCTTCCAGGATGCCGGTAACGGGCAGTCTATCGACCAGATCATCGAGGCGCTTGACCAGCCCGGAATGGGATTTGTCAGTGGACGGCCTAAATTCATGTATTTCCCCAAGGCGAATACCGCGGCGAATCTGCGTGAAATGGTGAAAAATGTCGGCGCCAACGGTATCGACCCGGAATTCAATGGCGGTATCGACATCCTGATCGTGGACGGCCCGCTGAATGCGTTGCTGGTGGGCTCGCCGTTCTGGTCCTGGAAGCATATCAAGGAGATGCTCGAGCAATACGATAAACCGATGCCGGAAGTCCGGATCAGTTATAGACTGATTGAGGTTTATGCCGAAAACGATGATAAGATCGGGGTCGACTTCCAGAGCTGGAAGAACAACGACGGAGCCGATTTCT
>JAVBRM010000014.1:0-6070 GCA_031548025.1 Victivallaceae bacterium | reverse complement strand
AAGGCTCTGCATAAGGCAAGGTTATTTTTTCGTTGCTGAAGATGAGAATTTTTACCTCGTGGGCCAGCATGGTGATTTCTTCGCCATCCCGGTATTCCCGGAAATCTGGATAAAATTGAATGACCGACTGGAATTCATGGCCGATGATACCGGTTAATTTCAAGGTTTGGGGCAGGGGAAGGGGATTGCGCAAAAGCACCCACGATTCATTGGCGCGGCATTGAGCGAATCCGTAAATTTCGCCGATGCCGGGATTGCCGAGAATCATCCGGCCATACTGAACGAAAATCTTATCCGAATATTGGCGGGCGAATTCCATGATCGCCCCCATGGCCTCGACTTGCCAATCTTCCAGCGCCTCGGGCTGTTGTTTCCAGGAGAGATACGTGCTGCCGCGCATTACCGCCAGCCAGACGGTATCCGCCCAAGTCGCAGGATCTTCGGTGAAAGGATTGCGGAGCGCGTGCGGAAACTCGTGGTTGTCGAAGCAATCCAGCGGCACTGCGCTGCGGTCGCGCCGCAGAGCGTTGTAATACATGACGTCGCGATGATTGGCCGCGCCGTTGCGCTGGTTTTTCGCCGGCAGCATGGCGTATTCGGAATCGCCGGAGTCCGACAGAAAAACATGGTTGGCATGGCAAAGCCACCACGGCGAGGGCCACCAGCCGTTGCGGGTAACGACCTTGGGATTGGTTTGGCGCATGGCCGCCGCAATTCGGTTCATGACGTTGATGGAGGCCTCGCGCACGTGGTCGGGAGTCGGATATTTTTCCGCGAAGTCCGGATTGGAAGAGCATTCGTTGTCCCAGTCGATCTTGAAATGGATGGTATCAAAATCCGGTCCGGCCAGTTGACAGAAACTTTCGGTCAGGGCGGCTTCGAGTTTTTCATCCAGCAACACTCCGTAATTGGTCCCGCAATAGCTGGCGCTCTGGCCCGAACCTACCGCGATGCCTTGGGATTTTAGATAATCCGGAGCGATTCCCATCGGCCCGTTGTGCGATATCCACAAGCTCAATGCCGAACCCTGTTCGCGCATTTCCCGGGCGAGCTGAATCAACCCCGGATTGCCTTCCAGTTCCTTTTTGGCATGAAACACGCTCTGGCGATCGTTCCAACCGGCGTCCAGTGTATACATTTCCGGGGTCAGCCCCAGGCGCTTGAAAGCCTGCATATAGCTGCGATAGTTGTCGAGGCGCACCTCGTATTCATAGTTGCCGCGGTAAGGGTCGGACCAGAACGAGCAGAACGCAAACAGCGGTTGTTTCAGTACCGGCAGCCTGATTTCATCCAGGTATTCGGCAAAGCTTTTTTCCGGATTGTCCGACCAGCCGAAAACGGCGTCGAAAGTCAGGAGCTTGCCGTCCGCCCAGACCGGATGCTGCCGCAGACGGTATTCTGAACCGAGCTCATTCTGTTTTTCCACCGTATTGAAACCGGCCTGGTGCTCCAGCCCGGCAAAGAAATTTCTGCCGATCAGCGGATAGCCGCAACCGGGCATTTTGCCGGTTCCTTCTTCTTCCGCTCGTGTCTGATTGCCGAGCTGTCGGGTCGGAATATAGCCCCTTCGAGAGAGCTTGGGATCGTGGATTGTTTGAAAGTCAATATCGACATAATCCGGAGTCGGCAAGTTTTCAGTGGTGCTTATGGTGACTTTCTTGCGGTAAACTCCATTGGCCGGAACGATTTCGATTACTGCTTTCAGTGGCCCGGCGGTAAATTCCTGGCGCAAGCCCTCGGGAGCCCCCGCGGCATCGGTAAATTCATAGCGAACCCCGGAAATGCATACCGCTACCGCCGGCCAGTCCAAAGTCATTGAACCCAGAACAATTTTACTTGCTTCAATCATGTTTGTCTTCCTGAATCTTGTGCAGCTTGCTGCGTTCTTCACTGATACTGTCCGCCGCTCCCACTTGCATAATGGTTATAATCAGCAGGAACAGCATTGCCTGAAACACGATAACCACCGCGGTTTGGAAGTCGCCCCACAGCAAGGGCAATACGCTCAAACCAAGCATCAGCGCCATCAGATGGACCAGTTGTACCGCCCGTTTGCGGCTGAAACCCATTTTGACGAAACGGTGTGAAATATGATTATGGTCGCCCACGTAAATCGGTTTGTGATTTTTGAGCCGGATTACCACCACTGCCAGCGCGTCGAAAAGCGGGATCGCCAGTATGAACAGCGGCACCAGAATTGGGAACCGGGTCAGCGAATATTCACGTGAAAAATAGGTCAGACTGGCGCTCATTACCCCCAGCATGTACCCCAGGAAATGACTGCCGGAGTCCCCCATGAAGATTGAGGCCGGTGTATGATTGTAAAACCAGAACCCGATACCGACGCCGCAGCTCAAGGCCCCCATCGTCGCCAGAAAATTCTGGTTGGTAATTCCCGCCACCGTGGCAAACAATGCCATGGCGATGGTGAAAGTCCCAACCGCCAGACCGTCCATATTGTCGAAAAAATTAATGGCGTTCATCAGCAGCATCAGCCAGAAAATTGTTACGCACCAGATAAATACCGGATTATTGCAGAACAAAGATATCCGGACATGCCCGAAACTCACCACCAGAGCCGCAATCAGAAATTGCCCGCCGAATTTAATGCCTGGTTTCAGGGTGAATTTATCATCCGCCAACCCCAGAGCCATGGCCAGAAACGCCCCCAGGCAGATTACCGCCAGATTGGGAGTGATCATTTTTATGCCGCTGAGGTTTTCCGCCAGGTCGGCGGAGATCTGCGGCAAGTCGGCGGAGATTACCATGATATAGCCCAGCGCTATCGAGATGAACCACGCGCAAAACATCGCCACGCCACCCATATATGGAGTCGCTTTCTGGTGCTGCTTGTGCATTTCTCCTTTCGGCCGGTCGATAATGTCGAGTTTCTCGGCCAGTTGCTTGAACATCGGGGTCAGGACCAGCGCCAGGGTTCCTCCCAGCAAAAACACCAGCAAATATATATGGTTCCAAGATATCATTTTGCCAAAACCTTTTATTTGGTTATTGAATATAATCAAAATATCATTATTTTAAAAATATAGCACAAATCATTGAAACTTTAAACTAGAATTAATATGAATGAACGTTTTATTTTCGGTCCGGTCGCTTCGCGGCGCTTAGGAGTCTCACTTGGCGTGGATTTGGTCCCCCGCAAAACCTGTCCTTTGGACTGCATTTATTGCGAAGCCGGCGCTACGACCAGTTTAACCATGGAACGCCGGGAATATGTTCCGATAGACCAGGTGATCGCTCAGCTCGACGAAGTGCTGCGGAAACATCCCAAGCTCGATTACATGACCTTTTCCGGGGGAGGGGAGCCCACTCTCAATTCCGGAATCGGCCGGGTGGTCGAGTTCGCCAAAACCCATTACCCGGAATACAAAATCTGCCTGTTGACCAATGGCTGTTTGCTGGGGGACCCGGAAGTGGTTCGCGAAATCGCCGGCGTCGACCTGGTAATCCCGTCGTTAGATGCTTCTAATTCTGAAGAATTTACCAAAATTAATCGTCAAGCCTCCGAACTTTCGTTCGAAGCATACATCGAAGGCCTTGTCAGTTATGCCAAGGTCCGCCGCTCTCTGCTCTGGCTGGAAATATTCATCGTTCCCGGAGTCAATGATTCAGACAGTTCGATCAAGCATTTCGCCGAACTCATCCGGCAGATTCAGCCCGATAAAGTTCAGTTGAACACTCTTGACCGCCCCGGCGTTGTCGACTGGATCAAACCCTCCTCTCCGGAAAACACCATGCGGTTTATTCAGGCCCTCGAACCGATCGCTCCGGTGGAAGCCGTGGGCCCGTTCCGGTATCGGAGTAAAGAGCTTCGCGAAAATATCGAGCTCTCGGACATCGAACAGAAGATTCTTGATCTGATTCGCCGCCGCCCCGGTACTTTGGCCGATTTGCAGGTCGCGCTCGAACTTGACGCCGCCGAAATTCTACCGCACGTGGAGAGAATGATCAAAGCCGGACAGATTATTGCCGCCCGCCATCACCGGGGTGATTTTTACAGTCTTCCTTCTTGAGGGAAGGGCGCCGGGCGGCTTTCCTGGCTTCCCGCATTTTGCGGTATTTTTCAACCATGGTCATGACGCCGAAGTAGGTTATCGGCGTCATGATCGCTGTCAGCAGCGCTCCACCGATGAAAAACGACAGCACTAAATCTCCTCCCAGTGAAAACAAAGTAGCAAAGTCTTGATTCTTAATCACATCCTTCATCGCCAAATCGACATTGGCATAACTCAGTTTGCCGCCGATAATCAGATTTCCGACATAACACTGCACCGGATAGATGATGAATATAGTCACATGGTTGGTCAGGAGAGTTCCGAATATCGCTCCGATTTTACTCCCTTTCATCAGAAAAGACAACGGAATGGAGACCAGCAACTGCAATCCCAATGGAATAAAACATCCCGCGAACATACCGATCGCCCAGCCGCGGGCAATATACTCGGCCGGCGCCTTTTCCTTCACAATCTTATTGTAGAAGAAAATAATTTTTCTTTTAATCCAGTGTTTCACTGCCATTCTGCACTCCATAGCTTGCCGATAATCTATTCCGTAATTCCTTTCCCTTCAAGATGTTTTTTTGAAAAAAACTGAAAATTATACTTTTTCTGCAGCTTTTGAACAAATTCGATTGAACTTGACAAAATCTGTTTCTTGGATAATATTATAACCAACCAAAGTATCAGGAGGAGAGTTATGCAAACACCGTCATCAAAAAATCCTTGGCTCACCATTGAGACCCGTCAATTCATTACCGAGCTGGAAAAAGCCGGAGGCCCACCGTTATACACCCTGACTCCGGCCGAAGCCCGTGAAGTCCTGAACCAAGCCCAGAATATCCCGGTCGACAAAATTCCTGCCGACCTCGAAGATTTGAAGCTGCCGGTCGGCCCCACCCATGAGGTCGATATCCGGATTATCCGTCCTCAAAGCAGAAAAGAGCCCCTTCCGGTAATCTTCTATTTCCATGGTGGCGGCTGGGTCATGGGCAATAAAGAAACCCATGACCGCCTGGTCCGTGAAATCGCTATCGGTGCCGAAGCCGCGGTTGTTTTCGTAAACTATACCCCGTCGCCTGAAGCTCAATACCCGGTGCCGATCGAACAGGGTTATGCCGCCATGGAATACGTCTGCAAAAATCCCGATAAGTTCAATATCGACACCTCCCGGGTAGCGGTTGCCGGCGACAGTGTTGGCGGTAACATGGCGGCAGTCATGACCCTGCTGGCCAAAAAACACGGCTTCATCAAAATTTGTTTCCAACTCCTGATCTACCCGGTTACCGCGGCGGATTTCGATAATCCCACTTATCAAGCCTTCGGCAATGGTCCATGGCTGACCCGTAAAGCCATGGAGTGGTTCTGGGACCAATACCTTCCAGACAAAAGCAAACGCCATGAAATCACTGCTTCCCCATTACAGGCGACCATGGAACAACTCAAAGACCTGCCCGAGGCTATGATCATCACCGATCAAAACGATGTTTTGTGCTACGAAGGTGAAGCTTACGCCCACAAACTCCAAACAGCAGGAGTCAAAGTAACAGCCCTTCGCTTCAACGGCACCATTCACGATTTCATGATGCTGAACGTCCTTTCCGACTCCACGCCGACCCGTTCCGCCATCCAAAATGCAGTTATCGCCCTGAAACAGGCTCTAAAAAATAAGTAATAATTCTAAAAAAAACAGAAAGTTCATTTGCAAAAAAACAAAATCAAGCTATTTTAAAAGCCTAAGCCGCCGAAGTGGCGAAATGGCAGACGCGCTAGACTCAAAATCTGGTATAGGCAACTATGTGTGGGTTCGACTCCCACCTTCGGCACCACTGATATTCAACGACTTACAGCAAAGAAAAGCTTGTAGGTCGTTTTTTTATTTTACCCTGATTTACCCTGTTTTTCAACAGGAATAATGGTTCTCCGTCGGTTTGTGCCACGCCGTAGCCGGAACCCCTGCGCAGTCAAGTCGCAATCCGGCATAACCGTTCGCTTCGCTCCCTATTATTCCGTTTGAGGCTTGACAGCTTCGGGAACCCGGCTGGAGATGAGTTGTG
>JAVBRM010000026.1:0-24000 GCA_031548025.1 Victivallaceae bacterium | reverse complement strand
CTTAACAGTACCCTGACAGAGCGAAAATGCAATCGGGATTTGGTTGAATTTGCGGGAATTAGTGCGTGCTTACTTGGCGGCTTTGAACCGCTGGCGGAGGTAGTCGATTACCTCGGGGGTGGTATTCAACTCCGGGGTTTCGAAACCGGAGACATGCCCGTCGGCAAAAAGAATATTGAAGTACTTGTTATTGAGCTCCGGCTTGGAAAAAGCTATCGGAACATCGCCATCGCTGCTGTTCACTCGCTGTTGGATTCCGGAACCGATATAGACGTAGGAACAATTTTCCTCTTGTAACAATTGGTCGTTCTCCGCTTTGGAAAAGGGGCTGCCCGCCAGAACGTAGACATTTCGGTCGGTCAAATATTCTTCAGTAATCAGTTGATTGAAGCCGTTATAACCCGGTCGTTCCGGAAAATGATCTTCAAAGTCCAAAGCATACATCATGAGGGCAAGACCGATTTGCTTGAGATCGGCGACTGCGGAGGGAGGATGCTTGAATTCCCGGGTACGGTTGAGCACCGGCAAGATAATTCCGGCCGATATGAACAATACAGCCAGAAATAAGGCTATGCCGGTAAGATATTTTACCGGTTTACCTGGATTAACATTTTCTTGCGCCATTTTTTGCCGCTCAATTTCTGAGTGTAAATATTGCCATGGGAATCAATGGTCAGCACACCATCGCGGTCGGTATTGAAAAGCTGCAGAATGTTGCCGCGGGTTGGGGGACGATCGCCTTTTAACTGGAATTTGCCTTTTTCGGTGAGGTCGCTACGGTTCAGAAGACGTATGACGCTGTTATTGGCCGCCAAGACCATGAGCGAAGACTCTCCGACAAATCCGGCAAATCCACCTGAGACGTCTTCCAGTTCGTAGGTGGAACCACCGCGGATCAGGATTGCCGGGCCGCCGGTTTGGGCCAGTAGTATTTCATTGGGATTGCCAGGGGCGGCAATCAGCAACGAGGGTTTGAGCGCCGCCGGAATGTTGATCGAATTGCGGGTTTGAGTGCCGAGATTGAGCAGGCTGTAAAAACAGATTTTTCCGCTGCCGGCGGCCATCAGGGATTCGCCGTCTTCGGTAAAACACAGTGCGCTGCTATTGGTGGAGGTTTGAATTTTTGTCGGAGGCCGGCTCAGATCGTCGACGTCATAAAGCCAGAGATCGGGAGAATCTTCCAGTTTCAGTGCAACTTTGGTTCCTTCGCGGTTAATGGCGCTGATTGCCGGATTGCCGGTGAGCGGTGTGGATTCGCCGATGATTCTGCCGTTATTGAGATCGACCTTCAAGAGTTGGTTGGACTGTTTGAATGTCTTTTGTCCTATTTGTAGGACCACCGCCTGGGTTGAGTCGTCAATCATCATGATGTATTTGATGAAGCGCTCGCTTAATTCGATGAAGCGCAGTATCTTGCCGTTGCTCGGCGACATGCAGACGATCCGGCTTTGCCAGGGGCCGCGGTCTTCTCCGACCGTTTCGATGATCGCCAATACCGACTGGTCTTTGCAGAGAACGGCATCGGGGAGGCGGACACTGCCGGAGCCGGCAAAACTCCAATGCGGCACCCAACCCAGCCGATAACCCGTCATGGCGATTTTGGCGGCGAGGTTATCGGCGTCCATATCTCCGAAAAATGAACCTTCCGGATCTTTTTCGATTTGAATATTTTCTTTTTTATCAACGACTTCCGGGCGCTTTTCATTGTTCTGCCAGATAATCGGCGGCGGGTCGTCGGCAATCAGTGCACAAGCAATCAGCGCCATGAATAATATCAGATAACGCGTCATATAATAATCCTTGTTTTTTATAACTATGAAGCATTTTCATGAGTTTTCAATGTGAAATTGTGTTTTCTTGATAAAAAAAGCGTAAACCGGATGGAAAATTTCGTAAAATCGTCTAAGTTATAAGAATTTAACATAATTGGAGATAAACAATGGCCAAAGTTGGAAAAGTATATGAAGGCATGTTGCAAGCGTCCGGGCTTCGTTTCGGAATTGTATGTGCCCGTTTCAATGAATTTTTTGTTTCAAAACTGCTTGATGGCGCGATAGATACAATTGTGCGCCACGGCGGCAAGGCCGAGCAGATCGAAGCTGCCTGGGTCCCCGGATCATATGAACTCCCGTTTATCGCGGCCAAGATGGCCCGAAGCGGCAATTACGACGCGGTAATGGCGCTTGGCGTGGTAATCCAGGGGGCGACTCCCCATGCCGGATATATCAATAGCGAAGTATCCAAGGCTTTGGCCCAGATCGGGTTGGAAACCGGCGTGCCGGTAACCTACGGCCTGATTACCGCCGACAATATTGAGCAAGCCATCGAACGCAGCGGAACCAAGGCCGGCAACAAAGGCGCAGATGCCGCCATGGCGGCAATTGAAATGGCCAATCTGCTGAAGGAGTTTTGAGGCAGGCCATGACTTTTGACGAGTCCATACAGAACGGCAAGCCCCAGCTTCATTCCAGAAGAGTCGGCCGGGAGCTTGCCATGCAGTTTTTGTTTCAATTTGATATGAATGAACAAAAGGTCGACGATGCGCATATGGAAGGGGTGTTCGATGAATCGGCCATAACCCTTGGATTGCCTCCTAACCGTCTGCTTCGCAAAGGCAAGGAATATGCCGCCGTATTGGCTAAAGGCACTATTGCCAACCTTGATGAAATCGACGGTACTTTGCGCGGATTTTCCGAAAAATGGGACCTCTCGCGTATGGCGGTGGTCGACCGCAATATCATGCGGGTGGCGATTTATGAAATGCTGCATGTGCCCGATGTGCCGCCGGTGGTCAGCATCAACGAGGCCGTCGGCATCGCCCGTGACTACAGCGGCGAAAAGTCGGGAAATTTCATCAACGGCGTATTGAATGGCATAAAAGACACTTTGAAACGTCCCGCCAGAGACGCAGTAAAGGAGTTGTAAATGTCAATATTTTCGATTTTCAAAAGCGGCCTGCAGAAAACCACCACGGCCGTTTCGCGTGCTTTTTCATCTTTGGTTTCCGGCGAAAAAGCCTGGTCGGATGAAAATTTCGACGATCTGGAAGCGTTGCTGATTTCTGCCGACTTCGGCGTTACCGCCAGCGGCAAAATCGTGGAAGACATTCGGGACCGTTATAAACGCGGTTTGATTCAGTCTTCCGAAGATATCCGCGGCATCGCCCGGGCCGACGTCATCGAAATCATGTGCCGGAACAACCGGCCCATCAATTTCGCTCCCCCCGGCAAGCTCACCGTGATCCTGATGGTGGGCGTCAACGGCAGCGGCAAGACTACCACCGCCGGTAAAATGGCGTGGAGCTACCAGCGCCAGGGCAAAAAAGTGGTTTTGGCGGCTTGCGATACATTCCGTGCCGCCGCGGTGGATCAATTGAAACTGTGGGGCGAGCGCACCGGCGCGCAGGTAATTTCGGCGGCTCCCGGCGCGGATCCGTCCAGTGTGGCTTTCGATGCCACCAAGGCGGCATTGGCGCGCGGCGCGGATTTGTTGATTATCGACACCGCCGGACGGCAACATAACCGCAAAAGCCTGATGGATGAGCTGGCCAAAATCTGCCGTACCATCGACAAAGTTTATCCGGGTGCTCCGCAGGAAGTCTGGCTGACGGTCGACTCCAGCCTTGGCGGCAACGCCATCAACCAGGCCAGAGAATTTTCCAAGGTTTCCGGGCTGACCGGTTTGGTTCTGACCAAGCTGGACGGCAGCGGCAAGGGTGGTATGGCGGTGGCGCTGCATCAGGAATTCGGTTTCAACGTATTTTTCATTGGATTGGGCGAGCGTCCCGAGGATCTTCAGGTTTTCGACCCGGAGTTCTATGCGGCGGCGTTGTTTGACGAATAATTGAGTGAAAATGTTTTTTTCAGAATTAAAGTTTTTATTTTAAATATTTTTTTATTAATTAAACCCGAAAGGAAGCGGAAATGAAAGTATTGGTAGTGAATGCCGGCAGTTCATCGATGAAATTTCAAGTATTTACGATGGGCAAAGAAATGGTTATGGCCAAAGGTTTGGTCGAGCGTCTGGGTACCGATAAGCCCAGGCTCATCTACAAACGTCACGATGGCAAGAACCTCGAAACCGAGCTGAAGATCAAGGATCATGTCGGCGCGCTGAAAAGCATTTGCGATTGCCTGGTCGATCCCAATATCGGAGTTGTCAAATCCCTCACTGAAATTCAGGCTATCGGGCACCGCGTAGTGCATGGCGGCGAACAGGCCAGCAAACCAGCCCTGGTTACCCCGCATGTCAAAGAAATCATTCGCGACTGTTTCGCGCTGGCTCCGCTTCACAACCCCGCCAACCTTTCCGGTATCGAAGCTTGCGAAAAGATCTTCGAAGGGGTTCCGAATATTGCCGTTTTCGACACTGCTTTCCACCAGACCATGCCTCCGGAATCCTTCCTCTATGCGATTCCTTATGAATTATATACCAAGTACAGCATCCGCCGTTACGGTTTCCACGGCACCTCGCACAACTTTGTCGCCAAGGCCGCCGGCGGTATGCTCGGCATGCCTTTTGAGCGCCTGAAGCTGATCACTTGCCACCTGGGCAACGGCTGCAGTATCGCCGCCATCGATCACGGCGTGGTTATCGACACCTCCATGGGCATGACTCCGCTTGAAGGCCTGATGATGGGAACGCGTTCCGGCGACCTCGATCCGGCGATCGTTCTGCGTCTGATCGAACTGGGCAAGACCCCCAAGGAAATCGACACCATGCTCAATAAAGAAAGCGGTCTGCTCGGCGTGGCCGGTATCGGCAGCAGCGACATGCGCGACATCATCGCCGCGGAAATGAAGGGCGACCAACAGGCCTTGCGTGCCCGCCGGATGTTCACCCGCCGCGTGGTCAAATACATCGGCGCTTATTATGCCCTGCTCGGTGGCGCGGACGCCATCATCTTTTGCGGCGGCGTCGGCGAATGGAGCACTTATGCACGCCAGAAGATCGTTTCCAAGCTGGGCGGTCTCGGCATCGAGCTGGACAGCAAGATCAATGAAACTTGCGCCGGGGTCAAGGATATCGTTTCCACTCCGCGCAGTGCCTGCAAAGTGCTGGTGATTCCGACCGACGAAGAACTGATGATTGCCCGTAGTGTCGTCCTGACCCTGAGCAATGACGAAGTTCCGCAGGTTCCGGAAGAAAAATAAGTAGAAAAGAGAAGGAGAAATATCATGTACGCTATTGATTTATTCATCAAAAAAGCTCAGTCCGCCGCGAAAACTCTGGTTCTGCCCGAAGGTCATGATTCTCGCGTGGTCGCCGCCGCCAATATGATCGTGGAAAAACGCGTCGCTTCCAAAGTCATCGTCCTCGGTTCCGAAGCCGAAATCGCCGCTTCCTGCGAAAAGGCCGGCGTCAAAGAACGCAAATTCGAAGCGCTCGATTATCTGAATTGCAGTTTCTTCGAAGAATACGCCGCTCTGTTTGCCGAAATCCGCAAGAAAAAAGGCATTACTATTGAACAGGCGCGTGAAGCGATCAAGGACCGGATCTTCTTCGGTAGTCTCATGACTCGTCAGAAAATGGTCGACGGCCTGGTGGCCGGCAGCATCGCCTCCACCCCCGACATGCTTCGCGCATCCTTCAACTGCATCGGTACGGCTCAGGGAATTGCCATCGCCAGCAGCTGTTTTGTGATGGACCTGAAAGAAGCCACCGCCAGCGGCGATCGGGTGCTCCTGTATGCTGACTGCGGCGTCAATCCGAATCCGACCGCCGACCAGCTGGTCGATATCGCTTACGCCACCGCCCTGACTTACCGTTCACTGTTGGGACAGCAGCCGAAAGTCGCGTTCCTGTCGTTCTCGACCCACGGCAGCGCCAAGCATGAGATTCTGGACAAAGTGGTGGAAGCCACCGCCAAATTCAAAGCCAAGATTCAGGCGGAAAATCTGGACATCCTCGCCGACGGCGAACTCCAGGGCGATGCCGCTCTGGTGCCGAAGGTCGCGGCTTCCAAGGCTCCGAACAGCGCTGTTCAGGGCAATGCCAACGTGTTGATCTTCCCGGACTTGAATGCCGGTAATATCGCTTATAAATTGACCGAACGTCTGGCCGGAGCCGGCGCCTATGGCCCGATCCTGCAGGGGTTGGCGCGTCCGATCAACGACCTTTCGCGCGGATGTTCCGCCGATGACATCGTCGCGGTCGCAGCGATCACGGTTTGCCAGTCTATTGGGTAATAATCAATCAAAAAGAGCGGGGGCGGAGTGTTTCCGCTCTTTTTGTATTCAGTTTTTGGGTTAATATTTGGGTAATATATGGAATTTTTCAAAGCATTCAAAAAGGTTCATCTGCCTTATCCGGCTGAATTGCTGCATTTGAGTTATCGCAAAAATCCGGTGTTGGCCAATTATCTTAATTTTTATCGGCATGACAGACTGAAGCTTTTTCTCGTTTTCTTTCTTTATATTGTCAAGGCCAGCCCGATCTGGGTTATTCCGGTGATAACCTCCGATCTCATCAACATGCTCGAACACGTCGACAGCACTACCGCCTACCGGATGCTGCTGGAATTCGGAGTCGGGGTGGTGGTGATCGTGCAGAACGTTCCGACTCACGTCTGGTTCGTCAAGGTTTCCAGCGGCATCAACCGCAAGGTGGAAATGATGCTGCGGTCGTCGCTGTGCCTTCGGCTTCAACATCTTTCGATTCCATATCATACCAACACCAAAATGGGCGGGCTGCAGAGCAAGGTGTTGCGCGACGTCGAAAATATCGAACAGCTTACCAAAATGCTGATCGAAGCATTGCCCAACGTGGTCATTACTTTTTCCGTGGTCATTGCGGTTACCGCGGTCAAGGCCCCGACGTTTTTGCTTTTCTATCTGGTGATGTCGCCGATTGCGATTACCATTTACAAGTTGCTGCAACACAAGATTCGGACTTACAATCAGGAGTTCCGGCTGAGCGTCGAAGACATGTCCGGGCGGGTTATCGAAATGCTGCGCCTGATTCCGGTTACCCGCGCTCACGGGATCGAGGATGCCGAACTCGAACGGGTCGGTTCGAAATTGGCCCGGGTCCGGGATCATGGACTTCGGTTGGATGTGCTGAACTCGGTCTTCAACTCGGTCAACTGGTCTTCTTTGATGACCTTCAATTTACTGGCGCTTTTTTCCGCAGCTTACCTGAAAATCATCGGAGTGCTGGATGTCGGTATCGGCACAATTGTGTTGTTGGGAACTTATTTTACTCAGATTTCCGGTTCGGTCATGCAGTTGATGAACCTGGTTCCGGCGATTACCAAAGGTTTCGAATCGGTCAAATCCATCGGCGAAGTGCTCGAGTGCCCGGATATTGAAATGAACGACGGCAAACCGGCGATCAACTCCCTGAATGGTGAATTCGAATTTCGGAATGTCACTTTCTGCTATCCGGGTTCCAATGTTCCGGCGGTGGAGAATTTTTCATTGAAAGTCAAACCCGGTGAAGTGATTGCGTTGGTAGGGCCCTCCGGCTCCGGCAAATCGACCCTGATGCAGTTGCTGATCGGATTCATTCGTCCGGTTTCCGGCTCTATTCTGGTTGACGGCAACGATATGAACGATATCGACTTGCGCTCGTACCGACGTTTTATCTCTGTGGTCAGCCAGGAATCGATTCTTTTTGACGGGACCATCCGGGAAAATATCACCTACGGCGCCAGAAATATCACTGAAACCGACATCGAACGAGCAATCGACTCGGCTAACTTGTGTGAATTCGTCAGCGAACTGCCCGAAGGCTTGAATACCGCGACCAAGGAAAACGGCGGCCGCCTTTCCGGAGGCCAGAAACAGCGCATGGCCATAGCCCGGGCGTTGCTCCGCGATCCCCGTGTTCTGTTGCTGGACGAAGCCACCAGCGCTCTCGACGTGGAGTCGGAATTGATGATTCAGGAAGCTCTGGACCGCCTGATCAAAGGCCGGACCACCTTTATCGTGGCCCACCGGTTGTCTACCATTCGCAATGCCGACCGGATTGTGGTGTTGACCCGCGGCCGGATTGCCGAAATCGGCTCACATGCCGAACTGATGGCTCTGCAGGGCGCCTACTACCGGATGAATCAGCTCCAGTCCTGATTTTTATAAAAAAATCGGAAAAATATCCGATGGCTCTTGACATTACTTCAACGTTGTAGTATAATGATTTTGTCAAGGAGATTTCAGTATGGTAACAATCAAGGATGTTGCGGAGAAAGCCGGGGTCAGTACTTCGGCGGTTTCTGCGGTACTCGGCAATCGGGCCAAAGTTATTGCCCTCAGCGAGGCCACGCGCAACCGTATTCACGAAGCGGCCAATCAATTGGGCTACCGGCGAAATGCTTTCGCCGCCCAGAGCCGGAGCGGCAAATCCCGGATACTTGCCTACATCGGTACCGATTTTTCGCAGGAATATAACTTCAGAATACTATCCGCCGCGCTTGAAACCGCCCAGGAATATGGTTATTCGATCAAAGTTTTTTCTGTTAATTTTGATAGGAACAGCCATAAGTATAACCTGATCAAACAATTGAATCTGGCTCTGGAATTTCGGCCGGCCGGGATTCTGATTGCCGGAACTTTTTCGTGTGCCGATACTTCGGCGGTAAATCAATATGCTTCGGATTGTTCTGTACCGGTATTCTTTTTGGGTAATCTGGAGCCAAATGATGCCTGCGTCAATCTTCAGTTCGACGATTGTAACGGTATGAATCAGGCGGTTCGCTATTTACATGAAGTTGGACACCGCCGGATTGGTTTTCTGT
The DNA here is from genome assembly GCA_031548025.1 of Victivallaceae bacterium. Classification (GTDB taxonomy): domain Bacteria; phylum Verrucomicrobiota; class Lentisphaeria; order Victivallales; family Victivallaceae; genus UBA5239. The sequence continues at coordinate 15,266 of JAVBRM010000026.1, read as the reverse complement.
CCGGCGATCTTGACCGGCTGTATGTTCAAAACCGTTTCCACAGTTTTAGCGATGCCTTGAAACAAGGCCGTCTGGAGCAGAATCCGGAATGGGTCTGGCATGAAAAAGATGGTCAACAATCGCTTTCTGAATTTCTCGGTGAACTTTTGCGGCGGGATAACCTGCCGAGCGCTTTCTGCTGTGATTCGGATTACAACGCTCTCAACGCCATCATGTATCTGCTGCGGCTTGGCAAATCCATTCCCGAAGATATTTCGATTATCGGTTTCGGCGATATGAGAATAGCGACACTTTCAGCAGTGAAGTTAACCACTGTTGCCCAGCACTTCGAAAAAATGGGACGCGACAGCGTCATGAATATCATCAAAGTTATCGAACATTTGGCTATTCCGCCCAAGCATATCGGCATAGCTTCTGAACTAAAAATACGCGAAAGTGTAAAAAATCCCGCAAAACAAAAGGAGAACTGATTCATGCGTGATCCAAAATATTTCACACTTATCGAACTGCTGGTAGTTGTAGCTATTATAGCGATACTTGCAGCCATGCTGTTACCGGCTCTCGCCAAATCCAGGGACAAAGCCGCATCCATTAAATGTCTGAGTACGTTGAAAACATATGGGCTGGGCGCAATTTCCTATGCCGATGATTATGATTCTTATTACCTTCCGACTTTGATGGATGACAGCGTTAACTGGTATAAGAATAGCGCATTCTGGGGTTACTGCGGCATTGAGTCCGTCCCCGGCTCCAAACCGTTGACTTCCACTCTGAAGAACCCATTGCCGCATATGTGCCCGAAATCCGGAATGAAAAGCATTCATATCTCATATGCCTTAAACTACACCGAACCGGATGGCGGTTGGCCATCCGGAGCCTACGCTTACCGCCTTACCAAAGTGGCCATGCCGTCAAATAAAATCGCCTTTATTGACTGCCTGACCTGGCATGCGAATACCTCGACCACCATCAATTATACCAATGAAAACCCGGCTCCGGCCACCATTATTGGTCTGCGTCATCCGGCAGGGCAAGGGGCGAATATTCTGTTTTTCGATGGGCGTGCCGCCACCGCCAATTATCGTTTTTTCGCCGGAAGCCTTACTGCTGCGGACAAGAAAAGAATCTGGGATCCTTATTATAAATAATTCATCATATCAGGTAATTACATGAACAACAAATTATTTCTCCTCGCCTTCGCTTTCTTTGTGCTGTCTTCTCTTTTATCTGGCGATCATATTCCGCTCCAGGCCCCTGCCGCGCCGTTCAAGCCAACCGTTGCGTCAGTTACTGAAAACAATCTCTCCGCTCCTGAATTCAATGCGGGGGCCGCCTCCATCATATTCGGCAATAAAGAATTTCAACTGAAGAACAATACCACGCTCTATTATCTTTCGGATGGACGAAGAATAGCGGAGTTCCGTCTGGGATTTTTTATTCCATCGAACAATCGCTGGCTGGCGCCTCCCCGCAATCCGGTCATTCCGTTTGGCGGTTCATCTAAGGAATTCGGTATCGAAAATTTTGTGGCGGACAAGAATAGCTCATCATTTAAAATTATTGGCCTGATTCCTCATGCGGAAGGCGAAACGGAACAATTCACTTATATTCTCAGATTATTGCCTGATAACAAGCTGGAATTGATTCTGGAAACCTCGCCGGAACAACTTAAAAACAGCGGAATTTTCTGCTGGATGACCAATTGTTCCGGCTTGGTCGCCGACGGCCAATCCATCGATTTCAAGCAGAAAGGAAAAATATCCGTCAAAAATCCCCGACAGATCCGCAGCAACGCGGATAACCCTGTTGATGATTTCTCCGTTTCGCCGATCGGTGAATTTTATCAGTTCTGGACGCGGATTCCCCATTCGAACGGTTTTCGGCTGACTCCGGCCAAAAACACCGTCAGATATCACCTCATTATCGATCCGCTCAAATATGGCGCGACAAAATCTGATGCCAACCTCGCCAACCTGAAAAAACTCGATAACCTCGATATGCCTGCGGTTGGTAAAAATCTCCTGCAGAACCCCTACTTTGCCCAGGGAAAATATTTCTACGATTATGTCAACAGTTCCACCCCGTTCAATGACCATGTATGGCAATTGACTACCCGCAACCCTAAATTCGGCAAATACGCTCTTGAGACCGATCAGCGGTCCGAATGGCTTCTGACCAACGCCGCTCCTGCTTTGCCTGGTCAATACGCTTTCAGTATTTATGCCCGGGGCAAGGGATCAATTCGAGTCTGTATGCGCAATCAGCATTCCCGGAATATTTCCGACTTTACCTGGGATCTCAACTCGCCGGACCAATGGATGCGGTTTGAACAAACATTCAGCAATCCTGCCAACAATGCATTGACCCCGTGGTTCTTTATTGTTCCCGCAGATTCCTCAGTGGTCACACTCGACGGGTTGCAGTTGGAAAAAGGCGCCAAAGCCACGGAATTTAGCGCTTCTCCACTGTCTGCAAGACTGATTACCAATCCATCCGGAGGATTCCTCGAATCCGGCAAACCGGCCGAGGTCAAACTGGAGCTTTCCACTCTGGAATCAAATGTTTCCGGCAAAGCAACAGCTGAAATCCGGGATTTTTTCGGTAACCCGGTCTGGCATTCGTCGTTCAATTTTAACTTCGGCAATAAGCAATACCCGGAAATCAACCTAAACCTCGACCGGAATCTCTATGACGGCATCCATGTACTTTATTTGGATTATCTTTTATCCGACGGTCAAAAACACCGTGAACAATTCCGCATCTCGGTAATGCCGTTTTTCTCGAACAAACATAAAATAAGCCGGTTATTTTCTCCTCAATATTTCAGTTTCGAACGGTTGGATGACGCTTACCCCGGACTTGAGGCCTTCCTGCAACGCTGTGCCAGGATCGGTGTCGGCATCGAATCTCATAGCAGTTTCAAAACTCCTGAAGCGGTAAAACTTTATGAGAAATACGATATCATTCCACTGGATGCCGGTCTTTGCGAACGCCGTGCGACTACCGAACAACTCAAAAAAGTTTTTCCGGGAACCAACCCGGAACCTGGCTTACTCTATTTCTTTGTTCGTAATGCCGTTCCGAGGGCAAGGCTTTACGAATTCAACCGCAATGATTTTCTGTTGCCGGACTATGAACTCGTCGGCGGCTGGTCCCCCGAATACCGGCAAAAATTCATTGACGCGGTCAAAACCGCCATCTCCAAATATCCTCCGAAAATGCTGTACGGCATCGGCAGCGAATGGCCCCGAAACATTAAAGACCGCCCGGACTATATTGAACTGTTCCTGGCATATCGCGAAGCCGTCAAAAGCGTCTATCCGCAATCCGAAGTCTGTGAATTCGGCGGAACGAATATGGATGTCCGCGGCGGAACCCAGCAATTGGCCGATTTCCTTGCCCGTCTTGCCGGCCGCTGCCGCCTGGAATATTTTTCCGCTCATCCATATACGACCGACATCACCGCGATATATCCAAATTTCAAAGCATTCAAAGAAACGCTGGACCGCTTCGGATATTCTTCCGCCAAAATGATCTTTCCCGAAGGAATGCACTATTGCCCATATGCCATCGACCAGTGGAATTGCGAACTGATTTCCTGGAACGAAAACACCTGGCGCGGTGGTCCTCTTTCCTACGCTGTCGGCTGGTCGGAAATGCTCTCAACCGCCTACTTCATGCGTTGCTACCTGATTTATCTCACCGAATTCGAACGCGTATTTGGCGCTTGTTCGGGCGCGGTCAATACCCGGAACTTCGCTGTGGATATGGAAATGATTCCACGCGGTTTCCAGAAAGTTCCCAATACCCTCGGAGCTTTACTGGGGAACCCCAAGAGATTTGTCGGCGATTGTTCATTCGAGCCGGAAAGCATCTGTCTGGTTTGGGAAGACGAAAACGGTTGCCCGATTGCGGCTGTCTGGAATGAATCACGTACCGTCAATGCAGGCGTTGAAGACTCTCCGATTGCAGTTTCCAACCTGCGCAACGCCGAATATTTCGACATGATGGGAGTCAAGCGTACCCCTTTGGTCGATGGTGAATTCCCGGTTTCGCCATTTCCGTTTTTTATTCGCGGACAGGCCGGTACGACCGAAGATTTTGTCAAAACCCTGAGCTCAGCCGGTTATAGAAACAGAAATAAGAATCCCTTGAAAATTAGCTCATCTTTGATCGGAACCAATAAGATTGAACTCCAGGCCGTCAATCCGCTATCCCGTAATTTTCATGGTACATGGGTTATTGGCAAGCAAAAAATTTCCGTCAATTTGCAAGCGGGGGAAACCAAGACCTTTACTCTCCCCTTGTCCAATCCGGTCAAAGCCGATGAAGTCACCGGCATAAATTCCCGATTCAAACTCATTTCGGAAAATAAAGAATTCGAAAGCAGTTTCGAGCGTCGGGCTCTGGCGGTCAAATATTTTACCGGCAACTGGAATGATATTCCCAGCCTTTCATTTACGAGTAAAGTTGTCTCCGTAAATAACGAAGAAGTTAAAGGCTATCCCGGCGATCTGGATGGCCGCTATCAGCTCGCCTGGGATGAAAAAGCCTTGCATATCCGGGTTGCCGTTCAGGATGATGTATTCACCCATACCGAATATTCGGAAGGCGGTAAGCGCTGGAATAATGATTGCCTCCAAATTTATTTTGATACTCGTGGACGGGCCCCCGAGTCGAACCAGCCCGGCCACGACAAAGACGACTATATCTATTGGGTACTCCCTGACCAGGCCGGCAATTCAGCCAGAACATTCCGGCAAATCTCCCCGGATCCCCAGTTAACCCTGGGAGTTGCCGCCCCCAAAGACCACACCTTTGCCGACGACATTCCCAGCAGATTCACCCGTACTGACGATGGATATATCTACGAAATAAGTATCCCGTCTCAATACATCTTGCCGGCCGAACTCAAACAAAACGAAACCATTGGCTTCGGTCTGTACGTAGCGGACCGTGACCACGGTAAACAGGTCAAACAAGGACTATCCACCAATCCCAACGGGCAGGGGTGTTTTCAGAAACCCCAAGACTACCCGTTGATGCTCTTGGTAAAATAACAACCTATTCGGCGAAGGGGGCGTAGCAGCTTTGCATGGAGTTCCGGTACTGTTTCAGGATCTCTGTTGCTTCGCTTGAAATCGGGCAACAGGCTTTCAGCGCTTTCGCTACGTACAGTTCTTTCAATTGGGCGTTGCGGACGGTGGTGTCGGTGCTGGACCCCCGGGTGCCTTTAAGCACGTCGCGCAACGTTTGAAGGGCATGTCCGGTAAAGCCCGGCAACTTGAGAAAGCGTTCCAATTCCGCTGCTGCTTCCGGGAGAGGATGCGCCATGAGATAGAGGCATACCGCCCGGAAGTGGGAGAATTCCGCCGCGGGTGCCAAGATACGCAATTTCCCCAGGACTTCCGCGTCGGCGCCGCCGATGCGGGCGGCAGCCATAATCAGGACGTCGAGAGGGCTGGCGGAAAAGCCGAATTGCCCCATTCCCCGGTATTCCCAGCCTCTGTCCCAGTTTCGGGAGGCAATGGCTTCCGCCAAAACTTTGCCGCCCGCATTGTTTCCCAGAAAGGCCAGGAGCGCCGCCGTTTCGGCGGTCGGCGAAGCGTGGAAGTCTTGCAGGACTTTTTCGACCGACTTTTCCGGTTCCATAAAGATTTGGGCGAGTTCCAAGTGGGAATTATTGGCGTCAAAATGATTTGACGAGTCGTCTCCGGAGAGGATTTCGGGGGGAAGAATTTCGCATTCAACCAGGTGCCGCTGCAGCTCCTTCATGGCGATTTGGCGAAGCGGCGTTCCGGTTTTTGCGGCCATAGCTGCTGCGATTCCGGCGGCGTAACCTTGATTTTGCACATCGGGTTGCATCCGGATCAACGGCATACAGTCGCGGTGGGCGCTGACTCCGAGACCGGTCACGAGCACGCCTTCCCAGCCTTTCGGCAGCAACGCGCGAAACGGCACGTTGGCGAAGTAAGGCTGATGTTCCGCCGGTTTCAGCAGAAACATCGGGTGAAGAACGAAACCGTGGGTGTCGAAGTTGCTCCGAGCGACCACGACGGTGTCATGATATTGGCGGTGGGCGAAAAAATCCATCGGCTGCAATTCGATATCGCCCTGGATGCGGCGGCGTTCACGGGTGTCGAGTATCTGTGCCACGTCATAATTGAGCGCGAATTTTTCATGCGCCATCGTAAAAGCGGCCGTCGCGTCCACTACGTCGCTGTCGTTGCTGAACGTATAGTCGGAGTTGAAATACGGTTTGTCCAGTTCATATGCGGGGAGCCCGGCGCCTTGTACCGCGGGTTCTGTGGATGATAATGGATTGGTCGGAGCTCCGGCTGCGGCGGCAAGGTCCGCGTTGCCGCTGGCGTCCACCGCAACTTTCGCCTTGACGAGGTGAACTCCGAAAGGTCCGGCCAGGATGGCTCCGGAAATTTGGTTGCCTCGGCGTAGAGCGCCGACGATGAAAGTGTTGAACCGGACTTCACTGCCGGAGTTATTAAGCTCACGGGTGAGCCATGCGTTTTTGCGTTCCTTCGGGGTACGGCCGCTGGCGAGTTTGTAATTTTCCACCGGGGCCATTTCGCCGATTCCGCGATCCATTTCCGTGGTGAAGCCGCAGCAGTTGCCGAACCAATAAGCTCCGATACGCCCGGCGGTACATACGCCGCCGGGAATACTCAGTTTTTCCACGCAGAGCGTCCGGGCTCCGTGACGGGCGGCGGCGATGGCGGCGGGCGCTCCGCCGGTACCCGCACCGCAGACGAGGACGTCGTATTCGGACTCGAGGGGCAGACTGTTCAGTTCAAACGGAATCTTCGGGCAGTTTTCCCAGCGCGGCATGATGTCGAACGAAACGGCATTAAAATCGTATTCGTTGGATTTTTCCCGGAACGAATACTGTTTGCCGGGGGAACTCTGTTGCACTCGAGCGGTCAATTCATCCGCGTCCGGCAGGTCGGGCGATTTGGAGTTCCAGGTGCATTCATCGGCAAAGCGCAACGTTTCCGGCGTCCAGGACTTGGCGCGCATTTCCAGCTCCAGGCGGCTGAAATCGGTGATGGAGTCCGCCTGGTACGTTCTCTCGTGCCGCTGAAACGTCATTCCCGTGCTGATGCTGGTCAGTGTCGCGGTTCCCTGATTGGCGGGGGGAGGCGGCAGGGTATTGACGACCGTCTTGGCGGCAATCGCAAAGAATCCGCTGCGTCCGGCGAAAAGCCGGCCGCAGATGTCTCCGGCTTCATCGTACATGGGGGAGATGGGGCGATTCTCATAGAGATATTCCACTCCCGCGGAAATCAACATGGAGTCCAACGCCTGTTTGATTCCGGCGGGACTGTAGTTCCCGAGGGTGACTCCAAACCGCGCTATAGCCCGGATTTTCTCCATATCCAGATTCAGGGTCGCGCAGACCTCTTCGCCGAAATAGGAATATGGGGTGACGCAATAAACACTCAGATTGTTCCGGCGGAGTTGTACGGCCAGCAGGCAGGCTTCGATGGTGCCGCCAAGAATCAGAACGTCGGTTTGGGCGATCAGTGGGATATCGATTTTCATTTAAAACTCCAAGTGTGAATATTACAAATTCGCATATTTGATTTTGTTGCAGAAAAATGACCTTTTTCATCCGGTATAGTACATCAAATCAGGTCGAATTTCAACCGAATCTTTTCTTTTTGTTGGAATATATGCGGCGAAATCGGTTAACTTGGAAAAAGCCTGATCTTTTGCTTCAGGCAGACTGGGATTCCCGGCTGAAGCAGCAGCTTGTCGGCTCCGGCGCGATTGGCTTCGACGCAAACCATTCCTTTGTATTCACCCGGACCTAAATCCGGGATTTGCGCCGCCCGCTCAGCTCCGGGATTCCAAATCAAGGTGGAGTTGGAATTGCATTTTTCCAGCAGAATGGCCCGTTTCCAGATAGGATCGACGATCATTGCGGTGCCGGAATGCGGATAATACAGGCGGCAGCACTCCCCCTGACAGCGCAAAGGGAGGGATTCGCCAGGTTGTTCCGGACCGTTTTTTACCGTATGCGGGATGTTTTCCAATCCCCGTATTTCGATTTGTTCACAGTCGCTGACCGCCAGATAAGTATGCAATGCCATGGAGAGTTCCACGGGATGATCCCCGCAATTCTTCATGTCGAGAGAAATTTCTATGTAATCCGCAAGACGGATTTCCGTTGAAAGTTCAAAAGGGAAGTCCCGCAGACTCAGCGGAATTTTCGCTTCGGGCAAAATCATCCGGATAAAATCCTTGTCTCGCGCGGCGATTTCCCAGTCGTACAATCTGGCAAAACCTTGCGGTGGGCGATCCGGATATGGAGACGCTCCAAACCACGGCCAGCAGAGAGGAATTCCTCCTCGAATTGCTGTTCCCGGGGCAAAAGAAGCTTGTTTACCCAGCCAGATCACCGGATGGGCGGAGTCTTGGTGGCGGCATTGCAACATCTGCCCGCCATACAGACTGACTTCCGCTGTCCAATGATCATTGGTGAGCGTCAAATTATCAAAGGGTTTTGTCATTTGCTGTTCTCATTTTTTAAAATATAGAATCAGCAAGTAGATATTCAATGGTTGATCGGGTAATATTTTATGTCATAGGGAATACGGAAATTATTTCTGGAGGATCAGTTTGCCCATGCGGCCGGGGGAGCGGTGGGGACGGCCGGCAATGGTGGCGGACCAGTAGCTCATGGTGTATTTTTGATCTTTGGTGTGATCCAGGCGAATGAAATTGGCCCGCAGTTCGTCTCCGGGGCGCAGTTTTCGGTCGTTGCGGCGGCGCATGAGGTATTTGGCCGGAATCGCCGCTTCCACCAGCCATGCGGTTGTTTTGCCGTTTGCATTTTTGAGTATGGTGGCCTTGTGGCGTATGGCGGTCAGGTTGAGTGCCGGATCGTCCCAGACGTTGGGCCAGTCGGTGTAAATTCCGTCCCGGTCCAGCTCCAGTTTGCCGCCGGTGAAAAGATAGTTGACGTCCCGCACCAGGTTGGCCGGATTGAATTGGATTTCATAAAATTGGCGGTGGTCGCCGATGCCGTCGATGAAAATCTCCACCGCGTCGCCCTGGAACAGCTGATCGTCATGCTGCTGCCCGGCGGAAACGATTTCGGTATCGTGACAGAAAAAAGCGATATAGAGAAAATCGGCGTCATAAGTCAGGCGGACTTCGGTGGCCTGGGGGATCCGGTAGGTTTCCGGCGGCATGTTCAGCGGAATTTTTTCCAGCTTGACTACGGCTGCTTGCTGCCAGCCCGGATCGCTTACGGAGCCGGTGAAATTGATCGCGCCTTTCCGGTAAGGCACCTCGGTTTCCGGGACGGGTATTTCCGCCGCGCCAAGGATGCAACAACATAAAAGCGCCGATATGATGGACCATTTTCTCATAACGATATTTTCCTTTAACATTAATTATAACACCCGGAATGAGAAAAATCAATACAATTGTGTGGTTTTTTGTTGGAAAACTGTTCGATATTGGCGAGAAAACTGTGATATTTTTCAAAACATATGTTGCTTTTTTGTTAGATTCACGTATAATAAGTGATAACGACGATGTAAAGGAGGACCGGTTATTATGTTTTCTGCTGGAATAACAAGATTGTTTGTTGCTGCCGTTGTGGTTATGGCCGTATTCAGTGCCATGGCGATTCCGACCGGCAGCGAGTTGCCGAACTGGTATAAAGCGTTTTCGCTCGATGAAAAAAGAAGGGATTTCGATTTTTCCGCGACGTTGTACCAATCCAACGGCGTCGGTAATATGTTCTATCGCGGCGAAAAACCGGAGGTGATGATCCAAATCGAGAATCTGACCGATAAAGCTCTTGAGTACAAGGGCGTGATCGAATTGATCGATTACCGCACGGAAAATATCGACGGCGATATTTGGTATCCGGTGGTGTTCAATAACGGCGTGATCGAGAAAAAAACAGTGGAAATCAAAATCCCGCCGAAGGGGTATCAAAACATTTGTTATGTTCCGGAACTGCCGGAGAAGTTCGGCGGATATGCTATTGTGATCGACCTGGGAGCGCACGGGCGGCTTTTCGTCAGTTCGCTGGCCCGGATTTTGAAAAACGAGAGCAAGAGCATTCAGTTTCCCAAACAGTCCAGCGAAATATTCCATGCGTCGGTTATGGGGCGGCTGGGGATGCAAGCGGTGCGCTATGGCATTCCTTTCCAGATGAAAGGTTCCAAGGAGCGTGATGAGTTGTTCAAAGAAATGGAACAGGTTTTTACCCAGATGAAGGAAAACAATGTGGCGGTGACGATTGAAATCGGGGCGGGGGATTTTTACCGAGGCCAGCCGCTGGGTTTGCCGCGGCCGCATCTGGATGAAAATAATGTCATGCTGCAGACCAAAACCGACCTGGCCTGGCTGCCGGAGCGCGACGAGGAATTTCGCGAGTTCTGTTATGAAATTATAGGCAAATACGGTTGGCCGAGGGGACCCATCAACGGTATTATGCTCTGGAACGAGCCGTGGGAAGGAATTTCCATTTCAGGCTGGGGCGCGGACATGCTGCGGTATCGCGAGATGTACAAGATTATGGGCGAAGCCACTCACCAGGCCAACAAAGACGCCGGAGTCGAGGTGTTGATCGGGGGCTGCGATTCGTCGTCGAACACTTTGGATAAGCTTTTTCCCGATGACAGCGATGAGTTTATGAAGTATTTTGATTTCTGCAGTATTCATTATCAGGGGCTGGCCGCACCGTCGCTTTATCGCAGGTGGATCAATCGCAAACCGGCCCGGGTATTGATCTGGGATACCGAGAGCTGGGTGGCGAACAGTGAAGATTTGCTGCCGGGGGTGATTGCCGCCAACCGGGCATCCGGTTATGACCGTTCGATGGGATTTTTCGGCGGTTATGTTTTCGGCAACAATGACCATCGCGGCGGTTACCTGCAACACAATCTGCGTACGGAGGACGGCAAGAAAAAGACTGAAATTCCGCTGGTGGCTTATCCGATGGCTGCCGGAGTTTCCGCCATGCAGTATTTTATCGGCAACCGCGAGTTCCGGGAGATCTTTTTCAAACAAGGGTTGCCCTGGGTGTTTGTGTTTGACGGCGAGAACGGCAATACGGAAGACGGGACTGTGGTCGCGCTGGGCGATCTGAATACGATTTTCGGCAATACCGCGCCGTATCAGAATGTCCATTCGCTGGAAGAAAACCGGGATAAGGAAGAAATCGGCAGGGCTTTGGGGATGTCGGGTTTCCTGAAGGGAACTCCGGAGTTCAACCGTATGCTGGAAAAATACCGGGAGCTTTTTCCCAGCCGCAAAATCAATGAAAACAATCTGCGGGCACAACTGGAAAAACTGCTCGACGAGCCCTGCCCGTTCCGCAAGGTGAGCCTCGAACTGAAAGCCGCGCCGGAAATGTTCGCGCTGTTCGATTGCTACGGCAATAAAGTCGAACCGGCGGATGGGCGCTATGTCATTTCGATGAACACTCGCGGCTGGTATTTTAAATCCGTGGCGAAGGGTGGATTTGCCGTGTTGCTGGATGCTTTCAGACAGTCCTCAATTTCCGGGGTCGAAAGAGTGGAAATGAAGGCGAAAGATTTTCTCATGCCGGTGGCGAACGGCGCCAAAATGATTCTGCAGGTCAACAATGTAACCAATGAGTCCCTGGAAGCCAAACTCGCGGGCAGGCTCGGAAGTTTGAGGATCAAGTATCCGGAAACTTTGACTTTGAAGCCTTTTGAGTCGAAAGATTTCGAGATCGAAGTTACGGACGGCGCGGCCAATCCGGCCAACCAATATCCGCTGGATTTTACCCTGACTGCCGGCAATGAGGTCATCGGCAAAGTTACCGACGTTATGCGCAGCAACGTGATTGCGCGGAGGTCCATTGAGGTTGACGGCAAACTCGAAGACTGGAAAGACGTGGTGCCGCAGGTTTTGTCCACTACCGGCGAGGTGGAGGTGACGATGATGGAACAGGCCTGGCTGCCGTTTGAGAAGCTCCCGCAGGGGAGCAAGGCGCGGACCGCGTTGGTTTACACCGCTTACGATCAGGAGTATTTCTATGTCGCCGTCAAGGCGGCGGACCCGACCGAACATCCGGGGACTCTGCGTTTCGAAACCCGCGACGACGACGAGTTTTTTTATCCGGAAGTATCGTATAAATACGACGAAGAGAAAACTTATATGACCACCGTTCAGAAGGAAGAAAACGCCGCCGCTTACGGAATTGAGAAGCCCGGCAAGCCGGGTGAAAGAATCGCCGAATGCGTTCGCCCGAAAATCATGCGGACCCGTTTCGATTTTGAGCTTCCGGCCGATCGTTTGACCAAGGTTACGTTGTATTTTCCGTGGGACAGTTTCCGCTCCGGCCGTCAGACGAGCATGATTGTGGTGGATACCGTATCCGGCAAAGTTCTGGTTCCCCGCAAGGAATTGTGGAGTATTAACGGCGGGGCTTTCGTGTCCTATGAGGCCGGTGGTAAAATTTCGGTCATTATCACCAATCACCGCTGGTGGCATGCTCAATCGGCCCGGATTGGCGGGGTATTCCTGGACCCGTTAGACAAGGCCGCCGATGGCGGCAGGCCCACTGCCGCTCTCTTGGGCGTGGATGAGTCGAATCCCGGCAAGTGGATCGGGCGTTTCGGCCAGGCGGGGTACCTGATTCCGGGAGCGAATCTGGCTGAATTTCAGTCCGGTTACTCATGCGCCTTGCGCGATGACGACGTCAAGCTGAAACTGGAATGGCCGAAAGACGTTCGGCGGTATAGTTACCGCAAGCGTCCGGTGCTGCCGGACGGCCAGGCGCCGGCTTTCGACAATCTCCAGATTGCTTTCAACGCGATTCCGGATGATCAGGACCCGATTGTGGTTGACGCCCTGCCGGGGCGGATGCGCGGGTTTGTGCTGGACATGTTGACTGATTATGAATTTGCCCTGAACCGGGTGGCGGTACAGTATGGCGGGGGCACGGAAATCTGGCGGATGCAAGTGCCGGACGGTGTCAGGAAGCATTTTTATCCGCGTCAGCCGAAAGCTCCGTGGGAAGGAGCTGTGAAAAACGGCAAGCTGGTGATTGATTATCGCGATGGGACCCGGTTCATGGAAGCGGCGAGTCCGTGGAGTGAGATTCCGCACGTCAAGGCTTTGATGGAAGCGGGCAGGCCGGTGAAGTTCACCTTTCGGGTGAACGACGAGAGCGGGGCTGCTTTGGAGTTCGGCAGGGGGCGTTCGGTGACCCGGCCGGGGTTTCATACCTTCCATCCGGATTGGCGGCGCAGTTATTCCAACGAAATCGAATTCAGTTTCCAGAAATAAAACCGGGGACGCATCAAAATGAAAAAAAGTTGCAGATTTTTGATTGTATCCTTGTTTGCGGCGGCGGCCCTGCACGGGGCCGGGTTGCCGATAACAAAGGACTATCGCGGCAGCAGCAATCCTGACGACACCGGGATCAAAGTCCGTGAAGAAAGCGGGTTCCTGATTGTTTCCGAAACTTCCGAGGGAAGAGTCGGCAATGCCGGGTCGATGTTCTCGCTGAATTACTCCGGTGACGCCGATATCACGAAAGAGATCAACGCGGTTCTGGCTAAGGCGGAGGGGGGCGCGGCGACCGATTTCGAGATTGCTTTTTCCATGCAGGAGCTTGAACAAACCGACCGGATGGTGCATTTTGAATTCGGGGTCCGTTTTCATGGCGGCAATGTACCGCGGCAGTGGGCTTTGAGTCATTTGTTGAGCTTTCGGGATTTTAATTTTCTGCCGGACCAGAAGATGCGGTTCGACTCCGGCAACACCCCGGCGCTGCGTTTTCGCATAGAGCCCTCCGGCGGCAAACTCCAGGTGGACAAAGTTGAATTGTTCTTTTCGATCCGGGTCGATACCGGGGGGACTCCCGAAACCGTGGCCGTGGGTGATTTTTCATTTCGGAGTATGCCGGCGACTACCGTCAAGGGGGCGGTGGAGTTTCATAACTACGCGCCGTCCGCGGCATTGTTGGAGGTTCTGGCGAAGAACGAACTCAAAAGTGATTTATTATTTATCGCCGGGCGCTTCCGGGAGGCTCATAATCTGAAACCTTATCTTGAGGCGATCAAGGCGGGAAAAACCATATTTGTCGATTTGCGCGACGGCGGCGAAATTCCGAAAGAGATGGCCGCCGTGCTTCCGATCAACGCATGGTCGCTCAACCGGGCCAGTTACCGGAGAATGGGTACGCCGCTGAAGATATTTCCCGGAGGTTTGAAGGATTGTACTCTGTATCATTCGGCTCCATACGATCTGCATTTGCCCGGTTCGCCCATGGAAAACAGCATGATGCGGTATTTATGGGATGAATACGAAAAGCCGCTGGATAACACCGATTGGCAAATCCTGTTGTGCACCGCCAATGGTATGCCGCTGCTGGTTTCCGGCCGGGTAGGGGCGGCGAAGGTATATGTTTTCGGGGGCGATTCGGAAGACCGGGCGCTGGTGACTTCGCCGGATTATCGGGATTTTCTGACGGAATTGTTGCGGAATATGAACGAATCCGGAGCAAAAGGTTCGGGAGATATCAGTGCTCTGGAGTTGAAAATACCGCGCGCCCAGTCCGGAGATTTGATGGTAGAGGTGGCGAATAAAAGCGATGGCAATGTCGAGGCGCTGGTGGCATTTCAATTGTCGAATTGGGAACGGGAAATCCTGAATAAGCAGACCGTGAGCGTGTCATTGAAGCCGCGCGAAAGCAAAAAAGTTCGCTTGCCGGAGCGTAGTGTTCTCAAGCGCCAGGGGGCGCCTTATGTCCGGTTGCGCGCGGCGTTGATGTCCGCAGACCGCCGGAAGCTTGGCGGGGAGCAGTCGGTCAATATCTTTACCGGGCGGGAAATCGGAATCTCGATTGCGGAAGACGCCAAAAGTTGGCCCGATCGTGCCGAAATGGCTCAGATTGACGGTGAGTTCGACGGTACTCAGGCTATGCTGTCGGTCCGCCCGGTGAATTCCGCGCCGGAAATCGTCGTCAGCGTGAACAACCGGCTGGCCGAAATGGGGCCGTTGGCCCTGGCGGTCGATGAAAAAATGAAAGACAACTTAACTACCGAGGGGCTCAATGATCTGTCGCTCTCACGGGCTGATGTCCGCCAGAAGGGTAAATGGGCCGGCGGTTGGGCGGCGGTTCAAGGGGATACTCAAACTTTGGTGCTGAACTGGGATGCTCCGGTAACTCTGGGGGCTTATTGCGTTGAGGGATTCGGCTCATACCGCCGGGAGGATTTTCTGAATCCCCGGAATTTTACCTTGAAATC
>JAVBRM010000083.1:0-4099 GCA_031548025.1 Victivallaceae bacterium | reverse complement strand
GGCTTCATCTTTAAAATTACTCATCTTTTGCATTCCTCTAATTTTTGTTCTTGATTTTAATGATTAACGGTGTTATTTTACGGTAATTTCATGAGAGGTCTTTTATGCGTTATTTATGTTTTGTCTCCATATCGGTTATTGTTTTACTTATTTCAGGTTGCAATTCAAACCGCAGCAATATCGTTCTGCCGGAGCAATTCAGCAATATTCATTTCGGCGATTCTCCTGAATCCATTTCTAAAAAGCTATCAATAGAGATGGTTAAATATAATTCATATAATCATGACCAATTATCCTATTATAAAACCAGTGATCTATTCATTGTCAATAATTATATTTCTCGGGCAACTTTTGATTTTCATAAGAATAGATTGTATTCATTATCATTATTCACTCACACTAAAGCAGATAACGGCCATGATTTATTTGAATATTTCTCCAACTATCTCAATAAAAATTATTATAAATTCAAAGTCAAAGAAGAACTTGATCCACGCCGTTTTCCTCTTTTACCATATATTTATCACTGGCAAAAAGATGATGATATCATTATTCTTAAAGTTGATATCTTTACTAAGGAGCAAATGGTAGCTATCAGGTTCCGACACGGCAAAGATCACTGGGCAGGTTTTACACAGCAAGAAGGTTACCAAGAGGAACTTTTTTACAGTAAATATCCTTTGGATAAAAAGGTTAAAAATTCATTTAAGTACCTTGATGATAATCCTCAGCAATTTCCGCCGGCTAATCCCAATGATTATATACAATCCTTCAAAAATTCATTGAAAAATTAGTTCTTCCTCACATATATTTTTCTCCTTGTTTGGTATTGGTTTTCAAATGTGGCTTGACAACTGATGCCTGCCAAGCCTTTATAAAGAGATAGAATGTCAACAAAATTTCAGAAAAATATATTAATCAGTTTTTTTCCCATTACTTGCCGAATTGTTCGGAAATTGATTTAAACCGCCGCCATGCCTCATCTGTTTGGGTTGACGGGACAAAGTTTTTGAATCCTTTTTTCTGCATTGCCTGTTTAAACAGATGCCCTGTCATCGGATACGGTGTCCGCCAGATGATATCAAAAACTGACATAGACGGATATACTTCAATAATGGTGCCTGCAAGTTCAAGCAGATTATTCCGTTCAATCCCGGTATTACTCTTTTGAGCACCGTCAGACTGTTTATCCGGAAATGCCGCAAATCCACCAATCATATTGAATAACTCAGCCAGGTCGTCAATGACTCTATTCCAGTCGTCAAATCCCGGAATTACGGCAAAAATCTCCTTCACGAGCTTTTCTTCGGATATCTTTTCCTGCCAATATCCGGCCAGCAACGCCACCGCCTTTTCGCGCTTGAATAAAAGATAAAGTACAATCAGAACATCGACCTCCTTCAAACTTCCGGCGGACTTTCCGGCCAGCGGATGCCCAATGGCATTCAGCACTTCATAAGTCCCCAAGGTATGCATCGGGTAAACGCGACCGCCAATGTGGATACAATCCCCCAGCATACTTATATTTTCCAATATTGCCGCTTTGCTTCTGACTGGCCGGGAACTCAGCAATTCACTCAATTCCCGATCATTCGCCACGGCCTCACTGAAAGCCCGATCATTAAAATTTCCGATACTCATTGTTTTCAAGTCCTCCTGAAAAGTTGTTTCTATATATAGAAATAAAAGTCAACAAATTTGCATAAAATAAGGTATACGATCTCTTGAGCAGCGGTATTTTTATCCCCTGTTGCCGCTTTGAGTTGATTTCAGTTGGAAATCAGGTCCTTGAGTGTGTATATTATAAAAAATAATCAACATATTCATGAGGACTTATGACAAATAAAATCGATTGGGAAGACAACGGGCTTCTTCAGGGTTATAAAACCGGCAGCCGGACCGCTTCCGCCAACGCATGGGAAAATCCGCAGATCTGCGGAGAAAACAAGCTGCCGCCGGCAGCCTATCGGCGTTACGCCCCTGAATACCGGCAGAGCCTGAATGGCGACTGGAATTTCCAGTGGTCGCCCAACCCCGCCGGAGCCCCGGAAGGTTTCGAGGCCCCGGATTATGATATCTCAAGTTGGAAAACCATTCCGGTGCCGTCTCATATGGAGCTCAATGGATACGGCATTCCGATCTATACCAATATCCAGTATCCGTTTCCGCCGACCCAGCCGACGGTGCCGCACGACAGCAATCCGGTCGGTTGTTACCGCCGCGAATTCACGATGCCGGAATCCTGGGACGGACGCCGGACTTTCGTATCGTTTCAGGGTGTGGATTCCTTCTTTTATCTGTGGATAAACGGGAAATATGTCGGCCTGAGCAAGGTCAGCCGCAGCCCGGCGGAATTCGAGCTGACGCCTTATCTCAAAAAAGGTGCCAACCTCATTGCGGTCAAGGTATACCGCTGGAGCGACGCCACTTATATCGAAGACCAGGACATGTGGTGGCTTTCCGGTATTTTCCGCGAAGTATATCTCTTCTCGACTCCGCAATGCCGGATTCGCGATTTTGAAATCAAAAACAAGTTGGACAAGGACTATCGCGACGCGATCCTCGAAGTTTCGACCGAGCTCGACGAACCGGATTCCGACCACAGTCTGCGCTATACACTGTCTGACGCCGGCTCCGTTTTGTTCAGCCAGGTCTGCCCGGCGGACGAACCGCTCCGCCACCTGGTGGAAAATCCGCGCAAGTGGAACGCCGAAACGCCCGCCCTGTATCAACTGAAAATCGAACTGCTTGCCTCAAACGGCGAAGTATTGGAAACCGTACAGGTCAATACCGGGTTCCGCTCGGTGGAAATCCGTGACGGTCAATTCCTGGTCAACGGCGTTTCCATTCTGCTGCGCGGCGTCAACCGCCACGAATTCAACTGTCAGCGCGGCCGCGCGATCACCGATGAAGACATGCTCGCCGACATTCTGCTGATGAAGTACAACAATATCAACTCGGTCCGCACCTCGCATTATCCGGCGCAAAGCCGCTGGTATGAACTTTGCGACGAATACGGGCTGTATGTCATGGACGAGGCCGACTGCGAAACCCACGGTTATCAGAGTGTGCTGGCCGAAGATCCGAATTGGGACTCTGCGTTCCTCGACCGCACGGTCAGGATGTTGGAGCGCGACAAAAACCATATTTCCGTGGTCTGCTGGTCACTGGGCAACGAATCCGGTTTCGGCCCCAACATCGTCAAATGCGCGGACTGGGTCCACCGCCGCGATCCCTCGCGCCCGGTCAACTACTACCATGCCGGTACCGATCCCTGTGTCGATATCGTGGACCTCCACTATCCGAGCTTGGAAAAAGTCATGGAAACGGTTCAAAATGAACCCTCCGGCCGCCCGATTCTGCTGGAAGAATACGCCCATTCGATGGGCAACAGCACCGGCAACATGCGCGAATATTGGGACATGATCGAAAGCACTCCGCGCTTGATCGGCGGCTTCTCCTGGGACTGGATCGACCAGGGCCTGGAACGCCGTACCGAAAACGGCGAAGTCTGGTACGCTTATGGCGGCGACTTCGGCGATCAGCCCAATGATTATCAATTCTGCCTGAACGGCATCGTCGCCCCCGAGCGCCGCGCCAAGCCGTCGCTGCTGGATCTGAAGCATACCTATCGCCCGTTCGTCTTCACCATGAAGAGCAACGGCGTTTTCACCGTAAAAAACCGCCTGGCTTTCCGTGACCTGAACGACTTCAAGGTCAGCTGGGAAATCCTGGCGGACGGCAAAATCACCGCATCCGGCACCCTCCCCGGCCTCGCTTGCGCCCCGGGCGCCACTGCCGAATTCACCATCGAATATCCGGCGGTTTCCGGCAATGCATTCATCAACATCAACGCCGCCGACCGCGATTACGTCGCCAGCGAAGACCAGTTCGAACTCAGCCGCGAGCGTTATGCCCGAGTGCCGAAGCCGTCCGACAACTGGCAGGTCCGTTTCGACTTCCAGAAAGGCACCTTGAAAGGCTGGTCGTATGAGGGCTATGAAATGTTGCTGGCCGGACCGGAATTCCAGGTGTGGCGCGCGCCGACCAACAACGACCGTCCGTTCATCGAAGCCTGGCGCAAAGCCGGTTTGGATAA
>JAVBRM010000118.1:0-47420 GCA_031548025.1 Victivallaceae bacterium | reverse complement strand
GGGGATGGGCTCGACGGCTTATCCGCTGGGCTGGCGGGTGCGCGGATGCAGCGAATTCGTCCGTAAGGTCATCCAGGAAAAACCGGAAATTTCATCTCACGAGCTTGCCGAGGAAATTCTGCGTGAAGCCCTGCGCAAAGAACCGGGATTCGTCAATGGCGACGATATGACCTGCGCTGTAATCTATTTCCGTCACCCCCGAAAAATGCTGTTGTTCACCGGCCCTCCGTACGACCGCAAAAACGACGTCGAATGCGCGGAACTGGTCAAAAATTTTGCCGGCGACAAGGTCATCTGCGGCGGTACTTCCGCCGAGATTATTTCACGCGAACTGAAGCGCGAATTGAAAATGGATCTGCTCAAGCTCAATGTCGGCATGCCCCCGATGTCGTACATGGAAGGAATCGACCTGGTAACCGAGGGGATTTTTACCCTGACCAAAGCCGCCTCTTATCTGGAGAACTACGACGGCGTCCATCACGACGATCCGGCGGGCAAGCTGGTGGATATTATTTTGCGCAACGACATCATTGATATTCTGGTGGGTACCCGGATCAATGAAGCCCATCAGGACCCGAATCTGCCGCTGGACCTGGAAATCCGCCGCAGTATCATCAAACGCATCTCACGCGTTCTGGAAAGTAATTTTCTTAAAAAAGTCAATATAAGATATGTTTAATCAAAAATGAGGTATAATCATGCAGGAAACCATGGAAAAAAGTAAAGCAATGGTACAGCATCTTGCTGCTGTCAACCGCATTCTCGAGCAGAACAATCACGATCCGGCCCGCCTGATCCCGATTCTGCAGCAGGTACAGGAAGTCTACAAGTATCTGTCCAAAGACGTCATCAGCTATGTGGCGACGTCGCTGGATATCCCGGTGGCGAGAGTCTACGGGGTAGCTACTTTCTACGCTCATTTCGCATTGAATCCCAAAGGCAAACACATTTTCCGTCTTTGCGACGGCACCGCCTGCCATGTGAAAAAATCCCATGGCATCCTGAATGTGCTTTATGACAAACTCAAGCTTAATGACGACAAACGCACCACCGACGACTTGATGTTCACGGTTGAACTCGTCAGCTGCCTCGGCGCTTGCGGCCTTGCCCCGGTAATGGTCGTGGACGAAGCGGTTTACGGCCAGGCCACGCCTGAACAGGCCGCGCAACTGGTCGAAAAAATCCTGGCCGAAGAAGCGGCTGCCAAATAATTTAACTCTATGGAGATGAGAATGACTACTGAAACCAAATATCAGACACTTGAAGATATCGTAAAACATTACGAAGCCGGCGTTTCCGGCCTCAAACGCCGCATCATCCTCTGCTGCGGTACCGGCTGTATCGCCAACGGCGCCATGGAAGTCCACAAGGCGTTGCAGGATGAACTGGCCAAGGCCGGTGAAAAGGTCGAAATCGAGCTGCAAAGCGAAGTCGGACACGCGCCTTTTGACGGCACTTATATTTCCAAGAGCGGTTGCCAGGGCTTCTGCCAGATGGGACCGATGATCCGTATCGAACCGGCCGGGATTTTCTATTGCCATGTCAAGGCAGCCGACGTTCCGGAAATCGTTCAGTGTACCATCGTCAACGGCGAAATCGTCGACCGTCTGTTGTATGTCGACTCGATTACCCGCAAAGCCTGCCGTTTGGAGCATGAAATTCCATTCTATGCCCGCCAGCAGCGCATCGTTCTGAAAAACAGCACCATCGAACCGGAAAACATCGAAGAATACATTTTCAATAAAGGCTACTTCGGCGCCCGCAAGGCGGTTACCGAAATGACCTCCGAGCAGGTTTGCCAGACCCTGATCGACGCCGGTCTACGCGGTCGCGGCGGCGGCGGTTTCCCCACCGGCCTCAAATGGAAATTTACCCTGGCTTCGAAAAACGACAAGAAATATGTCATCTGTAACGGTGACGAAGGCGACCCGGGCGCATTCATGGACCGTTCCGTGATGGAAGGCAACCCGCACGCCGTACTCGAAGGCATGATGATTGCCGGTAAGGCCATCGGCGCCGACGAAGGCGTGGTTTATGTTCGTGCCGAATACCCGCTGGCGGTCAAGAGAATGCGCGGCGCGGTGGCGGATGCCGAAAGATATGGCCTGCTCGGTGAAAAACTTTTCGGCACCGATTTCAATTTCCGCATTCGGATCATGGAAGGCGCCGGCGCTTTCGTCTGCGGCGAAGAAACCGCTTTGATCGCTTCCGTCGAAGGCAAGCGCGGCATGCCGATGCCCAAACCCCCGTTCCCGGCCCAGTCCGGTCTCTGGGGCAAACCCACTGTCATCAACAACGTCGAAACTCTCGCGTTTGTTCCCTATATCCTACGTGAAGGAGCTCAGGGCCTCCGCAAATTCGGTACTGAAAAATCCCCCGGCACCAAGACTTTCGCCTTGACCGGGCACGTCGCCAATACCGGGCTGATTGAAGTCCCGTTCGGCTCCACTCTGCGCGAAATCGTCTACAACATCGGCGGCGGCGTCACCAACAACGACGGCGTAGTTACCGGCGAAGATTTCAAATCGGTTCAGATCGGCGGCCCCTCCGGCGGCTGTTTGACCCCCGGCATGCTGGATATGCCCCTGGATTTCGACTCGCTGAAAAACGCCGGCGCCATGGTCGGTTCCGGCGGTCTGGTGGTCATGAACAACCAGACCTGTATGGTCAGTGTGGCCCGTTTCTTTATGCAGTTCACCCAGAATGAATCCTGCGGTAAGTGCGTACCCTGCCGCGAAGGCACCAAACAGATGCTCGCCATGCTCGACGACATCATGGAAGGCCGCGCCACCGCCGCCACTCTCGACCTGCTGGAAAGAACCGCCAAGGCCGTTCAGCTCGGATCCCTCTGCGGATTGGGCAAAACCGCCCCGAACCCGGTGCTCTCCACTCTGCGTTATTTCCGCGATGAATACGAATCGCATGTCTTCAAGAAAATCTGTCCGACCGGCGAATGCAAAGCCCTCGCCAAACCGGAAATCACCGATAAATGCAAAGGCTGTACCGCTTGCGCCCGCAAATGTCCCGTCGGCGCCATCAGCGGCAAGGTCAAAGAAAAACACGTCATCGACATCGATAAATGCATCAAGTGCGGCGTTTGCAAAACCGTCTGCAAATTCGATGCGGTCATCGGACTGTAAACTGGAATATTAAGGAGAATTAAAATATGAGCGATATTAAAAAGTTGATTGTAAACGGCATCGAGGTCACGTTTACCGACGAGCGCAACCTGTTGGAGGTGATTCGCAAAGCCGGTATCGAGATCCCGACATTCTGCTACCATTCGGAACTGAGTATCTATGGCGCCTGCCGGTTGTGTCTGGTCATGGTCGAAGGCAAGGGCATCATGGCCACTTGCTCCACCAAGCCCGAAGAAGGCATGGTCATCCATACCGATACCAAAGAAATCCGCGAAATGCGCAAGATCAGTCTCGAATTGCTGCTCGCCAACCACAACCGCGAGTGCCCGACCTGCGTCCGCAGCTCCAATTGCGCCCTTCAGGATATTGCCCGTCGCCTCGGCGTCGAAACCATCCGTTTCAAACAGGTCGAGAAGACTGAAGAGATCGACCATTCGTCCCCGTCGCTGGATCGCGATCCGAATAAATGCGTGCTCTGTGGCGACTGCGTCCGCGTCTGCAGCGAAATCCAGGGTATCGGTGCCATCGACTTTGCCGGTCGTGGAGCCAATGCCAAAGTCGCCCCCGCTTTCGACCAGAACCTGGCCGAAGTGGAATGCGTCAACTGCGGCCAGTGCGCAGCTGTTTGCCCGACCGGGGCCATTACCCCGCGTCAGGACCGTGCCCGTGCCTGGGATGCCCTCTATGACAAGACCAAAACCGTGGTTGTCCAGGTCGCTCCGGCGGTCCGCGTGGCCCTCGGCGAATACTTCGGCTTCGAGCCCGGCGTCAACGTCGCCGGCAAACTGGTCGCCGCGCTGAAAATCATGGGCTTCAAACACGTCTACGACACCAGTTTTGCCGCGGATATGACCATTTTTGAAGAAGCCACCGAATTCATTGACCGTTTCAGCAAGGGCGGCACCTTGCCGATGTTCACCAGTTGCTGCCCGGCCTGGGTCAAATACGCCGAAATCTATTATCCGGAAATGATCCCGAATATTTCCACCTGCCGTTCGCCGCAAGCGATGTTCGGCTCGGTCGCCAAGAAAGTTCTGCCCGAAGCTTTCGGCTGCAAGCGTGAAGACCTGGTCGTGGTTTCGATCATGCCCTGTACCGCCAAGAAATACGAAGCGCAGTTGGATAAATTCGCCACCGACGGTCAGCCCGATGTTGATATCGTACTGACCACCGTGGAAGTCGGCCGCATGATCAACTCCCTCGGTATCCACCTCGATGAACTGGAACCGGAAGCCTTTGACATGCCGATGGGTTTCGCCACCGGCGCCGGGGTTATCTTCGGAGCCTCCGGCGGCGTGATGGAAGCCGCTCTGCGCTATGCCGTCGAAAAGATCGAAAACAAACCGCTCGAACACGTCGACTTCAAAGCCGTGCGCGGTATGGAAAGCCTGAAAGAAGCCACCTTGACCGTTGCCGGCAAAGAAGTCAAAGTCGCGGTAGTCCACGGCCTGGCCAACGCCAAGAAACTGATTCAGGACATCCACAGCGGCAAATCCAAATATGATTTCATCGAAGTCATGGCTTGCCCCGGCGGCTGTATCTCCGGCGCCGGCCAGCCGATCCCGGTTGATTCCAACGTCCGCAAACAGCGCGCTCAGGGCCTGTATGCCAGTGATAAACGTCATCAGATCCAGAAGTCTCAGGACAACCACCTGGTGGCCAAATGTTACGAAGAACACCTCGGCGGCGGCCCCGGCTCACATGAAGCCCATCACCGCCTCCATACGATTTACCAGAACCGCAGCCAACTGTTCGACGCCAAGATTCCGGTCATCCGCGGTACCGCCGCCAAGCGCCTGCCGATCACGGTAACCATCTGTGCCAAACAGGAAAACTGTCCCGGTCAGTTGCTGTTGGGCATGATCGGCCAGTATGTCAAGGACAAAGGCTATAGCGAAATGGTGGATCTGGACGCCGCGTTCTCCTCGCGTTCGGATGCCAACGGCACGATCTGCGTGACCATCGGCGACCACATTGTCGAGCGTCCTGAATTCACCAACGCGGTGAATACCGAAGAACAGCTCCGCAACCAGAAATCGTTCGAAGCCGTCAAGAACTCGATCGACCAAGGCATCAAGGAACTGCAGCAGTAATCACTTAAGCCGCCCAAGCGGCTTTTTTAAGAGTTAAGAGTTGAGAGTTGAGATATGGGGGAGGTTACATGCCTCCCGTAAATAAATTCTCCACAATCAAAAGCCGCCCGGTGATATTCGCCAGGGCGGCTTTTTCTTTGCAATTTGATGTCGGGTTGAAGCTTTTTTATTCTATGCTCCCGCTCGCAGTCAAAAAAATATGCACGATTTGATGCAAAAACTTAACTTTTTATATTGAATCTTGATCGAATGAAGAATATAGTTACATAGATCACGGGGGGCACAAATGTTTAAAGATAAAATTGACTGGCATTTGGATTCGGCGGCGAAGGCTTATCGCGCCGCCAAAGGTATTGCGGAAGAAGACTTGGCCGAGGAAGATGAGGATTGGATATCGCGCTGCGCCGGGGCTCATATCGGATTTTTTATGACGTGGATTATTCAGCATCATTTCGAGGGAGAAATTTTCAAAGAAGACCAGGAAGCACTGGAACAGGTCCGCACCGGAAAAATGGCGGGGATTGATTTTATTTTCAATTACTGTGATTTTCGCATCATCGAAGAATTCATGAGTGACGATATTGTTGATTTCGTGACTCAATACTATGATCAATATCTCGCGGATTTCGGTGATTGGGTCAGCAGTCATACCGGTAGCCAAGTCTATTCTTACGCCGGAAACTGGGATGATTACCGGAAATTCAGCAGCGTCATCGATAAAGCCTATCAGAATTACCTGGCGAAAAAGAAGGGCAGCTTCTTCAGCAGATTTTTCCGCAGAAACAAGCATCGAAATTGATGGAGAATAACGGTAAATAATGTTGATTCTTTGCATATTATTTACAATTCTTACAGTTGGGCATTTTATTGCGGAACTGATCTTGATATGCATGGATAAACCACCACAATGGGTACATAGGGTCGGCGAGCCGGATAATTTGTCTCCCCTGTTGCTGCTCTTGGTTTCACTTTATAATTATACTTTTACCTGCCCGTGGTATTGCAAAACTCACAATATTCTATTTTTCTATATCGCAGTGGAATATTTTCTTTTGGTTGTTGCCTGCCTACGTCATCGGAAAACATCCGATACTCCTCCAGGCAGGCATCTGGCTGGAGCCTTGATCGGGACCGCGGTCGGCGACAGTATGGGATTGCCATATGAGCGGTTGTCACGCAGTACCATAAACTATTTGCTGACCTATCCATTGCGTCAGAATTTATTTTCCCGCTATGGAACGATCAGTGATGATACGGAACAGACTGTTCTGGTCACTGCCTCCCTGTACCGAAATCCTCAAGGTGATATCAAAGCATTTCTGAATGATTTTGCCCGGGCCTATCGACGCTGGATTATCTGGAACCCCTGGGCTTCCGGACGTGCCTCCCTGCTGGCAGGCGCCAAGCTGATTTTTCGATGTCCTCCGGAAAAAAGCGGTATTGCTTCTGCGGGCAACGCACCGGCTATGCGGAGCGCCGTCATTGGGATTTGCTATGCGGATGATCCGGATACGCGGCGGCGTTTTGTCACTGCGGCGACCCAGATTACCCATACGGATATTCGGGCCGACATTGGAGCTCAGGCAATTGCCGCACTGGCGGCATATTCAACCATGCGCGCCTCGGGCGGTGAACGTCTGTCCATAGATGAATTGATCTCCTTGCTAAAGGCTGAGGGGCCGGATGAACCCGAATGGCTGGATCGCCTTGTTCGCCTTGAAAAAGCCTGTCTTCTGAATATGAGTACAACTGACTATGTAAACGGTGAAGGCGAATCCTCAGGTATTAGCGGCTATATTTATTCAACGGTCTTGACTGCTGTCTTCATCTGGTTCAATAATTGGGGAAACTATGCTTTGGCGATCGAAGAGGCAATACGTTGCGGCGGAGATACGGATACCGTAGCCGCTATTGCCGGAGCATTGACCGGGATACAGGTGGGGGAAGAAAAAATCCCCAAGGAATGGATCAAACGAATCCGAGCCTATCCTTATTCAATAGCGTATCTGCGGTATATGGCTGGGAGTAATCGGACTAGATTCCGGTTATGGTTGTCGCATTTGCGGCTCATTGCGATTTTATTGCTGGTAACAGTTTTATTGTGGAATGTCGTAAAACGTTGTTTTATTGCGTTGATACTATGGCGGAAGGGGTAAAATATGGCTACATATCATTGTCCGAAGTGTGATATTATCTTCCAGGATGAAAACCAAGAAATGGTGTTTTGCCCGCAATGTCAGATAACCTTGGCGGCCAGAGTGGAAGACGAATCTACTCTGGATATAGACGGGCCTTCATTCAACCGGCGCTGGGATTTACTGATCTGTGGGATTCTGATTCTGGCCGGGGCGCTATATATTGCGTGGAAGCTTACAGGCTTAAGCGAAGACTTGATGCCCGGACTTATCATCATGGGGGTGGTATTGGGTGGAATTCCGAAATTTTTCAATTCACTGTTGACTGACGCGGGAAAGCACCGGATAAAAAGGTTCAGATTTGCTCAGGAGGGAGAAGCTAAACCGGCAACAACCCGAGAAGCATGGTTTCTTGGCGGAATCATCTGCGTCAATATTTTGATTGCGGAAGCCTATGTGCTTTTTGCTTTGGCCGGAGCATTGATGGGTGGGCCATTGGGAGTATTGATTCATTTAGGAATTACATTTATCATCCTGATGCCGGCCATCCAGATTCGCTGTCGTTATCTAATCAAACCAATGATTTTATTGGTGTCATATTTATTGCCGCTGCTGCTGTTTGCCTTGTTCTGGTACTGGCTGATTTAAGGGGGTGACTAATGGCATTGATTCTTGAAAATTCGGATTGTCCGCTCTGTGGGGAGCTCTTGAAGGGAAAAGAAATTGAGGCTTTCCCGACGTTTATCGAGAACCCATTGGATGATCTCATCTTCGCTAACGATGCGGCATTTCACCGGGAATGCCTGGAGAAACATCCGTTGTACGAACGGCTTATGGAACGTTGGGAAATATGTGACAGAGCCAGGAAAGATATTCTTGCTTCCAAGCATGAATGTATGATTTGCCATGTTCCGGTTTCCAATCCTGATGAGTGCTTTGGATTGGGCTTTTTTACGTACGATTCACAAAGCCCGCTTTATCCGCTGAACTATCGTGTCTGCCACGATACCTGCCTTGTTCCGGGTGCTTTTGCCGTAGAAATTGCGGATGAGCTCCGAAGATTGAAGAGTGATATCCACTCCGGAAAAATCGCCTGTCTGCTGGACTGCCTGGGTATTGAAACCGTTGATCACAGTTGTGTTGTTTGTAGTCAGGAGATTACCGGAGTGACCGAACGTTTTTACTTTGGCGACGCGCTCTTCAAGCCGCCGCATCTGTTATCGCAATTTAATAACCGGATTTCCCATTATCGCTGTCTCAGTAAAATCAACTATGGCCGCTATTTGATGGAAATTGCAAAAAGAGTTTAGAGTTTAGAGTTTAGTTACGGGAGGCGACTAACCTCCTCATATCTCAACTCTAAACTCTCAACTCTCAACTCTAATTTACCAGTCAGTGCCGAGGTGTCTTTCGACGTTGCGGTAGAGGATGTTGCGCATGTCGTCCTCGCTGATGTCGGCGGAGATAATGCCGCCGATGCCTTGGAATTCGTCGAACCATGGCAGGTCGGTGCCGTACAATAAGCGTTCGCTGCCGGCGACTTCCACCAGTTTTTCGATCATTCCGGCGGTTCCGGGGATACTGGTCAGCTCGAAATAGACGTTATCCGGGCAGTTGCGGCGCAGTCGTCCGACCCCGTCCCAGTCGGGACGGAAAGAGTGCCCCATGAAAAAGGTTATGCCGGGATATTTCTGCGCGGTTTCTTCCATGATGTCGATGGATGCGTACGGATCGCCACCCCAGGTATGGAGGAGCAACGGCAGTTTGCGTTCATCGGCGAATTCCAGGGCCGGTTGATAGCGCGGATCATTGACTTTGATCCCATGGTATCCCGACAGGAATTTGAAGCCGACCGCCAGCGGAGTCCATTTGTCGTAGGACTTGACATCCTTGATGACCCGTTCCGGATAGTTTGGATTTACCGCTACGTACATCCGCAGGATGTCGGAGTACGGCTTGATCATCTCATACACCGTTTGATTGCTGAAATCGGGCGTCCAGAGCGCGTAATGATGCGAAAACACCAGACGGTTGACTCCGGCGCGCCGCAGGTGGCGGACCATCAGTTCCGGCGTACTGTGCTGCATGTGGATTTTGTTGTGCGTCCCCATGTGGCCGTGCATGTCGTAGACCGGAAAGTCCGCATGGCCGTTTCGCCAATATGCTTCGGTGATCGAACCGGGTTTTTTCCAGATATTCATAATTGCACCTCATTCAATAATTTTTCCAGGTTGCCTCCGGCAATCATCTGTTTTTCCGCGTCGGATATTTCGGCGTGTTTCAGGGCCAGCATCATGCTGCCGTGGCCGAAGTCCGGATAACCGCTGCCGTACAATATTCTTTTCGGGCCATAGATTTTGACCAGATCGCCAATGCCTTCCGGCACCCAGTAAGTGGAGATTTCCAGGTGAAATCCCGGATATTGCTCCATCAGCGGGCGGAATACCCGGTCCGTTCCCCAATAACTTCCGGTGGTCAGGCAGATATAAATATTGTTCGGGAAGAGCTCCAGCAAACCATAAATTTTATCCCAGCCGCCAATGGCTTCGGGACTGATCAGAATCGGGATTTTTCGGGCGGCGGCTTCATTCATGAGACTGCCAATGGAAAATTTCGACACCACCCAGCCGTGAGCGACCGGATTGAGCGACCAGGCCCTGATCCGGCATTCCTCCATCTGGCGGAACAGTTCTTCGCCTTCGGGCAGTTCGTGGGTATGAGGAGGCATCATACTCCAAACGCCGTACAGGCGGCCACTGAGGTCATTTTTGAGTTGTTCCGCAATCCGGCAATTGCCGAAATACGCCCCGGCCGCCTCATTGTTTACCTCGCGGATCAAGGCGCGCCCGACGCCATGCCGGTCCATTTCTTTCAACAGATCGGCGGCTTCCGGCGCATAAACCAATTTGCGCTTGATCGGCGAACCGATGCGAGCGTTGGAATCGAAAAATATCAGTTCTTTCATTTGGAACCTCTCTTTGGGAGTCAGAAAATGCCGAACTACCAATTTTCAGCAATTTCCAACTCCCCTGGTTATTTCTTTTTCCAAGATGGAAAACATTTCTTCTCCGAACCGCCGGTGTCCGTCACAATTCAAGTGGATGCCGTCCGGCAATAAATAATTCTGTCGTTTTCGGTCGAACAGCGTATAGAGATCCAGAAACGGATAATTTCCGCTCCGGAAAAACTTTCGGGCCAACTCTCGCTGCGGTTCCAACAGTTCGTCGAGCCCGCCGCCGCATTTCCTGAACGGCTCCGCGAAAGCGGGATGCTTCGCGACACAATGCTGCTCGTTGATGACCGGCCCTAGGCCGACTCCGATCATCCGGGTTTTCGCCGGCAAGCGCGCCGCCATGTCATTCATATGCGACTGGATTTCCGGCAAAGGGACGATGCGCTCGGGGCGGGTATGATCTTCGTTGTTGGCGCCGACCATCACCAGCAGGTAATCCGGCGCATAAGACAGCACATCGCGGTCAAAACGCCGCATGCACTCGCGGGTCGATTCGCCGCCGATCCCGGCATTGATAATGGAAAAACAGGTATCCGGAAAATACTCCGAGAGCCTGCGGTGCAAAATATTGTACCAGCGGCCAAGCGGATCAACTCCAATGACCCCTTCCATGATTGATGAACCGAAAACACTGATAATCCGATTTTTCATTCCCAAAGTTCCTTGTCAAGCTTGAGCAATGCAATTATTTGCTTGCCGCATATTTCCGCAGTTCGTCCACATTGGACGCGACTTTGCGGACGACCGCGCCGATTTGTTCGGCGGTCTCTTTATAATACAGTACCGGATGCGAAATTCCAAGGGTCCGTTTCAACGAAAGTTCGTCGCAAATCGCACACTCGCCGCCGAAAATCCGGTATTGGTTCGGCTTGAGGTTGAACAAGGCATGGCGGTAGACC
This sequence comes from Victivallaceae bacterium, assembly GCA_031548025.1. Lineage (GTDB taxonomy): Bacteria > Verrucomicrobiota > Lentisphaeria > Victivallales > Victivallaceae > UBA5239. The sequence goes on along the minus strand of JAVBRM010000118.1, from coordinate 36,140 downwards.
GTGCCGTGGGTTTTGCCGGAGATGCCGACGCCTTCGGCCACACAGGCTTCGTTGATGATATCGCGAGAAATGCCGTTGAATTCCTCGCCGTCGAAAACAAAATGGAACGTATAGTAGCCCTGCGGATTCGCCAAACGTCCCGGATGCTGGACCCGAACGCCCGGTACGTCTTTGATCGCATCGGTCATGATCTTGGCATTTTCTCCGTAACGCCTGATTCGTTCCGGCAGGGTTTTGAGCTGTTCGAGCAGCAGCAGCGCCTGGAACGCGGTCGCCCGGTAATTGTGACAGGTCAGGTCTTCCGGGGCATGCTGGGCCTGGCCCTGGGCTACGCCGCGTTGGTAGCCGATATGTTTGACTAAGAACATTTTTTCGGCCAGCTCGGGATCGTTGGTGATACAGGCCCCGCCTTCGCCGGAGGCAGTAACTTTACTCTGCTGGAAGCTGAAGCTGCCGACCGCGCCCCAACTGCCGACGCCTTTGCCGTTCCAGAAACCGCCCTGCATCTGGGCGCAGTCTTCGATGACCGGAATACCGTGTTTGTTGGCGATGGCCATGATTTTTTCCATGTCGGCGGTGGAGCCGTAGATATGGACCGGGATAATGGCTTTGGTTTTCGGGGTAATGGCGGCTTCCATCAACGCCGGGTCCATGCACATGGTGCCGGGTTCGATATCCACGATCACCGGGACCGCGCCCAGGTAATAAACCGCCATGGCGGTCGCCATCCAGGTCAGGGCCGGGATAATGACTTCGTCGCCGGGCTGGACGCCCAGAGCTTGCATGGCGCATTCCAGCGTCACGGTTCCATTCATCATGAAAACGCCGTATTTCGCGCTTTGCGAGGCGGCAAATTCCTGTTCAAACTGTTGTTCCATGGGACTGTTGAAGGACCATTGCCCGCTCATGTACAGCTCTTTGAGTTTTTCCGCGGTTTCTTCTGTCCTGATGGGCCAGTCCAGAACTTTAACTTTTTCATTCAACAGTTTTTCGCCACCGAGAATTGCCAGATTAGCCATTTTCTTGAATCCTTCTTTATATTGATTTCTTGCAATGCGTGATTTCTTGTTTATATTATTATATAGCATAAACGATCATGGGTAAATATCGAAATCTTGCTGAAAATATTCGGATCTTGCGTTTTTATGAATAATCAGGATAGAGAAGCGGCAATCAGGGCGGTTTTAACCGGCGGAGTGACCAAAGTCATCACGACTCTGTGTCCGGATGAAATTTCCGAAATCTACGCCGACAACACCTACCGGATCGACCGGCATATTCACCGGGAAATCCTGTTTATTCTCCTGGGCGAGTGTACTTTTATGCTGGGGGGACGCGTCTACATGGCCACGCCGGGGACGGCGTTTTTCCTGAATGAATGGGAACCGCACAGCAACGGTTATCGCGCCGACGACCGGGATTTGATTCATTTGTGGGTCCATTTTCAGAAAGACCATATCTATGCGAATATGGTTCAGGTGGGTTATCAGGGGCGGTACTCCAAATACGGCAAATATATCAACATCAACAATGATTTGCGGCAATTGTTGTTGCGCCGCTGGCATATGTTGGAAAATATGGGTTCATGCGATGCCGCGACCCAGAAGCTGCTGCTGTGTTCGCCGCTGAATTCACTGCTTGAAGAATTTATCCTGCATAAATATAACCTGATTGCCGAAAGCAACCATGATTCCCGCGATATCGTGCTTTTTCTGAGCAATTACATCAAACATGCCAACGGGCGGGATTGTTCGCTGGGACAGTTGGAAAAGCTCAGCGGCTACAGCCGTTTTTATATCTCGCGGCTGTTTCGCGAAAAAAGCGGCATGACCATTGGGGAATACATCAACGACGTCCGTATGCTGTTCGCGGAAGAAGCCAAAAGCCGGGGCATGAAGCAGAAAGAAATTGCCTCGGAATTGGGATTTTCTTCGCCCGCGGCTTTCTGGTACTGGCATAAGCGCTGCCAGGATGCGGGCAAAAAAACGGCCCCGGGGAGGGGCCCTGATTCCGAATAAAAATCAAATTGCTATTATATTTTGCTTCTTGCGAACTGACTGCCGTCTTGCGAAAAAGTCACTACCGCAGTAGCGCCTTATTCCACAAGACATCATTCAGCATCGCAAATAAGCGAAAATCTAAAAAGCGATTTGACATTTAATCGGAATAAAAGAACAATCGAACAATCGATCAGTCATCGGCGTGGCCGGAAGAACCGAGCACGTCGTTATTCTTGCGAATCATCAGTTCCTTGAGCAAATCACGAGCCGGGCCCAAATATTTGCGCGGGTCGAATTCACCGGGCTGCTCAGCAAATACTTTGCGGATGGCAGCGGTCATCGCCAAGCGGCCGTCGGAGTCGATATTGATCTTGCAAACCGCGGATTTGGCGGCTTCACGGAGCTGGTCTTCGCCGATACCGATCGCATCTTTGAGCTTGCCGCCGTACTGGTTGATCATTTTCACGAGGTCCTGCGGTACCGAGGATGCGCCATGGAGCACGATCGGGAAACCGGGCAGTCTTTTTTCGATTTCGGCGAGGATGTCGAGACGAATCTTGGGATCCGGGCCGGGCTTGAATTTGAAAGCGCCGTGAGAGGTGCCGATGGAAATCGCGAGGCTGTCCACACCGGTTTTGCTGACGAAGTCCTGGACTTCTTCCGGTTGGGTGTAGGTGTGGTGTTCGGCGGAGACTTCGTCTTCCACGCCGGCGAGCACGCCGAGTTCGCCTTCGACGACGACATCATACTGATGGGCGTATTCCACGACCTTGCGGGTCAACGCGACGTTTTCTTCATAGGAATGATGCGAACCGTCGATCATGACCGAGGAAAAACCGTATTCGATACAGCTTTTGCACAGTTCGAAAGAATCGCCGTGGTCGAGATGCAGTACGATCGGAATGCCTTTGCCGTTGGTCAGTTCTTTGGCATATTCCACCGCTCCCTGGGCCATGTAGCGCAGCAAAGTCTGATTGGCATATTTGCGGGCGCCGGAAGATACCTGGAGGATAACCGGTGAATTGGATGCGCAGCAAGCCTGGATAATCGCCTGGAGCTGTTCCATGTTGTTGAAGTTGTAAGCCGGGATCGCGTAATGCCCTTTCATGGCCTTGGCGAACAATTCTCTGGTATTGACCAGACCGAGGTCCTTGTAATTAACCATTGATATCTCCTATGGGTTTTGACAACTATACGCAACATAATATGCACCAAAACCACCGAAATTCAACTTCTCACGGGAATTTTTGCCCGGAATTTATAGAATAACATATTGGTTCAAAGGACAGAAATGACGAAAAAGACGAAAAGGACAATTGTGTTTTGAGCAAAGAATTGTCCTTTTGTCCTTGTTCAGTCGATAATTTCGTGGCGAACCCGGAGTTGGCGGATTTTACCGTTGAAATAACGCCCGCGCCGCTGATCCACTCCCAGGCCGAACATCCGCGTGTAACGCTGATAGCCCGAGGCTTCGATTGCCGAACCGGGTTGGTCATTGACCCAGATCTGCATGGTCTGCTGGTCGGCGCGTACCCGGATGCGGTTCCAGGCGTTCAATTTCACTGCCGGGCCGGTGGTATTGACCAGGGCGGATTTGCCGGATTCATAGTGGTTGTTCTGGTAAATAGAAGCAGTGGGAACACCATTTGCCAGCACCAGCTGGAAACCGGTGGAGTCGCATCCCAACAACGCCTGGGTTCCGGCTCCGGAACGCGGCCAGATCTCCATGGTCAGATCGAAGCTGCCGAACGGCGGAACGAGGGCCTGAGGCAGACTGACGTAGCTTTCGCGGAAGTCCAGGCTCCAGGCATCGCCTTCCGGGGTCCACTTCGCATACCGGTCGCCCATGCCGGGGTCCACCGGTCCGGCGTTGCCATAGCTGGACCCGCCGCTGCCGCGCCCCACCACCTGCGGCAGGTAACCGCCGCTGATACCCAGCAGTTGACGCCCACCGGCCGTGTACAGGACCGACCCGTAACGGGGGTTGAAAAGATAATTGAAATCGGTCAGCAACCGCCGGTCGAGTTCGATCCGGACCGCTTTGTCGTGTTTCATGGAATACACGGCCATTTTGCCGGTTTCGCCGGAGGGTTTGTACAGACTGACCGGACTGCCCCGATAAACTTTTCCGGTCTTGCCCACGGCCTGCAGATGCAGCACGGAATTATCTGACAGCGGAGTCATGCGGACGGTGAATTGAGCTGAATCCCGGTTCAGCGGATTCGGCAGCAGAATCTGCGAATTGAAGCGCCGCACGACCAGGTTGAATCCGCCGGGGCCGGGATAGCCCTTCACCCCGAGTTCCAGCAGTTCGTCGAGTTTGAGTGTATCTTCAACATATCCGGGCAAATTGATGACCAGTTCCCCCTGCTCGATTTCCCGGCGCGGCAAAACCACGAAAATCTGCCGGATCATATGCTGTATCTGCACGTTCTTGAAATTCCATTTGGCTCCTTCCTGGCCGATGGCACTGCCGAGGGTCCGCTGTTTCAGTATCTTGATGTTGCGAAATTCAAGCGAACCGTTCAAGGTGACCGGCTGATCCGCGCTCGTGAGTTTTTTGTGCTGCGCGTCTTTGGCCTGCAGGTTGATGCAGAGCACCACCTGGTCGGCGGTTTCGCGCAAGGCGCCGGCTTCTTCCGAATAAGCCACGTCGCCGTTGTCCATGATTTCGATGCTGTTCAGCAATTCGGGCGCCGCCAGCGAACCGGTCAGCTCGATTGTACCGTCCGGAAAGGTTTGCGTCACCTTCAGCTCGGATTTCATTCCGTGAATGATATCGCGAAGGGGTTGTTTGACCCATTTGTAATCCCAGTTCCAGCTGGCCCGTAACTCGATCGGTTGAAAACCATCGGCCATTTGGAAGGTCCGTTCACCCGAATGTACGGTCAGCTCCGGTACCAGAACCTGATGTTGCACGATATCTTCCACCGGAATTTCCAACATTACGGCGGTGAGTTCATTTTTCGAGAGTTGCTGTTCCGGCAGTTTCCGGACCACATTCCCGGCGAGGTTTTTCAGAACCAGTTCGATCCGGTAATCGCCCGGTTCCGGCTTCCGGTCGGGAATGTTCAGGAGCTCCAGTTCCAAGATCTGCCCGGCCACCAGAATTTTGCGGTAGCTCAAAACGATATTCGGGATCGATAAATCGTCGCCCGGCAAGTCCGGCGGCGCCTCGCCGTCCAATACCCCGCGGAAATGGCGCAAAATCCGCATCGTCGAAAACGAATTGTACAAAGTCGGCCGGAAACTGGTATTTTCATTTTGCTCGTCCCATTCCACGCAATTGATGATATCCGCCCGGGACAGAACCGCGGTCTCCATGGTGCCGCGCAACATTCCGGTACCGGTACTGTCCATGCCATAGCTCAACCATTCGAAATTTTCGTGTCCGACTTTGGTTCCCCACGCCAGGTATTTATGTTTGAATTCGTCTTCCATCAGTACACTGTGAATCAGCGGTATGATGATGTCGCGGTCGGTCGGCGCGTAATAACGGCGGTTCTTCAGCGCAGGGACATTGCGATAAACACCGTCCACCACCCGCAGCCAATTACGCAGCCGTTGACGCAGCGCTTCCAGGTCGGCGGCGCTGAAACTGCCGTCCGGGCCGGTTTTGCGGAAATCCGCCGGGTAAAGTTTATAAAACGGCATCAGGACAAACTGGTCTCCGAATTTGTCAACCAGTTGTTTTCTCAGCTCGCGCCAATGATTTAAATCGTCGCTGGAGGGGTACGACGTCAACACCAGCTTGCCATCGATCCGCAAGGATTGGGGATTGTTCAGGGCCTTTTCTATAATTTCGAATTTCGGCTTACGCTGACTGTTGATCTCCGTCATAATGGTCATTTCCGCGCCGGGCAGCCTGGCCTTGTCATACAGTTCCTGCCGCCCCTTGCTTTCCGGGAAAAACGCGAAACCGTCCAGCATGCTCGACTTCACCAGTTTCTGCATAACCCGGTAGACATTTTCATTCAGGAATCCCGGAGCGTGCGGCAGCGAAGGATCGACCAGCAGCGGGCGGTCAATCCATTTATGCAAATAATCATTGCGCTCCAAACCGTACTTCAGTTGTGCCCGGGACACCATTACCGTCCGCCCGGTACGCCGCTGATAGGCCACGCTCGCTTTTTTCATTTCATCCAGCAGGGCCTCGGCTTTTGCTTCAACCTGGGCGGAATCGCGTTCCAGAATGGCATTGATATCCTGTTCGGCCAGAATCACCGTGTCAAGTTCCACATATTCACCCTCTCCGAGGTCGTCCAGCTTGATGATCAACTGATAATACTTGCACGGCTGATCCGACAGGGTAAAATCCGCCGTATAGCTGCTCCATTTCGGCTCTTTGTTCAATTGCAGACCGCGATGATGCTGCTTCTGTACTTTGCCGCGCTCGCCGCGCTCCAGGATCGCTGCCTGGAGGCGCAATTTTTCCGGTATGGGCGTTCCCGGTTTCAGAGAAAAAGTCAGGCGGTAACTTTTCCCCGGAGTCAGAGATAATCCGCCCTGGGCCACACCGGTCATAGAGCGGTCCGGAATACCGGCGATCCGAAGTGCCAGCTTTCCGGAATATGCGTCTTTTTCGATTATTGTGATATTATTTTTCTTCCCGCCCCAGGGATTCCAGCCTTCCAGACGTTGCTCGAAATCACCGTTATTCAACAATGTTTCCTGGGCGGCAGCGGTCCAGGCCGCGGCCAATAACAGCCATGTGAAAATTCTTCTCATCTTTTATCCGTGTGTTGATTTAATTTCATGTAATTCAAAAATGTTGACGATTAATCGTATTGGGCGTACCACCCCGTCCACATGACGCCGCGCCAGCCGTGTCCTTTGGGGTTCAAGCTCTTATAGGGATTGAGCGGATCGATTATGCGCTTGGACTCGACGTGCCCGTCGCCGAAAAGAATATTCAGGCCGCCGCCGTGGCGCGCGTCCGGATTGCCGATCGTGGCATTATTACTATACAGGTAATCCAACCGGTAATAGCCCGTATGCCCGCCGATTTCAATCGCGGTGTCCATGACGAAATACATCCGGCTCGGATATCTGATTTCGGAAACATGCAGATTGGAACCCGAAACGGTACCCGGACCATCCGCACCCCGGGCAAACCGGCCGCTGCCCGCAGTCTGGTAGAGATAGCCGTAACCGGTATAATTCATATTGTCGGTACTCGCACCACGACTGTCTTGCGGCCGGTCCGGCACCGTGATCAGCGATGGACACAGGAAAGTCGACGGCTGGACATATCCCCGGTGAATAAAGTAACCGGTCCAGGTTCGTCCGTCATTGCCGGAATAACGAATGACCCGCCCGTCAAATTCGTCCGTGTATGAAGCAAACCCCAGGCCCAATTGTTTTTCATTGTTCATGCAGCTCGCCTGACGACCCTTTTCGCGCGCTTTCTGCAGTGCCGGCAACAACAGCGCCGCCAAAATGGCGATGATCGCAATGACGACCAGCAATTCGATAAGTGTGAATTTCATTTTCTTCATAAATAATAAAGACTCCTGCTTTTCAGTTATTTCGTATGTTCAGTGCTCCACTCGAATTTCGAACGATCAGTTCCGATTGAATCGCGACCTCGCGGTAATCGCCTCTGGCGCCGTCGATTTGCTCCAGCAGCAGCCGGGCACAGGTTATACCGAGCTCGGGAAGCTTGGGATTGACGGTGGTGATAAACGGCCGCAGATGCCGGGAGGCCTGGCTGCCTTCGAGGTTGTCATAGCCGATTACGGCGATTTCATCACCCGGCCGGAAACCGCGGTCTTCGAGGAAGAAACAGGCGCCGCGGGCCATATAATCGTTACTCATAATCCAGGTATCGTAATGACGCAAAGTTTCCCAATCCGCCTGCAGATAACGGTAAGTGGCAAGCATATTGTCGGCTGTAAGTTCGGGAAGCGGATAAAGAAAGCAATCGGAATCAGCAAAGGACAATCCGGCCTGACGCAGAGCGTCTATACAATCACGCCTCCGCCGGACAGTATTGTTCTGAAAACCGATATAAGCGATTTTGTGCCGCCGCTGCTGTTTCAGATGGGCCGCCAGTTCGTTATAACCGGCGCGGTTGTCCACCCATACGGAAGAAGCCGACAACTGCTGTTGCGGAGTATTCGACGGCGTACTGAATACCACCACCGGAAAATTGTGCCGCGCCAGTTCCTGCAACGTCAGGGTCCCGACAATATGGGAATGCAGGACGAATCCATCCACCTGGCTGGAATAAAAGGTATGAATGATTTCCCGGTCGATCTCGGCGGGCTCATCGGAGGCTATGGGGAGAATCGAGAGATGATAATGGAATTTTTTCAGTTCTTCGCTCATGGACGAAATCACTTGGCTTATATTCGACGAACTGATGGTCCTTTCGACATCCGGAGCGATCATCCCTATGGTATAGGTTTTGCCGGAAGCCAGCGCCCTGGCGGAGAATTTTGGCCGGTAATTGTGCGCTTCACACAAAGCCATGATCCTGGTTCGGGTGGTCGGCTTGACCTTGTCGCTGTAACGCGGATCCAGCGCCCGAGAAACGGTCGCCGTGGACACTCCAAGTTCTTCAGATATTTCTTTTATCGAAAACATGCTTCTCCGTTGAAATTCGCCAAATGTAAGCGCTTACTTTTATAGTATAGCACGAAACTTCATTTTTGTCAATACCTTTGCCTGAAAAATAATTCTTAAAAACCGTATATTTCAGTAATCGGACAACCCCTTCCATCAAATTCACCCGCATATGAAGCAAATCCCAGGCTCAATTGCCTTCATTGTTCATGCAACTCGCTTGACGGCTCTTTTGGTGCGCCTATTTCCTGGCCGCAAAAGACAACTTGATGGAGATGCAACTCGCCGTCGGTGAATTCGGCTTGGACGAAAGAGGCTTCGGCGCCGGGGGACAGGTCGGGTAGGTCAATTCCAATAAGTTGAGCTGGAATGGTGCTGCATAATTTCCAGGCGGTTTCGAATTCGATACCGATGCGATTGACCAGATATTCGACGCTGCGGTTATTCTGGAACCACGCTCCGGCGAGAATCTCGGAATTTACCACGTGAATGAAGCCGTTCGCCTCAATTTGACACGGTTCGCCGCCGATACGCTGATAGACGCCCGGTGCCCGGCCGGAGTGAATACTGGCATCCGAAACCATGAAACATTTCTCTGTTCCTTTGGTCGCCAATGCGGTACGTGCAACCTCACTGGGTAGATGGAAGCCATCGCCGACCAACCCAAGAGAAAGGCGATCATTACTGAGAAACTCCCAGAAGGGATTTTTGAAGCGGTGGATTTCCGGCGCGGCCCCGTTGGCGAAGTGCGTAACCATCGTTGCACCGCGGGCGACTGCCTCGCGGATCACTTCGCTCGAGGGATGACAGTGCCCCAAGGCAACTTTGATTCCGGCGTCAGCGGCGCGGGAGATGAACTCCAACGCACCTTCGACTTCAGGAGCGATGTTGACCATTCGGATACGGTTGCCGGAGCGTTCCTGAAGATCGGAGAATTTACGGTAATCGGGAGGCTGGATGAACTTCGGATCATGACCGCCGCGCCAACCGTAGTCCGGAGAAATAAAAACACCTTCATGGAAAATACCGAAAAAGAGTCGGTTCAAGTGTTCGTCGCGATCAAGCGCCTCGCGTACTGCCGTCGCAGCAGTCTGCAAAATCGCATAATCGGTGGTGGTAAAGGTGGCGAGTACGCGGCCGACACCGTTTTTAAGCAGATGATCTCCGATGGTTTCAAGGTCATTTGGCGCTGTTTCATGCAGGTTGTTGAATGCCAGCCCATGGGCTCCGTTCTGTTGAAGATCGACCAATACCGGCAGCAGACGAGCCATGCCGGGAGTACGCTCGATGGCCTCCTCCGATACGATTTTATCGCCGCAAACCCCGATTCGGACGGCGCGTCCGTCAAGCAAGATGCCTTCATACGATTGTAGAGTAGACATTATAAAATTTCCTTCAGGTTCAGTCGGCTTCGAGCCGAAAGCTTTTCAGCGCAACCCGGTCCACGCGCAACGACAATCGCAGGACAATCCGTGTTGTTTCCGGAGGCGCCTGGAAGTTCAGTTCCAGGCGATGGACCGTATCGGGACGCAGATTGTTGCGCGAAAAACCGATGGCGGGTTGTTCGCCGATGGTTTTCCCGGCGGAATTCTTGAACGTAACTCGCAGGGATACCGGAACTTTATAAAAAATTTTGGTACTCTGATTCTGAAATTCCACTGCGGCAGTGTAAGTGCCGGGACCGTCAGCGACGGCAATACTCAAGCTGCCGTTGGAATTCGAGGTCACTTCCAGTTGATTGCCGGAAACTTTCAGATCGGTGGCGGTATACTTGGAGAAATCACCAGGTAATAGATTGTTCTTTTCCCATTGCAATGAGCATGGTTTCCAGATGCCGCCCGCTCCACCCCGGTCATGAACCGCGATCGTCAATTGATGTTTGCCGGGAGGGAGGCAGGCGGAGAGGTCGATCACATGCGGACGGCTCCAAGCATTGGGCTCCTTGGCGGGATCGTAACGAAAACTGTGTTTCAATTGTCCATCCAGGTAAAGATCAAAGCTTTCATCCACTGCGCCCAGAGTCAGAAGCAGTCGCCCGCTCTTCCAGTCGGCAGGGATTTCCAAGGTACGTCGATACCATCCCCAGCCGTCATAGCCTTTGGTAGCAGGAAACTTATCAGGGCCAAACCCCTGCTGCTCCCACGGGGCGTTCGTGGTGATAGGAACCCAATCCACTTCGGAAAAATCAGACTTGAACCAACCTTCCCTCGCTCCCTTATTCTCAGGGTCGATCTGAAAGCGCCAACCATCGGCCAGCAATTGGACCGTATCGGATTTGCCTGCGTAGAATTTGGTCAGATAGTCGATGGTGTTGGCCCAGTCGACGGTGTAACGGGCTTGTGGGTGAATCAACGGAGAGCTCGGAATGCCTTCATGGTCGCGGTTCATGGTCAGGAAATCGTTCCGGCGGCGGATGGCATCGCCGGCACGTCGGAGCAGTTCTTTTTTGTCGGCTGTCGGCTCGGCTTCCGGATGAGACGGGATATTAAGCAGGCTGCCGGAAAATGCGGCCACCCGCATCAGCGCATCGTAATACTCCTGGTCGACCTTGACCGCGTCAAGACCGGTTTTCAGGAATTCGATCCGTTGTTTTTCTTCGGGAGATCCGGCAGCGGCGGTGGCTTGCGCCAGCAGGTCATAGCCGGTCCGAAAGGCTTCTTCATTCATGATGCGACGAGCAGTCAGCAAATCGTCGCCAGCTTTCCAGGGCCAGAAACGCTGTCCGCTTTCGGTAATGACGGACTGAACGCGCTGCTCGAAGTATTCGAAATAACGGCGGATGAGAGTATGGGATTCCGGCCAGCCGATCCGGTAGAAATCGTCCAGGATCGGCTCTAATTCCTGTTGGGGATTCCAAAGCAGCCGGGCGTAGACATATCCGGTCGGCCCCCACAAGGCGGAAGCGCGGGTGTCGTCGCCGCAGATGTCGATGCCCTGAAAACCGGAGAAATGCCGGTTCAGGTATTGAATGGTCCGGTGAGCCAGACTGGGATAGGGAAAAATGATCAGGGGACAACTGTTGTTGCGGTAATCGCGAAGAACGATTTTGTTGGTTTTCTGGCTCCACTGTTCGAGAAGTTGCTGGAATTTGGCGGCTTCGGCGGGAGCGGTGTTCCAGGATATTCCCCGGGCCAGGAACAGGATGATGTTGTCCTCAAGGCGCGGGATTTCCGCCGGCGGATCCACATAGGCGGCGTAGGCATACATGGCAACTTCCTTGGCGGAACCGCGCCGTTTCACCTCCTGGGCAGTCCGGTTGGCCAAGGTGAACATCCGCCCGGAAACGCAGATTTCCGCATGATAGGCGCTCTTCTGACCGGCATCAAGCTTCAGGCATTCCGGGCACTCACACCAACCGGAACTGTCATTGGCCGAGACCGGAAAGTAATCTTCTATAACGTAGGGACCGCCGATTTGATGGCCGATACCCCAGGCGGCAAATAATCCGGGCAAGTCCGGGTTGGAATGGCAGAGCTTCCAGCGGTTGCCGACCGGGCGTGGACGAACGCCCTTGATCAAAGCGTAATATTCGGGATGTTCGTCGTAATAAGCGGTACCGATAGCGACACTGGAGGCGTGTCCGGCTCCGCCCAGCTTGGAGCATCCCATGCCGTTGAACCGTCCCCAACGAACCATTTTTTCCAGCGATTCCTGGCCATGACGAGCGCCATTGCCATAATAGGCATTGCGGATCGGCAGCGCCGGGCCGTCGGTCAGGTCCAGTTCGTCGACCGACAGTTGTTCATGGCGCGGATAGATGATGCCGTCTTCTCCCGGCCAGATCATCCGGACGCCGAGTTTATCGTACATAAAGTGGTAAACCGCGTACAAAGTACCGGTCCGGGCCATGAAACGAAGAGCCAGCGGCTGACGTTCATCGTCCCGTCCGGCCAACTGGATGGTGTGACCCTGGCGTTTGATCCGGAAATGATCGTAAGGAAGCTCGGGCAACTGAGAATAGCGCCCCGGTCCGATCAGAAAAACGGGACCGGAAGCGGGAAGCGGTTCGCGGTCGGTTCGGATAACGGACGATATGTCGAGGGTTTTCCGGAGAGCGGTTTCCAATTCCTGGGCGGCGAAGCGAGCGGATGGGGTGGGCGATTCGGCAAGGACCAACACCGCACTTTCGCCGCGTGTCAACGTGAGCGGTGCGGCGGCGGCAACTGAAGCCCAAGCCAATAACAACAAAATTAATTTACAGTAAAACATAAGGGAAAGTCCTTTTATTCATAAACATAGGCGTGGTAACCGAAATAATTGCCGTAGGGGGACGACTTGAGTTCGGAAGCGCTCAGTAAACGACCGCTGCCATCAAGCATGGAAGTATTGGCGCGTCCGGAATGCCGGGTATGGATCATGCAAACGGCGGTTCCGTTGTCATTGCTGAAATAATATATTTGCCGCGGCGGAGCGACATCCGGATTAATGGTGTCGGTCAGCAGAATGTAATCACTGGGGCTTTTGGATTCGGACTTGAAGGTAGTGGTGAAACTGTTGCGTTTTTCAAACAGTCGCGCGGCTCCGCCGTAGGTCATACTGGCACGGGAACTGTGGGTCGGAAGATAGATATGGGGAAAAAACGATGGACAACAGATGATGTTGGATTTGGTCAAATACCCGCCTTCCTGAAGATAAATCGACCAATATTGCCGGACTTCATCGAGTTTGTGACCATTGGGCGGCATGTAATCACTGAAATCATCGGCATAAAAGTTTTTTATCTGATTGACCTGTCGCATTTGATTGAGGCAGTTGCTTTGACGTGCTTTGGCACGGGCCTTGTTCAAGGCCGGCAGCAGCATTGCGGCCAGGATCGCGATGATCGCGATCACAACCAGGAGTTCAATCAAGGTGAACGTGTTGCAATATAGACTGTTACGCCTTGTCTGACACGCCTTGGCAACCAAGCCGTACATATGATTTTCTCTCTGCCCTTCCCCGTAAAATACTTGTTTCCACTCAGATGAATCATTGTTCATTTCTCATGTTCTCCTATTTCAGTTCAGTACCGGAAAATATCGTTCAAACATTCTATCCTCTGCTTTCAGTGTTTCCATTGCCAGGTTATCATGGAGCGGTCGTTCTCGACTTCGTTAAGGAAGTGCAAACTCCGGTAAGTTTTGCCGTCGCGGCTCAACAGCAAATCAATGAGCGAGTAAAAAGGTGCACCGAAGTGCATGCTCCGTATTCCCAGGCGGCAACCCGGCCCGATTCCTTTGAGTTCATGCAACGCCACCGGCGGCGATGTATCTCCGGGAAGGAGCATGGTCGAATTGCTCTTTACGAAGCCCTCGCATCCGATTTCACCGAGCTTGACGATTTGGTCCCCATCCAGCCGTACCAGTTCGAGGATGCTTTCATACAAGTCGAAGTAATTGGATTCCTCCAACATGGTGCAAAAGGAGTTGTCGATGGCGATCTTCAAAAAGAGTGTTTTCCCCTTCGCCAAATTTTCGCGCAGGGATTTTTCCTCCCGTACCAGGTCGAGAAACGCCTCGCCCGCCGGTGAAACCACCGGATAGCTCTGCCGGTAGTCCTCAAAGGAAACATCTTCCCGGCTGAAATAGAACCCGTTCGCCGGGTATTTGGCAAAATCACACCGGTATATTTTGTCCGTCAGCGGTTCCTCCATCCCCGGGGACTCCATATCCGGACGCAGCCGCCATACCTTGAAACTCTCCAGCTCCAGTGTTCTGTCAAGCGTGATGGTTGCCGACTCGATTCCGAAGGATGCGACCACCAGCAACATGCGTTTGCGATCCGGCGAAATCATCAGGTAATGACCGCTTTTCGACGTATCGCTGTGGAAAATACCCTTAGAATTGTAATCGTTGAAGATTCGTACCCCTTCCTCACGGGCAAAGAGCCGCCAGAGCTTCCACAACGGACGGAAAGCCCGGTCATTGATCCCCGGTACCGGCGGATGGTGCAGTGATGAACTGGTGAATTGTATCCCCAGCGGAATGTGCGGCGCTTGCGCCGTCGCGGCGATGAACGGAATGATTTTCAGTGTCCCGTACTCCGGAAACGCGGCGCTCCAAAGCGTCCCGGTGGCCGCCGCCGCCATCGTGTAAAAGGAGTGTTCGCTACGGCTTTCCATCAGCAATCCCCGTTCACATTCTCCGGAAATGTAGCCGTCGATCAGCGGCATCGCCAGCGCCGAGAAATTCGCCCCGGAGTGGGAAATCAAAACGCCTCCGGTTCCGACCCGTTCGCGGAGTTTGCGCAAGTTGAGGTAGTGCCGGAAATAATTAATACAGCCTCCGGGATAGTCCTCGTCCGGGGGCGAATCATTGCCCAGGGCCGAGCCGTAATCCATATACAAACCATCGAAGTCCCGCTTGAGATACAGGTCGAACCAGTCGCATTGATTGTCGAGCATCTCCCGCTCGTTTCCGCGCATATACAGCGCTACGCGAATCTCATGTCTGTGACATTCTTCGATAATTTCAGTGAGACGGGCGGGATCGTAGGGAATGCCGCCATTTTTAGCGTCGCGACGCCAGTCGGAGTGAATCACCAGCAGCGTGCATCCGCTCTGGACAATCGCCTGAAGCTCAACCGTATCGGGAAAATGGCGGTAGTTATCGATATATTGATAAATGCACTGTGGCGGAAGCTTGCGTTCTCCGGTGGGGGGCGCAATCATCATTCCCCAGCGGTTGCGCCACTGATAGGGGCGTTTTTTGACGTGGCTCCGAGTCTGGAAATACCATTTGACGGAAACCCGGGAGCCTTCCCATTTGATTTCGCTTTTCGTTTCGCTCAGATCGCTGCCGCCACACAGCGTATTGGCGCCTTCCAGAAACATTTCACCGTAGAGAGATTCGCCGGAATCGCGCATCGCGTAAAAGCCCACCTGAGAAAGGAGGTTTCCCTCAAAAAAACGATCTTCGCCCATCTCGGAGAAGCGCTTCAAATCCGCCGACTGCATATCTTTGGAAGCATACATTCCGGAACGCGGGAAGCTTCCGGCGCGTACCTGGTCGTAGCCGGTGAAATCATAGCTTTCCGTAAGTGTGAATTCTTTGACCGGAGGCGGATTTGATGTTTCACTGTGGAGCACCGCCGTAGTGAAAAAGGCTCCCTCGCGGTAAAGCCGGTGATCCAGCCCGAGCCAGAAATCCGGGAGAATTTCGCCGGTCCGGCATTCCCGCCACGGTACTTTGGCAAAGACCAACCGTTCGCAATCACGATTTTGCGCGAATTTGCAATCTGCCCCGGAAATATCGGGACGGTAACGGCTGCCGTCTTCCAACACCAATTCCAAGCCTCCATGTTCCTGCGTGGAAATAGTCTGCCATGAGTCGGCAATTTTCAACTCAATCGCATTGGGCGTACCGCCGCCATTCGGTTCAAACCGGAAAACCGAAACATCACTGTTTAATTTCATTCTGCTTTCCCTTTTTCTCCGGCCTTCAGATAATTCTGCAAATCGCGCCCGCCACCGGTAATGGCATTCGGCCCTTTCGGAACCTTGATATTCGCACCATGCCCGGCAAGCTTGACCGCTACCAATTTCTTATCGCCCGCAAACGAATTGTATGCGGCGTAAACCGATGCCGGCGGAACGGCCACATCGACGAATCCAGCGGAGAGTACAACCGGAGCTTTTACTCGTTTAAGCAAATTTACTGTATCAAAATAGGGCGCGATGACCACAGCTTCTGGCTTTGTCGCCAACAGATCCGGCCAGCCGGGAAGGTGCTTTTCTTTCGCCCCGAAGTGGTCGGACATCGCTGGAACCGTGGCGATGCAGTAGGTTACCCGGTCAGGAGCCAGCGCGGCGGCGGCAATCGCCTGGGCGCCGCCCAAAGAACCGCCCATAGCGATAAGCTTCTGCGGATTGATCTCCGGAAGGGAAGCGATAAAGTCGACCGCGAGAAGCGTACGCAGGAAAATATTTTTCATGGGATAAAGATTTCTGTCCGTAACATGGCTGTACTTGTAATCCATGACCTTCTCGCGGCGTTCGTCGCGTACTTCGCGCGGCAGCGCCGTCAGGGGCTCAAAGGCGTGAAAATCCGGCTGATATGCGATTGATCCCCACTTGGCCCGGGAGATCGCAATTTTGATATCCGCATTAACCCAGCTTGCCCCGCCGAAGAAGAGCAGACCGGGGTATTTCTTCTCCGGCGCGGCATCCGCGGGCATCGCGAGAAATCCGGTCGATTCCAGATCTCCCCGCCTGAGCTTCACTGAGAAAACCTTGATCGTCTTCTGGCTCTCGATTTGCTTCAACTCCAGGACTTCCAGTTTTTTCTGCCGCTGATCCGCGACCAGCTGATCCCAGAAGCTATGAAAATCTTTCGGCAATGGTGTTCCCGATACGATCTTTTCCGGATCGACCGCGGCCCCGGCCGGAATAAATTTATTCGGATTTTTTTCGCTCGACTTGAAGAGCTTGACCAGAATAAAACCGGGGCGGTCAAGTTTGCACTCAATCACCTCGCCGGTAAGTTCGACGGGCTCGCTCTCGCCTTCGCCGTAATTCACCACATAAGAGAGCTTTTCGCCTTTCGCGCGGTCCGTGACTTTGAAACGGACCGTTTCACCGGATTGGTAAATGCCGTCCTCTTTTTCGGCTTCAATGAAATACCCATGTGTCGCGAGCGCGACTGCCGACAATGTCAAAATCGATGTTTTTTTCCACATATTCATATCTCCAGCAAGGATTGCAGATTAATTTTTTTGCCGTCAGCCGCCATTGACAGATTGGCTCCGGCCCCGATCAAGACCGCCTGAATTCCATCGTCCAGAGTGGCCAGCATATCGGATTTATTCTCCCCGAAAAGATCCTCGTAAATCCGTTCGTCGCAGCCGCCGTGGTTGGAATCTTTGACCTCGTCCTCCGCATCGTAAATTTCAGTTTTGCCGGTTTGCAAATGAACGATCCGCAATGAATTGTCCCGTGAAACATCCCGTGCCTCCCCGCCTCGCACATCGAAGGTACGGTAAAACAGGCGGTTCATCTCCAACCGCCCGGTCGTCCCCTCGATACAGATGCTTTCGCCTTCGTAATGACAATTCGCGCTGAGCGAATAGCACATCGGAATTTTATTTTCATACATGCAGAAAATCTGGAAGAAGTCTTCCGCCGAAACCTCCGGCGAAAATACGCAGTTGTCCGGCGTGTAAGTATGTTTTTCTCCATCGCCATACAACGCCTCATAAACCGGGTTGCGGTGATAGTCAAGATAAAAACGACATTTTTCCGTGTGTTCGCAAGTCGAGCACTTTTCACCGTGAAACGGCGAATTGGCCGCTCCGTAGGTGGTCAGGCAGCCGGTCGCGGAAACCCATTCGACCTTTGACTTCAGCAGAAAATTGATTTTGTCGAAGTGATGGCTGGATTTATGAATCTGCAACCCGCCCGAGAGTTTTTTGTTACGGTTCCACCGGCGGTAATAACTGCTCCCATGAAAGAGATCCAGCTTTTCGTTGTAGAAAATTCCTTTGATTTCGCCAATGGCCCCGGACCTTACCAGTTCCAGAGTTTTGCGAAAACAGGCATGATAGCGTGAATTGTGCATGGTTACCGCATAAACCTCCGGATTGCGTTTTCGGGCGGCAAGGATTTCACGGCACTGTTCCTCATTGATGCAGAGAGGTTTCTCGACCATGCACGAAATTTTGCAATCCAGCGCGCGGACGATATAATTCGAGTGAGTGGAGTCAGTGGTTGTAATCACTGCGATATCCGGACGTGTTTCCGCCACCGCGGCATCAAACTCCTCCGCGCCGTACTGCGGAATCTCCAACTGGTGATAGCGCAAAAAATCCGCCATTTTCGCTTTATCGTTATCCAGGCAGGCGCAAAATTCATAAGCGTCCGCATAGTGCTTCCGCACCGCTTTTACCAAAGATCCTACCCGAACGCTTGCTCCGATCAAAAATATACGTTTCTTCATGATTTGTCTCCTGAATTATCATAATGATTATTATACATCATCCGGAGAGCGGAGCAAGATTCCAATGCTTATAATTAAAGAATGTTTCTTTATAAAAATTGAAACAAAAAAATATACGGTCAATACCGCTTGTAAATTTTTTCCCAAAAGATTATATTAGCTGGTGAAAAAAAACGATTTCATATATTTATCATGAAAAAATCAGAAATTAAATTCATCAACTTTTTGGTTGATATTATCGCAAAAATAGAAACCTCAAAGATTGATTTTGAAATTATTCGCGAGACTCCGGACGGCTTTGAATTCAACACCGGACAGACGCATCACTCACACCGCTACTATGAACTTAAATTCGACCTCGACGAGTTGGACCGCGGCCAATGTCGCGCATTGCTGGTTGCTCCTCATGTAGTGCACGGTTTCACCACTGGACACGTGATCCTCAACTGCGACCGCCTCTCCACCTTCCTCTGTTGCAACCGTCTCGGCAACTATGGACTGGTCAATATCCCGCTCCGCCAAAACGGCGGTAACCTCTTCAATGATCTCCTGCAGATACTCCTCGATATTCCATCGGATCCCCACTTCACCCCGATGCGCTTGAAAACTCTCAGTCTGCTCTTCTGCAACCTCCAGATTATGCTTGAACTGCTCCTGGAATCTGACGAAAAGCTCCAAAGCGCCGGTCCTCTGACCGATCAGGTTATCTTTTTCATGGAGCGTCATTATCATCAGGACGACCTCAGCATCAGCGCCATTGCCGAGAATCTCGGAATCTCCCAACAATACCTCAGCCGCTGTTTCCAGCAGCAGCTCCAGACCACTCCGCGACAGAAATTAATCGAAATCAGACTCGAACATGCCCAGCAGCTTCTTCAGTCCGGGCGTTATCTCATCAAAGACGTTGCCAAGCTCTGCGGCTGGAAAAACCAATTTTATTTCAGCAACGCTTATCATAAACACTTCGGCCATCCTCCGCGTACGCGATGTGTGATTTCTCATTCTTAAGGAAGTCGTATTGCGTAGCCCGGCGGCAGGATGGCGGCGATTTCGTTTTCGGCAAATTTGAGCAGCCGCCCCACGGATACACCCTCGGCCGGACTGGCGTAAATATGGATGGCCCTTTCTTTATTCAGCCGGGCAATGCTCATCGGAACCGGGATTTTTTCCAGAGTGGCGGCAGAGGCGAAAGGTATGGGGGTGTCTTTGACCTGGGGAAAAGTCATTTGCTCTATCTGGTTCAAACCGTCCTGATCCCGCAGTTTGACCCTGACGTCATAGGAGCGCGCGCCGATCCGGTATGAATTGATTTTGGCGATTCCGTCGAGCGCGCCGCGAACAAGGAGCCCCTGCGAGGCGGCATTGAAACCGAGATTCTTCAGGGTTGAGCGCTGGGGATGGATACTGAATGCCGTTCGGGGAGGGCGCCAACTGGTGTCGAGCTCTGCCGTCAGCCCGCTGGTTTTCAGCAGTTCCATAGCTTGAGCGTTCAGCTTTTCCAAGACCTGATAATCCGGTCCGGTCAAACAAAGATGGAATTCCGCATTGTTGCGATTGTGAACGCCGGGAGTTTCCAGTTGAGCCAGGTGAACGCCCCGATGAATTTTCCCTTCCGGCCCGTCGGCAACGCCGACCAGGACCAGAACGGAATCCGCCCCGAGCTGTTTCGCGGCGGCCATGGCGTGTTCCGAGGTGTTTTTCAGGGCAAAATCACTTGGATATTCGAGTTTGACAGTCGATCGGCCGTCAGCGCCGAACCAGATCAGCTCGATTCCATCCGGCGCGACTTGAGAGTTGAACGCTTCCCGGGCAGCTTTGAGCGTATTGCCCGCATTGGCTCCGGGGGACCCGATCAAACTCAGCGCCACCGCCGGGCGTCCATTCAAAAAGGCCGCGCTGCGGTGCTCCGGGGATTTCAGTTCGATTTGCGCCACATCGCGGAAATAAATCCGCCGGTCTTTTCGCCGCCCGATTTCGAGGTCCATGATTTCCTCTACCGAACGGAATTTCGCATCATAAGCGATATTCACCTCCCGTCCGTTTTCCCTGACGTGCCCCGCGAATGTCCTGACATTGTTGGCGCTGATGAAATCGACCACATTTTCCACCGTCAAATCACAATAACGCATGGCGTTCGGGTCAAGGGTTACCAGCAGTTCCAACGGTTCGCCGCCAATGCGCCGGACCTCGCCAATGCCGGGAACCAGCGCCAGTCGTTCCGCCAGAACCTCGTCGGCAAAATCATAAATCTTATCCAGCGGTGCGTTTCCGGTGACGACGGCATAAGCGATCGGGACCGCATTGATGGCCGTTTTGCGTATGACCGGAGGCCCGGTTTCTGTCGGAAGCTGCCGTATGACCGGTTCCAGCTTGTTCCTCAAGTCGGCGGCCGCGATATCGATGTTGACTGAGGCCACAAATTTCAGGGTGAGCTCGCATTCGTTTTCCAGACAAAGTGTGCTGATGCTTTTCAAGCCGTCGAGGGAGGAAACCGCATTTTCGACGCGCTTGGCGACTTCGGCCTCCACCGCTTCCGGGTCCGTCGCCGGATAATGGATCGTGACATACAGGCTCGGGCTCGCAGTACTGGTATTCATACTTCGCCAGATGGCAATGCCGCCGAGAAGTACGGCCAGTGCCAGGCAGAATTTAATAAACGGCTTCATGGCTTTATCCCTCATTGTCGTCGAGAATGATCTCCATGTCATACATCATGCCGTAGACCAGTTCGGGCTTGCTGCCGAGCCAGGCTTTGGTTTCAAAAGTACGGCTGGCGGCATCGGAAGACGGAGCACGGTAAGTAATTACGGCCTCCAAAACCTGGCCGGAAGTCTGGTGCAACCGGACTTTGGTTTTCCCGGGAGTGATCCGGTGGTAATACATCGTGCTGATATGAGTGTAAATTTCCAATTTATCGTAGTTGGCCAGATGCAGCACCGCCGTGGCGCGGCTGACATACTCGCCGAGCTTGTAGTGTCTGGTGGTCACTGTGCCGTCGAAGGGGGCCGCGACCCGTGAATCCGAAAGATTTTTACGTGCAATCGTCAGATTGCGTTTCTGTTGCTCGACCTTGGCTTCAGCGTAGTTGATGGCGGCGGAGGCCTGCCGCAATTTGGTCTGGGCGATCTGGTAATCGAGGTAGCGGGATTCATAATCATTTTCGGAGATTAAGCGACTGCTCCGGAGCTTGTCCGCACGCTGAAAATCGATTTCGGATTTCCTGGAGGTGGCCTTCTGTGCTTCCAGGTCGATTTTCCGGTTTTCCAAATCGATCTCAGTTACCAGTAAATCCTGTTCGGCGATCAGGACCCGGTCCTCCAGATTACAGAGGTCCACCTGGAATAAGGTATCGTTTTTCTTGACCTTTGACCCGGTTTTTACGTAATAAGCATCGATCATTCCCTCGGCGCGGGATGAGATGGTAGCCCGTTCCGGGGAGCGGATAATCCCCTGAACCTTGATGGTTTCGGGCAACGGTTTTCCCAGCGGCTCCGCCGGATAGGCCAGCGGGCAACCGCTCGCCAGAACAACAGTCATACATATTCTTTTGAGTCCCCAACTCATCAGCAATTCTCCTGTGTTTATTCTATTAATAATATCCATTTTGCGATTGAAATCAACTTTTTGCGGTGATAAATTATACGTAAATTCATCACGGATTATACAAAAAACAGGAAATGCCGATGGTCAAGATTCATCGAATGCCGCTGCCGGAATTCAAGGGCGAAAAAAGCTTCACTCAATCGGCGCCCATTGTCCGCTATGACTGGGACTCCGGGTTTCACGAGAGTCGCCCGATTTATCCTTATGTTTTTGCCGAAGCGATGCGGGATACTCCGGCCTGGTACCGGGATCCGGGGAGCCGCTGTTTTCAGGTGGTGATGGTTGCCGACGGTGAAATGCGTTACCGCCGCGACGACCGAATTTTTCTGCTGCGCGAGAACCGGATTATTATTATTCCGCAGGGAATTGATTATGCTTATGAATCCACCCGGAAATCATATTACCACAAAGTGACGTTGTTCGTCCTCGGCGTTAATATCGCCGCCATTGCCGAAACTCTTGGATTTACCGACATCGAAATGTTTCAGATCAGTAAACACGATGAAATTCTGGGCAATATGCGCGAGATCGGCCAGATGCTCGCCACGGCTACCGAGCAAACCATGCCGGATATCTCCGGAAAAACCCTGGCCTTTCTCAGCCGGTTGGCCATGCTCAAACAGGAACCGGAAGAAAATTCCATGTTATTTCAACTGGCTAAATCCCGGCTGGCCTCCAATTTTGAGAAAAACCTCAAAATCGCCGATTTGGCGGCGGAGCTCAACGTCAGTCAATCCACCCTGGAGCGCATGTTCGTCAAGCACCTGAAAATGACTCCGCGCGAATTCCGAAGTCGGAGCCGCCTGGAGCAAGCCAAACAACTACTCCGCTATGACGAACTTTCGATCAAGGAAATATCCTATAAACTCGGCTACTGCCATCAGTTTCATTTTACCAACGAATTCACCCGTTTGACCGGCCAGTCCCCGGCCAAATTCCGCCGCGACAATACCTCGGTTCACTGATAAAACAGGAATGTGATTTATGTGGAAATATTATGCGATATTATCGGCGATATTTGCCGCTCTGACGGCGATACTGGCCAAGGTCGGAGTCAAAAATGTCGATTCTAACCTGGCTACAGCCATTCGCACGGTGGTGATTCTGTTTATTACCTGGGGGATCGTTCTCGCCTCGGGAATCAACGGCAAATTCAAGGCCTTAACCTGGCATAACTTTACGTTTCTGATTCTCTCGGGGATAGCGACCGGTTTGTCGTGGCTGTTTTACTTCAAGGCGTTGCAGAGCGGCGATGTTTCCAGGGTCGCCCCGATCGACAAACTCAGTATCGTCCTGACCATATTTCTCGGGATCATCATTTTCCATGAAGAAGCCTCGTGGCAGGTTATCACTGGTGGGCTGCTGATTCTGGCCGGTTCGCTGGTTATTTTGTGGCATTGAGTCTCTGGTAGTTGCCGGGAGTCGTGCCGAAATATTTCTTGAAGTACCGGCAGAAATGGGCCGCGTCGAAAAATCCCCAGCGTTCGGCCGCGTCTTTCAGGGAAAGATTTCCGTACAGCAGTGAGCCGGCGGCGCAATTCAGGCGGTATTGGAGCTCGTGGCTGCCGAAAGCAATGCCATAAGCTTCCTTGAAGAGATGGCAGAAGCGGCTGGCTCCCAGCCCGCAGGCTTGGGCCGCAGCTTCCGGAGACACCCTCTGCCCATTGGAGCCGTGGATCAATTCCATGGCCGGATTCAACCGCTGAAGCTCCGAGCTGACATGATCGATTTTCAGTCTGGCATCCAGCTCGATGAAAAATTTGCTGAGCGAATTCCATTGCCGCAGGGAATTCCAGGGATCATTTTCGGATAGGCCGTCATAAAGTTGTTGCCGGATTTCCGTGATTAATACCTGATTTTCCGGGCTGTTTAGAGATGCATGACGCACCGGTGGCTTTATCCGCAACAAATTGCGCAGATTGTTTCCACAGGTATAAAATATTTTGAACAGTTCGTCCGCATCGATGCTGACCAGCATGATTTCAGTGGCGGTCCGGCGGAGAATTCCATGCGGTTCCCATGGAGCGATCAGATAACATTCATCTTCTTTCACCTCATAAATCTGCCCGCGGGTGATGCTCTCCATTGAACCGCGCACCAGAAATCCCAAGTGAACGGCCTTGTGCATATCCAAGATCGTCGGCAGCGCGGTACCGCCGCTATGGTGCAAATCCACCCGCAGCGGATTGCCCGGCGATAACTGAAAATCGAATTTATATAATTGATCGTGTTTCATGAAAAACCATATTTTACAATAATTTGAAATAAATATACAATCATTGCGCGTTGTTGCAAGCCGGAAAAGTGATTATAATATAAACCAATAACCCGTAAATACAAAGGTGAATCATGAAGCATAGAGTAGCGCTTATCGGATGCGGCGGCATGGCCAAGAATCATGTCGTCCGATTTGAAGAATTATACAATCGGCTGGAAGTTGCCGCCATCGTCGACATCGACGTCGAGCGCGCCCGCAGTGTTGCTGAAATGCTGCCGAATAAACCACTGGTCTCGGCAAGTCATCTGGATGCTATTCCCGTCTGCGATGCCGCGTTGTTGGTCCTGCCGCATCAACTGCACTGCGATTACACCCTGGATTTTCTCAACGCCGGCAAACACATCCTGGTCGAAAAGCCCATGGCCAACACCGAAGCGGAATGTCTCCGGATGATCGACGCCGCCAAATCGAACCGCAAAGTCCTGATGGTGGCATACTGCATGCGTTTTCATCCCCTGATCCGGAAAATGCGCGAGCTGATCGCCAATGAAACTTACGGTAAAACTTTTCAGCTTTCGATCTGGACCGAGCAATATACCGAATATCCTGAAGGTCACTGGTCCAGGAGTGCCGACCAGCTCGGCGGCGGGCAGTTATTCAGCCATGGTTGCCATTATATCGACCTGATGCTGTGGATGATGGGGGAACCGGTCATCGGCTCGCATGTCGGCACCAACCTTGGCACGCCGTGGATGGAGCGGGAAGGGACCAGCAATGTCACTATGAAATTCGCCAACGGCGCTTGCGGTTATCACTTCGGCACCTGGGGAGCTCGCGGTTCCCGCTTGAAATACTCATTCCAGGCGCATTGCGAAAAAGGCATGCTCGAGGTGGCATTCCAAGACGGCAAGCTGTTTTATCATGGCAACTTGAATAAGCATACCCCCGGGCAAGAGGAAAAGTGCAATTCCGAAGTCCTTCTCGAAACACCGGCCTACAAATCGACCACTGCGGAAATGGCTCATTTCCTCGACTGCATCGAAACCGGCGAATTGCCCTTGACCGACGCCGAATCGAGCCTCGAAGGCTTGAGAGTAATCTGGGAACTCTACAAAGCGGAAGACGAAAACCGCCTGGCCAATCTCTCCGGGATTGTCAAAAACTTCAAATGATCAATCGTGGAGATTACAACTTGCTCCGGTAGCGGCCGGGGCTCGTTTCATAAAATTTCCGGAATACACGGATGAAATGAGTTGCGCTCTTAAAACCGCACAAACAGGCGATTTCGTCGATGGTGTAACTGCTGTCCCTTAAAAGTGGTTCCGCCCGTTCCAGGCGCATCATTTTCAGGACGTCTTTGAAATCATCCCCCTCGAAACGCATAAACAGACGGGAAAGATGGGAGGGGGTAACTCCGATATGGCGGGCAACGGTTTCCCGGTTGATATCTTCATGAAAATTGTTCAGAATATACTCCAGCGCATGCTGATACGTGTAATAAGATTTGCCGGACATCTCTACTTTGTCTTCTTCCATAATCATATAGACAATTCGGATCAGGGAGCGGATGATATCGGCGAATACCGCATGATATTTGGGTTCGTTCGGTAGAGCGGTCAAGCTCTGGATAAGGTATTTTCCTGCGGGAGTAACCGGTCGCGCCGAATGCCACCAGCAGGTCATCCTCCCTTGACTGAGAATATATCTTATGAATTTCTCCCGAAAAATAATCTGGCAGTTTCCTTGAATATAACCCGTTGATCCGGAAGATAGAAAACCGCCGGGGTGTACCAGCAGGACGTCTTCTGTTTTTAATTGAATCTGCTTCATTTCACCATCATAATATCCCGGCGAATATTTGCCGTCGAGCGTCATGACGATTTTGAACCACGGTTGGATATGGCGCGGAAGGATTTTTTTACTGGCAGGTGGCACCAGGGAGACATATATATTCTTTATTTCTCGTTTAAGAAGCGGCAGAAAAGACTCCAGCATTTGCCTCTTATCTCCGAATTCGATCTGCAATGATTCCATAATATCACATTTGGTTGATTAATAACATATACAATCTATTTACAAAGATGTCAAGACCGGATATAATATTAATGAATAAAATCATTAACCTTACAAAACCGGAAATCTGTGATGAGAAAGTTTGTTCTGTTCCTGAATGTCGCCTTTCTTCTGATTTTTTCTTCCCAGGCTGAGTTTATCAAGAAGGGCAAGGAAGACCTGGCGCTGAATCAACGTCTGAATCTCGATAAGATCGAATTGGGGATTCCGGCGGATAAGCTCCATGCGGTTCCCCTGTTGGAAAGTTGCAGTATCTATTTAAAACTGAATCCGATGCCGGAAAGCAATGAATTGTGGTTCCGCCAAAAAGGTCAAACGGAGTGGCAAAGAGCTTTTGAACTGATTCCATGCCTGGAAACAAAAATGCTCCGGGGCGGCGTTGTGAACCTTCTCGAAAATACCGAGTATGAAGCCATGGCCAAATGCTAGGGAAAGGAATATCGGACAACTTTCCGAACCTGGAGTTCAACCCCGCCTATCGGGGAACTGGTAAAACTGGACGGTTCAGCTGCCGGGACCATTGTTATTTCCGGCAAAGGCACGCCGGAGAGTTGGATTAAATATACCGTTGATCCGGGAACGGTGATTCGGAAAAGCACGAAACTGCATGCCGCCATTCAAATTAAGAATGCTCAATATGTGATTTTGGAAGGAATGACGATTGAAGGCGGTTTGAACGGCATATCCATAGAAAATTCACAGCACATCCGGATTATCAACTGCGATATTTCGCGTTACAGTCTGTCCGGCAACCAGGCCCCATGGCGGAAGGACTCGAACAGCGGCAAATTTTATACCCGGAGCGGCGAAGTGATCAATGTTTATGCCGGTATCCGCATTGCCGGAAGCGGAAATCTGGTGGTGGAGCGCTGCTATATCCATGATCCCATAGGAGACACCAATACCTGGCGATTTGAGCATCCGGCAGGTCCGAACGGCATCTTACTTTATTATTGCACCGGTGGTGTGGTACTGCGCTACAACGATGTCGTGGGCAACGATGGCAACCGCTGGAACGACGCTGTGGGCGGTTACAGCAATTGGGCCAACGGAAGCGGATTTTACCGGGATGCCGACATTTACGGCAATCTGTTGAGTTTTGCCAATGACGACGGTTTGGAGCTTGACGGCGGTCAGGTGAATATGCGGGTATTTCTGAACAAGTTCGAACAGAACTTAAGCGGTATAAGCACCGGGCCCTGTATGTTGGGACCCAGCTTTATCTATAAAAATCTTTTTACCGATCTGGGCGACGTTGACGGCGTTTCCAACAATGCAGTGAAAAACAGTCATCAGCGCTATGATCCCGGCCGGATATTTGTTTTCAATAATACGATTCATGTTGACTCCTACGCTTACGGTCCTTATAATACTAAAGAAAAGTCACGGCTTCATGAGTTGAAGGGATTCAGCAGAAACAATATTTTTCACGCGAACGGATTTTTTCACGCGTCCTCTTTCATCCGGAAAAACGACTTCGATTATGACTTGTTCTATAGCGATTACAAAAAAATCACAGAAAAAGCCAAGCAGGAACTGCAACAGCTCGGGTTGGAGAAAAATGGGATTTTCGATATTGCCCCCGGTTTTATTCAACCGGAGAGCGGAAATTTCAACTTGAAGAAAAACAGTCCGGCATTGAAGCGCGGCATCGAAATACCGAACTTTATTGGTGGAACACCGGACCTCGGCGCTTTTCCATACGGAACGGATCTGCAGTTGCCGTATCGTCCGATCCCGGTAAAAACCAGTGCGAGCCGACTTGAATTCAAGCCGGGCGCCGGTGATACTCAGAGCATTCGCCTGACAGTGGACAAGTCATTCAAGGAAGATTTCACCATCCGCAAAAGCAATTCTCTCGACTGGCTCGAAGTCATCCCGTCCTCCGGTACTCTGCAGGATGGTAAAGAGCTGGAATTACAGGTCCGGCTGAACCGAGACGCCTTGAAGTCTCCCGGCCCCCGGCGCGGCACTTTTCTGGTCCGGCTGGCTAACGGCTATTCCAAACCGGTAACCGTCTATACCCATGTCGACGGTCCGCCGGAGAAGAAAACCAATCCCGGGCATATCGCGATTTATATTGAAGCGGAAAAGCCCTCGTCACCGCAGTGTTTCAAGGTGCTCGAGGACGTCAATACCTCCGAAGGCAAGTATGTATTATTCGATGCCAGGCAGGAAGACAAATCCCTGACGTATGAATTCGATATTCCGCAGGACGGCGAATATTTTATCCTGATACGCCAGAAAGCCGCCGGTCTGCCGGCCAGTAACCATAACACTCTCTTTATAACGTTAGATAAAGAGAAATATATTCAATTCTTCCAAGCCGGTGCGCAATGGTTATGGGGAGGGTTGGAGCTTGGCAAGGGAAAGCGCAGAATTCACTCCGTCAAATTGACAAGGGGAAAACACCAGATTACCCTCGCACCGCGCCAAAAGGGTTCAGTGCTGGTGGATATGCTTCTGATAACCAACGATGTTTCATTATTCAGCCAACAAAATGGAGTCGATTGATATATGATCAAAGTTCTCAGTGAAGGAATTGTCGCATCCCGCCCCGGTCAGATGTATGCCTGGCCCGGAATCACCAGAGCCGCCAACGGAGATATTCTCGTCGCGGCTTCGGAAAGAAAATTTCACCGTTGCCCGGGCGGACGGGAAGTCATTATGCGTTCAAGTGATCACGGGCATACCTGGAGTCTGCCGGAAGAAGTTTACAACAGCGAACTTGATGACCGCGACGCCAATCTCCTCACCCTGCAAGACGGGTCGTTACTGCTCAGCTGGTTTACGTCCAATGCTTTTGAGGAAGTTCCGTACTGGCAGGAAAGAAGCGCCCGAGTCAGCGATCAACTGCGGAAGGAACTCATCGGCGCATGGCTTCTGAGGTCGGATGATAACGGAGTAACCTGGAGCGACAAGCCATTCAGGATGCCGGTAGGAAATCATATATCGCCCATCGAACTGTCTGACGGTTCACTGATCAGCATCGGAACGGCCAGTTTTATCCATCCGCTGCAGCCGTGCGCGTTGGAAGTGCATAAGTCTTATGACCGGGGGCTGACCTGGAAGAAAACCGGAGAGATCGATTGTCCCCGCCTGCCGAGCGGCAGACCGGAATTAAACGAAAATCATATTCTGGATACCGGAAACGGGCGCTTGATCGCTCTTTTCCGCAAGTGCGGCGATTGTCTGCGGCAGGCGTTTTCCGATGATTACGGTTTGACCTGGAGCAAGCCGGAAAAGACGGAAATCCGGGGATTACCGCCTCATTTGCTGAAACTTTCCAACGGTGATATTCTCTGCTCCTACAGTTATCGCAAATCTCCTTTCAGTATCCGCGGCGTACTATCGCATGATAATGGTAAAACCTGGGATATGAACAATATGTTTACCATTCACGAGTGGAGCGACCAGCCGGATATGGGGTATCCTGTCAGCATTGAAGTTGCCCCCGGTGAAATTCTGACTGTTTATTATTGTTCCCGCCGCGATGGCAAAACCTGGCCCCACATGGACCAGAAGATCAATTCATCTCCGGAAGGAATTCTTTTTACCCGCTTTGAAATAAAGCAAGGAGGATAGTAAATGACCACGACAAAAATTTTCACTCTTATTGAACTCCTGGTTGTGATCTCGATTATCGCAATTCTGGCGGCGATGCTGCTTCCGGCTTTGAATAAAGCCCGTGAGAAGTCCCGTACCGCAAGTTGCATCAGCAACAACAAGCAGATTGCCCTGGCGGGGATATCGTACGGCAACGACTTCAGTAGCGATTTTCCGGTCGACATCCGTTTTACCGGCTGTAAAACCTGCGGAGTTAACCATCGTACTGTCGGCCAGAATCTCTCTTGCGGCAAATACGTGACGCCCGGCGGCAAGTTGTGGTATTGCCCCTCCGGTCCTATTGACGACAGCGATGGCGACGGGATAACCGATGTCCAGTGGTTTACTTATGGCGCATATCGTTACGATGGCAAAAAATGTATTTATAAACCTTCTGTGATTACGGTGGGATCTGCAACCGGGTATGATTATCGAATTCTGCATACGAAAAAATTGGCCCGCCCGACGACCGTGATTTTCACCATCGACAGCCTGCTCGGTTCGACGATGAAGCAATCTTATCAGGTCACCATGAATGGAACCGGCCCTTACCCTTCGGCCCGGCATTCGGGCAAGCTGTTGGCAAATTATGCGGACGGTCACTCGTCGCCCGTCGATCCTGAAGAATTTTTTAAAATGATTGCGGAAAATAAAAATGATTATTACGGCAATCAGATTTCCGGCAATTCATGGAATTACTATGTCAACGACGGAGCTCAGATGGCCAAGAATTTCTGATTACCACATCCTAATGGGGCTAAATTAGCAGTTTAGGACGTCTGATTCTTTATGGAACTAGATTGAATAAACTGCTGATTTTGTGACATGGTACTGTTTTTTTTCAGAATTTTTTAATAAATCATTTGCTTTTTGAAATAATAATGGTATAATAGTATAAGAATACCATAATTGAGGATTTATCATGGCGCATATTTTACAGTTTTCGGAGGCATTGGCATTGGCGATTCATGCTTGTGTCATTATTGCCGGGAGCAAGGATAAGTGCAGTACCGGCAGCATTGCCGCTTCGCTGAATGCTTCTCATGCGCATTTGTCCAAGGTGATGCGGCAATTGGTGGTGGCGGAGCTGGTCACCTCGGAACGCGGTCCCGGCGGCGGTTTCGTGTTGGCGCGTTCCGCGGAAGAAATAACTTTGCTGGATATTTACCGGGTGATCGAGGGCGAATTTCCGACAGCGGATTGTCTTTTCAAGAAGCCGGTATGCGACGGAAAATGTTGCATCATGGGGGGCTTTCTGCGGGACATCAACCAGAAAACTTATCAGTATCTTGCATTGACCACATTAGCTGATATATTAATGAACCAGCCGGAGGAGGGCGGGAAATGAGAATGTTTGAATTTCACTATTTTGCATCAACCACGTTGGCTGATATATTGAGGAAACAAGCAGAGGAGGAAAAACAATGAGCATGTTTTGTTTTCAATGCCAGGAAACGTTCAAGAACACCGGTTGCACCATGAACGGCATGTGCGGCAAAAGAGGCGATCTAGCCAATTTAATGGATGTTTTGATCTATTCGGTGAAAGGAATTGCCGTTGCCGCCGAACAGAGCGGCCAGAATGTCCCGAATAACACCGGTTCATTTATGATCGGAGCGCTTTTCACCACCATCACCAATGCCAATTTTGACCCGGAACGCATTGCCGAAAATATCCGGTGCGCCCTGGCATATCGTGATCATATCAAAAACGAATGTCAGGACCGCTTTGCCGGTACCCTGCCGGATATCCTGAGCTGGACCGGCAGCTCGGTCGAAGATTTCGCCGCCAAAGCGCCGACCATTGGCGTGCTGGCCACGGAAAACCCGGACGTCCGTTCGTTGCGCGAGCTGCTGATGTACGGCATCAAAGGAATTTCCGCTTATGCCGATCATGCCAAAGTATTGGATTTCGAAGATCCGGAAATTTACCAGTTTATCGTCAAGGCATTGGCCTCCACCACCAAGCAGCTGAGCGTCGATGAAATGGTGGCGCTGGTGCTCGAGTGCGGCAATACCGCCGCCAAAGCCATGGCCCTGTTGGACAAAGCCAACACTTCCACCTATGGACACCCGGAAGTTACCGAGGTCAATATCGGCGTCGGCAAGCGTCCCGGTATTCTGGTTTCGGGTCATGATCTGCGCGACATGCACGAGCTTCTCGAGCAGACCGCGGACCAGGGGATCGATATTTACACTCACTCGGAAATGTTGCCTGCCAACTATTATCCGCTGTTGAAAAAATATCCGCACCTTCATGGTAATTACGGCGGTTCCTGGTGGCATCAGTCGCAGGAATTCGGACCTTTCAACGGGCCGATCCTGATGACGACCAACTGTATTATCCCGGTAAACGAAGCCTATAAAGACCGGATTTTCACCACCGGCATGGCCGGATATCCCGGCGTGCGCCATATTCCGGACCGCATTGGCGGCAAGCCCAAGGATTTTACCCCGATCATCGAAATGGCGAAAAAATGTCCGCCTCCGACTGAGTTGGAAAAAGGCAGCATCGTCGGCGGATTCGCCCACAACCAGGTGTTGGCTTTGGCCGACAAAGTGGTCGAGGCCGTCAAATCCGGTGCGATCAAGCGCTTTGTGGTGATGGCCGGCTGTGACGGGCGTCACAAGGAACGGGCTTATTTCACCGAAGTTGCCGAGCAGTTGCCGGCGGACACTGTGATCCTGACGGCCGGTTGCGCCAAATACCGCTACAACAAGCTGAAACTCGGCGATATCGGCGGTATTCCGCGGGTACTCGATGCCGGACAGTGCAACGACTCATATTCACTGGCGGTCATTGCGTTGAAGCTCAAGGAAGTGTTCGGCCTGGACGACGTCAACAAGCTGCCTTTGTCTTTCGACATCGCCTGGTACGAGCAGAAAGCGGTGGCGGTGCTGTTGGCGCTGCTGGCGCTCGGATTCAAGAATATCCGTCTGGGACCGACCCTGCCGGCTTTCCTGTCTCCGGCGGTGGCCGATGTCCTGGTCAAGACCTTCGACATCAAGGTTACTACCGAGCCGAAGGCTGACGTCGCGGCGATGATGGCCGGTAAATAACATAGCTTTAATAAATGTCAAATCGTTTCCTAACATTCAGCTTAGGAAGCGATTTGATTTTTTATTGGATTCAGTATATATTCTTTGTA
Organism: Victivallaceae bacterium; assembly: GCA_031548025.1. Taxonomy (GTDB): domain Bacteria; phylum Verrucomicrobiota; class Lentisphaeria; order Victivallales; family Victivallaceae; genus UBA5239. Next base: position 3,014 of record JAVBRM010000118.1, on the reverse strand, counting down.
ACCTTAATAGGAGGATCTATCATGAAACCCGAAAAAATGGCTCTGTCCGTCGCTCTGATTGCCTCGATCCTGGCTCTGATTATCTCGATTTTCAATTTCCTTGATTTGCCTGGTAAAACCACCCCGAAGTCTGCTCCCGGTGAAGGTGGCGGTGGTGGAATGCGCGCCGGAGGCGGCGGTGGCGGCAGTTATACCCCTTCCGAAGAATATCTGGCTAAGCATCAGGAAAAAATCGACCTGATGATGAGAGTCGTGGCGGCCGCCGAAGCCAAACATAAAGACGGAAAAATGACCATGGAAGCGTATCTGGAACAGCGTTATGAACTCGATGAAGCCAGAATTATGCTCCTGAAGATCAAGGAAGGGCGTCGCCCGTTCCAGGGATTCTCGGAGGCTTTCGTCAAGGTTGTCATGCTGCGTGAACTGGAAAAAGACAGCAAGAAATCTCCGGAAGAATTGAACATTGCCAAAATCCGGCGCCTTAATGCCGAAATCCGGCTGATGGATGCCATGCGCCGCATGGATGGCGTAGCACTCACGGAAGCCGATAAATTAATCAAAGATTATTCCGCTCCGTTGACCGACGAACAGCTCCAGAAGCTGATCGAAATGGAACCGGCCAGAGGCGGCGGAAGAGGATAAAAGGTTATTGAAATATTCAAGTATGAAAAAGTGTTACACCCTGACCGAACTTTATGAAGGGGCGCGCGACGTCATTGTCTCGGCCCATCGCGGAGCCAGCTATACCATGCCGGAAAATACGGTTCCGGCATTTGAACGGGCGATCAATGTCGGCGTCGACATCATCGAATTCGATGTTCGGATGACCGCCGACGGAATTCCGGTGCTGCTTCACGACAAGACCATCGACCGGACCTCGAACGGTAAGGGCGCGCCGGGTGATTACACTTTATCCGAATTGAAAAAATTCGATTTCGCCGCTTATAAACACGGTGAAAAAGTCTTCAATGTCGCTACGGAACGGGTCGAAATTCCGACCCTCGATGAAATCTTCATCAAATTCCGCGGCGCTGCCTGCATGAATATCCAGATGTATGTCGGCAGCAATATCGGTTATGAGACCGTTTGCCGTCTCGTCAAGGAATATGATATGTACGATTATATCTATCTGACCATTGCCGACTGGAGCGAGGGCAACCTGGTCAGGAGCCTTGATCCGAAAATCGAAATATGCATGACCCCCGGCTGGCTGGAGCGCAGCGAAACCGAAAATCTGCTTCGCTGCCGTGATTTCGGCTGCCGGTTTGTCCAGCCGATCCATCAGGTCTTTACGAAAAACGTCGCGACCATGTGTCAGGAGTTGGGACTTTGCCCAAATATCTTTTTCGCCGACGAAGAAAAAAGATTCGAAGAATTGATAAATCTCGGAGCACGCGGCATGTTGACCAATCGCTCCGAGCTCCTCTGCAAATACCTGAAACGCTGAACGGGATTTTAACCACGGAATTTTCGGAAATCACGGAAGGGGGAAATGCGAGGGGCAAGCAGTCCATCGCATTTCCCTTCTGACTTTAAAGAAAAAACCTCGGGACGATTGACGTTCCGAGGTTTTGCATATATTTGAAATGCTTATTGTACTTCTTTACCGTTTCCGGCGGGTCGGCACGTGGGCGCTTTCGTTGTGTACGGCGTGGGCCGCTTCCATCATGGCTTCGCCCAAGGTCGGATGCGCATGAATGGCCTTGCCGAGTTCCTTGGCGGTGGCTTCCATCAGCATGGCCGGTCCGGCTTCCGCGACCAGGTCGGTGGCGTGAGGTCCGATGATATGGACGCCGAGGATCTGATCGGTTTCGGCATCGGCGATAATCTTGCAGAAACCGTCGGTTTCATTGATCGCCATGGCTTTGCCCAGCGCGGCAAACGGGAATTTGCCGATGTTGTAATTGAGACCTTTTTCCTTGCACTGCTCTTCGGTCAGGCCGATCATGCCGATTTCGGGCTTGGTGAAGATACAGCCGGGGATCAGGTCATAGCTGAATTCGTTACGGTTGCCGCAGATATTTTCCACGGCGCAAATGCCCATGGCGCTGGCCAGGTGCGCCAGCCAGATCTTACCGCCGATATCGCCGATCGCATAAATACCGGCAACATTGGTCCGGCAGTATTCGTTGACCGGAATCCAGCCGCGCTCGTCGGTTTTGACACCGGTCACGGCCAGGTTCAGGCCGTCGGTAACGGCTTTGCGGCCGATGGAAACCAGCAGGTAATCGCCCTTGAGGGATTCTTTGCCGACTTTGGCGGTGACGCCGTTTTTGGTGGCTTTGATATCGCTCATGGCTTCGCCGTTCATCACAGTAATGCCCATTTCAGTCATTTTGCGGGTCAGCAGGCGCGAAACTTCTTTATCCACCGGGGGCAGGATCGAGGGGAGCATTTCCACCACGGTTACCTTGGTGCCGAGTCCGGCGAAGAGACAGGCGAATTCACAGCCGATAACGCCACCGCCGAGAATCAGCATGGTTTTCGGAATTTCTTTGATGTCAAGCAACTCGGTGGAGGTCAGCACCCGGGAGCTTTTCGGAATGAATCCCGGAACCAGGGCTTCCGAACCGGTGGCGATAATGATATTTTTCGCACTGATTTTGGTGCCTGCGTCGGTGCCTTCCATGACCATGAGCTCTTTGCGGCTCAGGAAAGTGGCGGTGCCGTTGAAGACGGTGACGCCGGCGGCTTTGAGCAGAGAAGCGATTCCGCCGCGGAGCTTGCCGATAATTTCGTTTTTGCGGCCGAGCATCTTATCCCAGTTCGGGGTAATCTTGCCGGAAATATCCACGCCGAATTCCGCCGCCGCCAGAGCCTTCTCGTAAACTTCACCGCTGGCAATCAGGGTTTTGGTGGGAATACAACCGACGTTCAGGCAGGTACCGCCGAGATTTTTTCTTTCAATCAGCGCTACGTTGAGGCCGCGTTGACCGGCCCGGATGGCTGCGACATAACCGCCGGGACCGCCGCCGATTACACACAAATCGAAATTTTTCATTTTTTTCTCCAGG
>JAVBRM010000156.1:0-16986 GCA_031548025.1 Victivallaceae bacterium | reverse complement strand
CCCCGGAATCATGGGAATATTCAGGTAAATCGCGAAAACCGAATGGCTGGAAAGGTAAGCAAATATCGCAAAAGCCAGCGAGGCGAAAATCATACATCCCACCGCCAGACCGTCCTTGCCATCCGTCAGGTTGACCGCGTTCGAAGAGCCCACGACCACCACCGCGCTGAACAGCATGACAAAGGGCGACACCGCCAGCGGTTCTTTCATGAGCGGCACATAGAACTGCCACATAAGTCCGTGAGTTTCCGGCATGCAATCGATGAAAAAGATCGCCAAGGCGGCAATCAACAGTTGAAAAGCCAGCTTGGCTTTGCCCGGAATACCGTCGCGTTTCTTAAACGCCACCTTGAAATAATCGTCGATGAACCCGATCACCGAAAACGCGGTCATCGCCGCAATCAACGCCATGGTAATCGGAGAGCTCAGGATATTCCACAAAATCGAGGAAATCAGGATCGCCCCCATGATCAACAGCCCGCCCATACTCGGCGTCTTGTCCTTGGCACGGTCGATATACTGGCTGTCGAAAAGGTTCTCATAACGATTGGCGGCCTGAGCCCGGAATTTTTTCAGACAACGTACCGTCAGCGGCCCGAAGATAATCCCGATAAACAACGCGGTCATCATGGCCCCGGCACTGCGCAAAGTAACATACTCAAAAAGGCGGAAAGGCCCGAAATGGTCCTGCAACAACGAAAGATAATAAAGCATTTGGAGTTCCTAAATTAAAATTGCTAAAACATAAACCATTCCATCAACTATTCAAGCCGGAATCCATGAAATAAGTCCATTATTTGAATATCATTCCAGTTCGGATTTGGCCTTGCGGGTCATCAACTCGATGATCGCGGTTTTAGGATCGCGGTTGTCATAGATGATCGCATGGACCTGTTCGATGATCGGAACTTCGATGCCGGTTTTTCCCGCCAGTTGCCAGGCGGATTTGGCGGTTTTCACCCCTTCGGCCACCACCATACCCATCGCCCGGACAATCTCGTCGATTTTCAGTCCACGCCCAAGCTGTTCGCCGACATAGCGGTTACGGCTATGACCGCTGCAACAGGTCACGATCAAGTCGCCGATGCCGCTCAATCCGGCAAAAGTCTGCGGATTGCCGCCCAAGGCCGCGCCCAGGCGGCTCATCTCGGCAATTCCACGGGTCATCATGGCGGCTTTGGTGTTGTCGCCAAGTTTCATCCCGTCGATAATTCCGGCGGCAATCGCCATCACGATTTTTAAGGCACCGCCGAGCTCCACACCGACATAGTCATCGGAAGTATAGACCCGGAAAAATGCATTCATGAACAACTGCTGAACCTCCTGTGCCAAACTGAGATCGGCGGAAGCCGCCACCACCGCGGTAGGCACGGAGCGCGATACTTCTTCGGCATGGCTCGGGCCGGACATGACCGTGTATTTGCAAGGTCCGAAGGTCTCATGACAGATATCGCTGATCCGGTCAAGCGTACCGCATTCGATTCCTTTGGCGACGTCAATCAGCTTGTGATATTCCGGCCGGAAACCGGGCTGCGCTTTTTTGAGCACGTCACGGACAAACTGGGTCGGAGTCGCCAGCACCAGATATTCCGCCTCCAGGGCCTTGCCCATATCCGCTTCCAGACGCAAGGTTTCGGGAAGCCGCACTCCTTTCAGGAAACGGCTGTTCTCATGCTCGCGCTTCATCTGTTCGATATAATCGGGGAAAGCCCCCCATAAAGTTACCTCGTGGCCGTTTTCCGCCAACACCATGGCCAGGGCCGTACCCCAACCACCGTCGCCCAATACTGTTGCTTTCATTTTTTATCGCCTTTCTTGCTGAAACGGTTTTCGGTGCCGCTAAGCAGCCGCTTGATGTTGCCGGTGTGGCGGATAATCGCCAGGACGGCCATCAGATAGAGAAAAATCAGGACGTATATCGAATGGTAATAAATTTTGCCGATGGAAAAAAACGTCGCCGCCACCGGCAGCACCGCGCAGGCCGCGATGCTGGCCAGCGACACGTAACGGCTGACCACAAATACCACCAGCCAAACCACTCCGGCCACCAGGAACGACAGGGGCGAAAGCCCCAGCAGCACCCCGAACATCGTCGAGATCCCTTTGCCGCCCTTGAATCCCATGAAAATACTGAACATGTGCCCGACGATCGCCGCCAGCGCGGCAATAATCTGTCCCACCTGATAGGGGTCTTCGAAAAGCTGTTTGTTGAGCATCAGCGATATGATCAGCACCGGCAGGAATCCTTTGAGCAGGTCCAACAGAAAACAAAGCTTGCCGTACCATTTGCCGACACTGCGGGTGACGTTGGTGGCGCCGATGTTGCCGCTGCCGACTTTGCGGATGTCGATTCCCTTCATTTTTCCGATCAAATAACCCCACGGAATAGACCCAAACAGGTAGGATACGATGAAAATCAGTACATAAATTATCACAGTTGAAGTAGACATTATCTTATTAACCTTGTTTTTGAATTAGCACCTATTATATTATTGCAGGAATTATAATTTTGCAAATGAGGTTATTGTGAAAAAAGCTTCTTTAATTGTTGCCGACAGTGAAAAGAATGCCGATATGCTTTACGCGACCGGCTTCCGGGCTCCGGACCCATTTATCTATTTTGCCATGGGCGAAAAAAAGGGGATCATCGTTTCAGTGCTGGAATACGACCGCGCTATAACCGAACGCAAGCCGGACATCAATGTTTTCCGCTATGAGGATTTCATCAAGCACGGGCGGCGCGGCATGGGCAATGTGTTGAGGATTCTGGCCGCCAGCTTGAAAATCAAAGCGTTTCTGGTTCCCGGCGACTTCCCGCTGCTGCTGGCCGATTATCTGCGGAAACACGGCTTGGATGTCAAACCCGCGGCAAGCGGATTTTTCCCCGAACGCGAATTCAAAAGCGAAACCGAGATCCTTTACCTGCGGGACGCCCAACGGATTACCGCCGAAGCCATGCGCCGGGCCGAAAATATCCTGCGCGAGGCCAAATTCGACGCCAAAGGCGGACTGGCCTGGCAGGGCTTGCCGCTGACTTCGGAAATTCTCCGCGCGGAAATCAACCTGGAACTGGTCCGTCACGGAGCTTTTGCCGCTTCGACCATCGTCGCCGGCGGCAAACAGGGGGCCGAACCTCACAACGAAGGCAGCGGTCCGCTCCTGGCCGGTTCTCCAATTGTCATCGATATTTTTCCCCGGGTCGCCGCCACCGGTTACTGCGGCGATATGACCAGGACTTTCGTCAAAGGCAAAGCTCAGGATATTGCCCAAAAAGCCTATGACGCCGTTCTGAAAGCGCGTGAAAGCTGCAAGAAAATGATCAAAACCGGCGTCAATCCGATTTCAGTTCACGAACACGCCGTAAGTATTCTGGAGAAAAGAGGCTTCAAAACCGGCCGGCAGCCGGATGGCAGAAGTTACGGTTTCTTTCATGGCCTCGGACACGGCCTCGGCCTCGAAGTCCATGAAGCGCCGCGTATGAATCTCCGCAATCCGGAACCGTTCAAAGGCGGCGAGATCGTCACCGTCGAACCCGGCGTGTATTATCCTGAATGGGGCGGCATCCGCCTCGAAGACGTGGTGGTGGTCCGCTCCGGCCGCGCCGAATGTTTAACCGATTATCCCAACCAACTGGAAATTAAATAATATGAATAAAGTTATCGCCCTCGACCTCGGCAACGTCTGTATCCAGCTTCATCACGACCGTTATTTTCAGGAACTCGGAATCCAGCCGGCCGAGCTGCCGCAGGCCTTTATCCGCTACTGCCATGAGCTCGAATGCGGCAATATTACCGAAGCAGAGTGGCTTGAGCGCGGCCGGGTTCACTTGCCCCAATTCAGCCAATTGAGCGACGACGAAATATGGGAAAAGTTTAATATCCCGATCGGCGCCGACATGCCGGGCATGGCGGAACTGGCCGAGGAACTGGCCGAAAACGGGTTCCGCCTGGTATTGTTCTCCAATACCTCGCAGGTTCATGCGCTGGAGGCCAACCGCAATATGACTTTCGCCCCGTTAATCACCGGGGCGGTCTACAGTTTCGAAACCGGCTGCATGAAACCGGCTGCCCGGATTTTCGAAATATTCGAAGAAAAATACGGCGTTCCGGCGGCTTATCTTGACGACCGCGCCGAAAATATCGACGCGGCCATAACCCGCGGCTGGAATTCCCATGTATTCACCGAAACCGAAAAAGCCAAAACATTTCTGCGGGACACGGTCCCCGGTTCAATAAACTGAGAGGTCATATTATGAAGTATCGTAAAGTCGGAAACACCGGCATGGAAGCCGGTATCGTGGGACTCGGGGCCGAGTACCTGGATAACAAACCTTATGAAGTCGCAGAGGAAGTCATCCACGCGGCGCTGGATCATGGCATCAATATCATGGACGTATTCATGCCCGGCGAAACCGTCCGCTCCAACATCGGCCGCGCCCTGGCGGGCAAACGCGACAAAATGCTGATCCAGGGTCATATCTGTTCCTGCGACCTCCGCGAGCAATACGACATCACCCGCGATCTGGCGACCTGTAAGAAATATTTTGAAAACCTGCTGCGCTGTTTGAAAACCGATTATATCGACTTCGGCATGCTCTTTTTCATGGACTCCGAGGAAGAATTGCAGCAAATTTATGACAACGGCATTTATGATTATGTGCTGGATTTGAAGAAACAGGGCAAAATCCGCGCCATCGGCGCCAGCGCCCACAATCCCGTAACCGCCACCAAACTGGTGGAAAGCGGCGATATCGAAATGTTGATGTTCAGCATCAATCCGGCCTTCGACCTGATGCCCCCGGATTTCGACCTGATGGAAACTTTTAAAGATCTTTCCGGCATGATGGTCGGAGCCGATCCGGTACGCGCCAATCTTTACCGCCTGTGCGAACAGAAAGGCGTCGGCATCACCGTCATGAAAACTCTGGGCGCGGGCAAACTGCTGAGCCGGGAACATACACCGTTCGCCGCTCCGCTCACGGTCGGTCAATGCATCCATTATGCGTTAACCCGCCCGGCGGTGGTCAGTGCCCTGATCGGTTGCAAGTCGCGCGCCGAAGTCGCGGAAGCGGTCAAATATCTTGAGCTCAGCCCAGCCGAACTCGACTACGCCGAAATAGTCAGCTCTTTCCGGGGCGACTTCAAGGGCAGCTGCGTCTATTGCAACCACTGCCTCCCCTGCCCCATGGACATCGACATCGCCATGGTTCACAAATACCTCGATATCGCCAAACTGGACGCCAATAACATTCCGCCGAGCATCAAGCAGCATTATCAATCACTGCCCAAACGCGGCGCGCATTGCATTTCCTGCGGCCGCTGCGAGAAACGCTGCCCGTTCTCCGTGCAGATCATCGAAAATATGCGGAAAGCCGTCGAATTATTCGGTTCGTAAGTTGAAAACCCACTCAAACGGAGTACATTAAAAGTTTAACATTAGAGGAGTACGATATGAAGCATGTTTATATTATTATCGGAGTTATTGTCGCGGTATTGATTATCGTGGTGCTTTCGATCATCGGCATTCGCAACGGCCTGATCGGGCGCGATGAATCGGTCAAAGCCGCCTGGAGCCAGATCGACACCCAGCTGCAGCGGCGCGCCGACCTGATTCCCAATCTGGTCAATACGGTCAAAGGCTATGCCAAGCACGAAGATAAGATCTTCACCGAAGTCGCCGACGCCCGCAGCCGTCTGCTGGCCGCGCAAGGCCCCGCCGCCAAAGCCGAAGCCGGTGCCCAGATGGAAAGCGCCCTCGGACGTCTCCTGGCAATCGCCGAAAATTACCCCAATTTGAAAGCCAACGAGAATTTCATCCGTCTCCAGGATGAACTTGCCGGAACGGAAAACCGGATCGCCGTCGCCAGGACCCGTTACAACGATACCGCGCGCGATTTCAATATGAGCATCCGCAAATTCCCCGGTTCGATGTTTGCACCCGGCCTGGACCTGAAAGCCGCGGAATATTTCCAGCCCCCGGAAGGTTCGGCCGCAGTCCAGAAACCGCCGGCCGTTTCATTCTGAAGTCAACGGGAGTAATCTGTTTTGCATAAATTTTTCATTATCCTGATCGCCGCCGTCACTATGACGGTCAGTGCGGTCGATGTGCCACCCTTGACCGGTCGGGTCGTCGACCGCGCCGGAGTATTCGGCGCCAACGGCGCGGCCCAGATCGAACAGGCGATCATGGAACTTGAGCGCGCCACCGGCGGCCAAATGGCGGTACTGGCCATCCCCACCCTGGAAAAAACTTCCATCGAGGAATTCGGCATCGCGGTCATGGACAAGTGGAAGATCGGTCAAAAAGGCAAAGACAATGGCGCTATTTTAATTCTGGCCGTTCAAGATCGGAAAATGCGCCTGGAAATCGGCTACGGCTGGGAAGGACAGATCAATGACGCCCGCGCCGGCGATGTCATTCGCGCCATGGCTCCCTATCTCCGCGAAAACCGCTATGCTGACGGCGTGGTTTATGCCGTCGGCGCGGTGCAGAAATACATCACCGGACAAGCTCCCGCGCCCCCCGCTCCGCCTCAACAACAGCAGCAATCCGAGGGAAATGACTGGGGCAGTGCCATAGGCGTACTGTTTTTCATTTTCATCTTTCTGATGCTGGGCAGACGTGGAATTTTCATCGGCGGCTTCGGTGGTGGCTTTGGAGGAGGACGCGGCGGCTTCGGTGGTGGCGGCGGATTTTCCGGCGGTGGTGGTCGCGGCGGCGGTGGCGGAGCCTCCGGCGGCTGGTAAGAAATTCGGACAAGCCGGTAATCACTTACAAACAACTTTATAATATACGAAATAATATTTTTCTACCTTCCGTGATGCTTGGACTCATCACGGAAGATAGTGTAATATAACACGATTTTCAAATAAATGCAAATTTTTTTACATCATGATTTCAAGCCGAAGTCTTGCAAATTTAACATTGAATGTTAAATTTGCAAGAATCAGAACCAGTAGCGCTTGCCTTGGATGTAGCGTTTCTCGAAAGTTTCGTCGGAGGTGACCAGGTAAATGGTGGCTTCCAGGGCACCGATCATCCAGAGACCCAGCAGCAAAAGCGGATTGACCGAGCCCGCGACGATCGAGGCGAAAAGCATAATGACTCCGGTCAGATTGTAATTCAGGACGAATTTGTGCGCTCCGAGCATTCCCAGTGAATAACCCAGTATGACCGCAAGTATACGGCGATGCCGTACATCCAGATTGACTTTGACCAGAGGTCCCTTATTCAAGCCGGGAGGCTCGGGGATTATCGTCTGGCCGCATTCCGGACAGGGGTACTCGTGAAAGCTCTCGCTTTCATCGACGTTGAGCCACTTCTTGCAGAAGGGACATTTATATTCATATTTTACAGTTTGATGGGTTTGCATAATCGAATAAGATTATCACCGCTTTGAGATATTTCAATCTATTTTGTTGACTTTTTTCCTTATTATTGAAAACCATCGATATGAGGATAAACATGGCTAAGTTAACAATCATCGGCTGCCTGCTGTTCATGCTGGCAGGTTGCGTCAACCGTCAACTGACGGAGTCGTATGGGGCATTTCTGGAAACCGCCGGCCAGGAATACCTTGAGTACGTCGAATCCGATCCGGCTTTGTCGGACGAAGACCGGGAAATCCGCCAGATCAACTGCAATGAAGCGGCGAAAACCGTCGAAAAATTCAAAACCACAAAATGGAGTTGGTAGTCGCTTCGCTCCAGTAGTAAGTACGAAGTAAAAAGTAAGAAGTATCGGGAGGCGTGGAGTCTCCCAATATCTAAACTCTAAACTCTCCACTCTAAACACTAAAAATCGGAGATTTTTTATTATGATTGATACCATCATCAGCAAAAGCGAATTCACGACGCAAGTCCAAATCGAACTGGCCGGCCTGTTGGCTTCAGCGAAGGCCGAATACGTCCCTCTGCTGGAAGATTTATCGGCCAGGTTCACCGAGCAGTATTATAATTACTGGAACGCGGCCACCGAGAGCGACCGCGTCAGCGCCGAAAACAATATCCGTCATATCAAAGCCGCCATGGCCCACATCAGCGCCCGGATGGGACTCAATCTGATGGAACGCCTGCTGGCGATTTGTACCACGGTTTTGAACATTGCCGCCACCGCGGCGATCAGGGCGATTATCTGAGATTGATCTCGATCCGTTTTTTCTGTTCCCAGGATTCGATGGCGGCCCAGGCGATAAAATTGGCCGCCGCCCCCTGGACCACGTCGACCGGGGACGGTGTTTCGGTGACAATGCATTGGCGGAAAGCTTCCAGCTCTCCGTAATGTCCCTTGTCAACGTGGACTTGCTTGTCGTAATAGTAGCCGTAGGCCTGTTCTTCCGGGGTTATCGCCCGGCGGAAGTTCCACAGGTATTCTTCCATCTGCACCCGGCCGGTGGTGAAAATATCGTCGCCGATATGATAAGGATAGAGATGATTGGCCCGGTGCAAATCGGCCCCGGTAACGTTCAGTTCCACAAAATGATAACCGGCAATCGTGGTATATCCGCTGTTGATTTCCAGATATTCCTTGGGAAAACCGGCAGTGGAATTATCCCCGGCGATAATGACGGCAGTAATATCGCCCGGATATTCCAAGGTCAGGATATTGTCGGTATTACCGCCGCCGGCGGTATAGACACTGAACGGAAATTTACCGGTAATATAATTGAACAGATTGAAAATATGCGTGACTTCGTGAAGGATGGTCGATTCACGGTCATCGATTACCGCCTTGAAATGCGACGGCGGCCAGAGCCGGGCTTCGCCCACAATCCGGTAAATGATGGTGGTATTCTCCTGCCCGCAGTATTGCCGGTAATACTTGACCGCATCCTGCATCATGGGGCTGAACGGCCGGTTGAACCCCACCATAAACGGAATCCCTGACCGGTTGATCAGTTCCAGCATGATTTCGGTTTCTTCCCGATCCATGGACAATGGCTTTTCGACGAACAACGGCTTGCCGGTCCTGGCCGCGGCCTCCATGATCGGAATGCGAAACGACGGCTTGGTAGCGCAAACCACCATGCCGATTTCCGGATCAGCGAAGATTTTCTCAAAATCGGTGGTTACGTAATCCGGCTGATATTTCTCCTTGAGCTCGTCAAGCAACTCCATATTCAAGTCACAGAGCGCCCAAATCCGTACCAGCGGGTTCGCTTGTAAATTAGGCAAATGGTTACCTTTGCAGAAACCACCGCAACCGATAACTCCGACATTCATTATTTTGCTATTCATATTTTTTCCAGGGTTGGTTACTATAAATATAACCTCACTCCCCGGATTCGAGTAGTGTAAAAATCCTCGAAAAGTATGTAATTATTCCAGTTTGCGATTATTTTTTCACCACGTATACCGGTTTCCAGATGCCGCCGCTGCCGGCTTTGTCTTCCACCCGGACAATGGCGAGTTGCTTGGAACGTTTCCAGTCAATGAGATGGTCAATACGAATGGTGAACGGAGTCTGCCAATCGTTCGGAGCCTTGTAAATATGCTCGCCGGCAGATTGGCCGTTCAGATAAATCCAGGCGGATTCATCGACCGCGCCAAAGAACAAGTAAATTTCATTGCCTTCCCATTCCTTTGGAACAGAAAAATCATGGCCGTAATACCCGATGCCGTCGTAGTTTTTCAATTGATCTTTGAGCGCCTGAGGCATTCCTTTGGTTGCGGCCTGGTCTTCCCAGAAGCGGTTGACCATAATGGGCGACCATTCTTTACGGATCTCCGACTGCTGTGTTTTTTCCCATTGCCCGGCTACACCTTGATTCTCGGGGTCGATCTTGAATTGCCAGATAATCGGCAAGGGGCGAAAGTCGCTGAAATCCAAAAACTTCTCAGCTTCAAAAACTCCGGTGATATCGCCGAGGGGTTTTTCCGCCTTCAACTGCATGACGGTCCAATTGATGTTCAGGTCGTCTTTGTGCTTGATCCGGAAAGCCAACAGGGCCTTGCTGTGAATAAGTTTGTCTTTGGCGGGGGCGGTGAGCGCGGCAAACATCAGCCGACTATGCTGACCGACAAGCTGAATTTGTTCGATTCGACGACGGACATCCGGGGTAAGTTGGAGTTGCGCGGCCTGTTGGAGAATGGCGTCGGTTTTGTCGAAGTCTTCCAGCCGGTAGTATTTGTCGAGATCCCACATGATTCCCCTGCGAAAATTGCCGTAACGGCCGCGTTCGCGAATAGCTGCCGCGTTTGGAAGCAAGCGCTCTTCCCAGATATTTTTGCGCCAATAACGCCAGTATTCGGCCATGAGATCGGCAGCCGCGCCATATCCGGCGTAGTACTCTTTTTCCCAATGTTCAAAACTTTGCGAAGGATCGGTGTGCGCTCGCGCCAGAATGTAATCGGCAATGCCGGTTATCGGCCAATACCCGTAACTGCTGTCATAATCGGTTCCGATGATACCGTTTCGAATGCCGAGTTGAAAATGTTCAAACAGTTGCTTCTCGAACCCCATCGGCAAGCCGGTATTGACGTGCTGATCGTTCGGGCGCAGAAACAGTTTGACGGCTCCGGCTTCACGCCACCCCTTATACATGGCATCCACCTTTTGCAACTCCAGCATCGAAGGAACAAATCCGATAATCACCCGGGGATCGACTTTGATTTTGCGCGGCGGCTGGCGATAACAGGCATAGGCATACATTACCACGGAAACATTCGGATCGTGCTCCGTCGCCAGTTTTTGAACGGTGTTGGCCAGATAGACATAACGATCGGTCAGATGGGCGTCAAATGCCTCGCCCGGCATGGGAGCGTCGAGCTTGCGGCATTCATCGCAACGGCAATAACCACCGCTGTCGTTTTCACAGACATTGACCGTCTCGGAACGAGGATTCTCCGCCAACCAATTGGCAACAATCTGTTTGGCGACAGCCGGATTGCTCACACAGAGCTTGCTCCACTTCGGCAGATTAGGCTTTATCGGGCGGCGAACGCCGTCTTCCTGCATGGCGAAATATTCCAGATGCTCCTTGCCGTAGAGTTGCCACCATTGAGTAAAAGCATGGCCATAGTGAAGTCTGATGCCGTTTCCCAGACGTTGGCGGCGGAACCAGGTATAAGTATTTTCACAAAAGCGATTGTATTCGGCCTGATTCATGGTAAGTCCCTGGATCATTTCCGGAACTCGCTTCTGATAATTTATCCAACTATTGAGAATCCAGCAGCGCATAAAACGTTGCTCCAAGGGGCCCGGATTCCAAGCGCCGGAGGCAATGGTCAGATCCAGTGGCCCGGCGGTATAGGCAATACCGCCATCGCCAGGTTCCAGCCAGCGAATCTTGAACTGTTTTTCAAGGAAATCATATACCGCAGTCAGAGTACCGGTACGGGCATGACGGTTGAATACGTCTTCCCGCTTGTTTCTGCCCGGATTGAAGTCTTCTCCATAAAACCACGCACCTTGCGGAGTAACTCGCCAGCGTGCTTCTTCACGGATGAGCGGCTTAGTGTCATCCGCAGGAATCTGTCCGATATAAAACGGATAGCTGCCGCCCGGAACCTGGGCGGCGATGGCGATTTCCGCGCCGGTAACCAGTCGAAGATGCTTCTGCAGCTCGGTTGCGGCAAAACGCTGGAGTGATCCTGATTTTTCAGCAAGAACAATTATCGGCTTTTTTGGCGTGAATGTTTCGGCGTTCAACATGACAAAACCGGAACACAGCATAATGATGAACAGTAATTTCTTCATTTGTTTCCCTTAATATTGATTATAGATTATTCATTACCATTTCGTGGGTGCCCAAGCATTATCTCTGAAATCGAAGCTTTGACTGCGCAGAGGGTAACCGTTCAACGTTTCAACATGGCCGTCGAGCATGGAAACATTCCAATAACCGCTGTGACGCAAGGCTGGAAGTTGATAACGGGCGCGCAATTCAACCAGGCTGTACCTCCTGCTGCCGTCAGCATTTATTCCAATGCCTTTGTCGCCATAAGCATAGGTTATTGACGGAGTACGAGTGGAAACCATTTTTCTGAATTCCTGATAGAGTTTACCACTGTCGGAGGATATATATATCATGTTCAGATAACGGTTGACACCATAATGACATCCTTTGAAGACATTCCACTCTACGGTACCATTATGAGAAGTGATCGTTTCAGCCGGACAGCGATATACCCCCGATGGCGAATAACCGGAACTGATCGGTAATTTGTTTTTCAAAAGCCCGATAATCAAGTACATCTGTTGCCAGTAACTACCGAATTTCGCTTCAACGCCCGCATCAACAAAACAGGTTTGCCATGGCAGGTAGCCTTCATACAGATCGACGTACAGAGCCATGGCTTGGGAAATGTTCTTGAGATTACCGATGCACTTGGCTTTTTTAGCGGTGTCGCGAGCTTTGTTCAGAGCCGGTAGCAACAAAGATGCCAATATGGCAATAATTGCAATAACCACTAACAATTCAATGAGTGTAAAATTTTTTCTTTTCATTTCACATATCTCCTTAGATTGTCAAATCGATTCGTTTTTCATTCCAATGCGGATATTCAATACATTCACACGCGGTTCGAATAACCAGAGTCGGCGGAATCACGATTTCGTGCGGTTCATCCACCAATACATTTTCCACCAGCGCGTCGGCAATTTTTTCAAGCCTGAACTCTGTGGAAATAATCGGCAAGGGAAATTTCTCCAATGACGGTTCGTTATTGAAACCGCTTAAGAGAATATGCCGGAAACGCTCATTGCCTTTTTCAAGAATACAACATCCTCCACCAATGGCGAATTTATCGTTTACATAGCAAATAGCGCCAATGTCCGGATGCTTTTCCAGTAGCCTCCGGGTAGCCTTATAAGCAACCGTCCTGGCCTGCATGGCATAATCTTCAACATCGAATTCAACGTTGCTACCGGTAAAGATAAATTTCGCTATTGCTTCCTGACAACTGATCCCGATAGCCTTGGCCAGGGCTTTCACCCGCATATTGGCATCGTGAGCTTCTTTCTCCTGACAAACCAACTTGAAGTTTTCCCCGACTGTCGATACAATATGACTGAACAGCGCCTCCGCACCAATCTGCGATCCCCGGTCCACCCTCCGGCTAAAATCCAGAGAATCGGAACTGAACGGCAATTCCAATGCCTCCAATTCCCGGATTATTTCAGTATGCCCAAACGGACACCCCAGAAAGACAAAACGCTCCACACCGCGAGCCACCAAGGTACGGACTTTCTCCAGATTTTTGGCCGGGTCATCGGTAAAGGTGGAACAATAACTCGCATAACCGCGCTTATCGAAACCGGCAATCAGCAGCATAATCAGTTTCAACACGTGTTCTTCGGAACTCATTTGAGGCATGGAATTCAGGATGGCTACGGTTTGGGTCTGTTGGCCGGTCATGATTTTGTAGCCGATGTTCGGCCGGTAGTTCAGCTCTTTGGCGATCCGTCGCACCTTGTCGATCTGCTCCTGCGAACAGAAATTGCGGCGGCCGTTCAGGATCTGGGATACGGTAGGCACTGCCAGCTCCGCCGCCGCCGCGACTTGTTTCAGGGTTACTTTTTTATTCTTGACTGTCATATTCACCATGCAAACTACTTTGTATTTATAATTATAATCGTAGACGATGAAAATGTCAAGAGGCATGCAAACTATTTTGCAATATTTTTTCAGGAAGAAAAAATGCTGATTTTCCGATTAATAAATGAAATTTTTTCTACTGTCAGTCGCATATTGGCTCTGCGACTGACAGTAGGTGTAATTTAATCCGATTTTATTGAAAAGCAAGCTTCAGATTTCAAAAAAACCTGAAGCTTGTCGAAAATACTATCTGATTACTACGATTTCCACTCCGGCGATGCGGGCGTAGTCTTGCATGAATCCGGTGGTCAAGGCCGGGGTATTGACGTTGTGATGAGCTCCACCGGCTTCGATCCAGCGTTCGGCTCCTTCGGCCAGATTGGGGCGGGGAATCCAGACGGTACCGGCTACCGGCAGTTTCGGCAAGGCGGCGTCGGGATTGACGACTTCGACCTCGTTGACCACCAGGCGATAGCGGTCACCCAAATCAACCATCGTGGCATTGATGGCCGGGCCGGGCTTGGAGTTAAAGACCAACCGGGCCGGTTCGTTCTTGCCGCCGATGCCCAGCGGATGCACTTCCAGCCGGGGCTTGCCCGCCGCGATGGAGGGACAGACTTCCAACATATGCGCGCCCAGGACGCGCTCGCGGCCCGGTTCGAAATGATAGGTATAGTCTTCCATGAAACTGACACCGCCGGGAAGCCCCGCCGCCATGACCTTCATGGTGCGGAGCAGAGCCGCGGTTTTCCAGTCGCCTTCGGCGCCGAAACCGTAGCCATCGGCCATCAATCGCTGGGAAGCCAGGCCGGGAAGCTGATCCAGTCCGTAGAGATTTTCAAAAGTAGTGGTGAAACCGGCAAAGCCGCCGTCTTCCAGAAACGCCCGGATGCCGATCTCCTGTTTGGCGGCGTTGCGGATCGAATTCATGGCGTATTCCGACCGGTCTGGAACTTCATACAGCTCGAGATATTCCCGCACCAGCTTGTCGACTCCGGCCTCGGTTACCTGGTCGATATACTTGAGGACATCGCCCACTCCGTAGCCGTTGACGGAATAGCCGAACTGAATCTGAGCGGAAACTTTGTTGCCCTCGGTAACCGCGACTTCGCGCATATTGTCGCCGATCCGGGCGATTTTCATGGTTTGCGAGTCGCGCCAGGCAGCGGCGACGCGCGCCCAGGTACCGATGGCCTCCTGAACCTCCGGAGCCTGATAATAACCGTTGACCACCTTGCGCGGAATATTCATGCGGGTACAGATAAATCCGAATTCGCGGTCGCCGTGTGCGGCCTGGTTCAGATTCATGAAGTCCATATCGATGCTCGCCCACGGAATATCGCGGTTGGCCTGGGTATTCAGGTGCAACATGGGTTTCTGGAGGAGCTTGAGGCCGTTGATCCACATTTTGGCGGGGCTGAAAGTATGCATCCAGCAGATGATTCCGGCGCAGGCCGGATCGGTGTTCGCTTCCTGAATCGCGGCGGTGATTTCGTCGGGAGTTTTTACGGTCGGCACCCAGTCAACCGGCAGAGCGATCCGGCCGCAGCTGTTAAGCGTGTTGACGATCGCTTGAGAATTGGCGGCTACTTGTTTCAAGGTGTCCTCGCCGTAAAGATGCTGGCTGCCGGTGATGAAACGGATACGGTATTTCTTCAAATCAATTTTGTCCATAATATGCCCCTTTTCCATGCTTACGCTGGTAATGTTTGTTGATTAATGAGTTTTTCAAACGCTTGACCTCCGGATTGATCTGTTCCGTGAACAAGGCCATTTTGCATAATTCTTCCAAAACTTTGCCGTTGTAAACAGCTTTGGCGGCGTCCTTACCCCAGGTGAATGGACCGTGTCCCGCCACCAGAACCATTTCGATTTCTTCCGGGTTCAGGTCCAGGCGGGTGATCTGCTTGCCGGTTTCGGTTTCGTAGTCGTTGGCGATGCATGCGTCGGGCATGAATTCGGTACACGGGATGTCCGCCGCCAGGTGATCGGCATGGGTGGTACCGTAAACCGGAACAGACCGCGCCGCCTGAGCCCACGCCACCGCATAGGTCGAATGCGTATGACAAATGCCGCCGATATTTTTGTATGTATTATAGAGAACCAGGTGAGTATTGGTATCGCTGGACGGGCGCAAGCGGCCTTCGACCACTTGTCCGTTTTCAAGGCTGACGATCACCATATCCTCGGGTTCCAGCGCCTCGTAGGCAACTCCGGAGGGCTTGATGGCGAATACTCCTTTTTCGCGGTCCACCGCGCTGACGTTGCCGAACGTATAGATCACCAGATCCAGTTTCGACAGTTCCATGTTGGCGCGGTAACAGATTTCTTTTAGACTTTTATACATATTGCATCGCCTCCGTTTCGACCGCCTTGCCGAGTTCGACATAACGCGCATAAAGCTTGTCATACAACTCTGCATTTTCGGCATTCGGATAGTAAATGCTATCGTATTCCGAACACATCTTCCTGATTGCGGTTTCCAGATCCGGATGTACTCCCGCCGCCACCGCCGCGAAAATCGCCGCGCCCAGTGCGCAAGCCTGATCGCTCGCCGATACCCTGATCGGCAGGTTCAGCACATCCGCACAGATCTGCATGACAAACGGCGATTTTTTGCTGATACCACCAATGGCGCCGACCGCTTTCACCGGCACGCCTTCATCGCGAAAACGCTCGATAATCGCCCGCGCGCCGAACGCCGTACTTTCCACCAGCGCCCGGTAAACCATCGGAGCTGTGGTTCCCAGCCGCAAACCGAAAATCGCCCCGCAGAGATTCTGGTTGGCGTCCGGAGTCCGGCGGCCATTCTGCCAATCCAGGGCGATAATCCCCGGTTCGGTAGCGGCGGCGTCCTTCTCCAGTTGCGGCAGCGAAACTTCCCCGCCGTAAGAAAGAAAATTCTTGAACCACGCGTAAACGTCGCCGAATGCCGACTGCCCGGCTTCCAGGCCGATCATGCCCGGAATCACCGAGCCATCCACCTGCCCGCAAATTCCTTTGACGCAATGATTCAGCTCGGGCGTAACAATAATATCGCAGGTGGAAGTACCGATCACCTTGATCAACTCATACGGTTCAATCCCCGCGCCGACCGCCCCGAAATGACAGTCAAACGCGCTGCCGCCGATGACCACCTCTGTTGACAATCCAAGTTTATCAGCCCATTTCGCGGACAATTTTCCCACCGGAATATCGGCAGTTTGAGTTTCGGTATAAAGACGCTCGCGAATGCCATCCAGCAGTGGGTCGATGCCGCTCAAAAATTCCTGCGGCGGCAGCCCGCCCCACTCTTCGTGCCACATAGCTTTGTGACCGGCAGCGCAACGGCTCCGCGCCATGGTCAGCGGCTCGGTCCGCCCGGCCAGCTCGCCGGTGATCCAGTCGCAGTGCTCCACCCAACTGAAAGCCGCTCCGCGCACTTTTTCATCGACCTTCAAAGTATGCAG
>JAVBRM010000087.1:0-64113 GCA_031548025.1 Victivallaceae bacterium | reverse complement strand
TGCTATTATATTTTGCTTCTTGCGAACTGACTGTCGCCTTGCGGAAAAGTCGCTACTTCAGTAGCGCCTTGTTCCACAAAACGTCATTCAGCATCGCAAATAAGCTAAAATCTAAAAAGCGATTTGACATTTAATTGGAATTACTCTTCTTCCTTGATGGTGCCTTTGCCGCCTGCCGCACTTTTGGCTTTCTTGGCGGCTTTGTCGGCTTCTCCGGCGAGCGGCCATTTCATTTTGGGCGGTTTGACCGGGGGCAGGGGGGCAAGTCTGCCGCCGTTGAGTTTGGTGACCAACTCAGGAGCTGATTCACTGGAGTAACGGACGCGGCGGATTTCAGTACCGTCGGCGTCGGTGAGAACGATGGTGCCATAGGAGTCGGCAAGGTCATAGGCTTTGATGATTTCTTCCTGGTTGTTCTTGACCCGTCCAGGAGGGGTTACACCATGTTGGATATCACACAGCACGGCAATATAGGTGACCGAGGCCGCCTTGAAGTCATTGGACGCGAAGATATTCTTAATCAAACGGTTAGTGATGTCATTGTTGGTACCGGAATTCAGGTAGACCACCATGATGTTCCGCTTGTTGGCGCGAGCCATGAAGCGTGAATTCATCAGATTGGTCCGCCAGGTGATCCCGTAACGGTTTTCGACAAAATTCTTTTGTCCGCGATATTTGAGGTAATCCAGATTGGTGTAAATCCACAGCGCCGCATAGGCGATGAGCAGTACAACAATGAGCCCGATGATTCTCCCGATAATAATACTTAATTTTGCCTTGGTATTTGCCATAACTTTATATCTCCTTTCAGTTATGGGAAATATTATAGCAAAAAAAATGAGTGAATGCAATAGGTTATATGAAAAAAGTGGAGAAGTATAATTATGCCCCCCGCCGCTTGACGGCAACGGAGGGCGGATGACTTAGTTTATTACGGTGAGCAGACAGGAACGCGGTTTCAGGATTGCACGGATTTTGCCGGAACTGATATCGACCGGCTGGTCGTTCCAGAAATTGACGGCATTGTTGCCGGTTACTCCATGAGTGTTCAGGCAGAATTCCATTTCGGCGTTTTCATCCTGCCAGTTGATCAGCAGTACCCGATGCCCGTCGCTGGTTTTCTGCAGCCAGATGGCGGGTCTGTCGCTTTCGAAGAGGTCGAGGGGGACCGCCGCTTCCGCCGACTCCGCCGCGACCACACGCCGGGCCAGTTCCACGCCTTCCGCGTTCAGCTTGGGCATGTTGTCGGAAAGGTTGACCGCTCCGGCGGCCATCAGGACGATGCTCAGGAGCATTTCCGACTGTGGTTTTTCGATATCGACCATCACGAAATCGACGAATTCTTTGAAGGGGGTTTCCGGTTTGCAGTAAACCAGGCAGGGTTTTAAACGGACGATATCGGGATCGTTGGAAGTGCCGAAGGAACGGGCCAGGGCAAAGTCCGGGTCGTTGATCCACCAGCGTTTGTTGCTCCAGTAGCGCGCCGCCACCGAAACGACGTTGTGATTGATGCCTTTCCAGGTGGAATGGATGTCCGAGCCGATGCGGACGGCGTCCACATACTGGTTGCCGGCGTTGAAATTGTAGTTGCAACCGAGGATCAGGGAGCGCCCCTCCACCGCCTTGGCGACGGGTTCGACGATTTTTCTGATGATGTCGCCGCGGGAGACGGTCCGGTCGTGGAACTGCTTGGCTTTCAGGGTGGAAGCCAGGAAATCGAGCTTGAAGTATTTGTAACCCATTCCGGCATAACGGTCAAAGAGATCGTAGAGGTGCTTCTGGACTTTCGGTACGGTCGGGTCGAGGACGAAGCCGACGCGCTCCATGCATGAGTAAGCCATACACGGCTGGCCGCCTTCGCTCATAGCCAGCATATCATAGTCGAGCTGGGCGATCCGGCAATGCGGTTCGACAATGGTCGGTGCAAACCACAGACCGGGCTCGAATCCCATCTTGGTCAGTTCCTTGGCAAGATATCCCATGCCGTTGGGGAATAATGGGTTGGCCTCCCATTCGCCGTAGCAATACTGCCAGCCGTCGTCGACGATGATGCGCTTGACGTGCTTGGAGAGCACCGGGTCGGCGGCGATGAATTCGGCGTTTTTCAACACTTCTTCCTCGGTGATGGTCCAGCGGTAGTAGTCCCAGCTGTTCCAGCCAGGTTTGACCATGCCGGAGAAATCCTTTTGCGTTTCGGTATTGGCCTCGCCCCAGGCTTCCATCAGTTTAAACGGTTCGGCTGAACTGAAAAACTCGACCGGGCCGATTTTGATTTCAGTGAAATCGCCATGGATCAACTCCGCCGATACCGCGAGTCGTTCGACGCCGGCGGTGTTGAGTTTGCCGGTGAAGGTGGTGACAAATTTCTGGCGGACCGGGGTGGAAATCTGCAAGTGAAGCTCGCCGCGGCTCAGCATCAGGATATAACAGCCACTCAATGCCGTATCTTCATGGTTGGCCTGAGGAAATTTGACGGAGCGGCAGCGTCCCATGGCGGCGCCCTGGCTCAGCAGATGGTCCAATTGCATTTCCGGTACGACAATCGGCAGGATTTCCAGGTGCGGCTGAAATTTGTTCAGCTTGACGCTCATGGACAAGGAAACGCCTTTGACTCCGTCCCGGTTTTCCGCCTGCGAGAAATCCATCAGCCACTCGCCCAGGCTGTTGATACAGCCCAATTGGAGATAGTCCGGATAATTGTTGCGGATTTCCCAGTTTAATGCGACTTCCTCTTTGCTGTCCACGATTGCCAGCGAACGGCAATTGTCCAGGACGAAGCCGGGGAGTTCCAGCTTAAATCGCGCATTGTCAAGGAAATTGACTTTGGCGCTTTCGTTTTTCATCATGCTCATGGTTCAAATCCTTTATATTAATTTACCAACGTAGTTGTCGGATAATTGGTTTGATATTCACAACCGCAACTGCCGCCGAGGTGCAGATGCGGCTCGAGAAAAAGAATTTCCCCGCTGTCCGGTTCGCCGCCGATGCGCCTGAGCATCAACTTGACGCACTCCTCGCCGATCCGCTGTGCCGGTTGAACCACCGTGGTCAACGGCGGCAGCATATAAGCGGTCTGTGCGATGCCGTCGAAACCGATGACAGCGGCGTCCCGCGGCGCGGACATGCCCAGTTTGTGAAGTTCACCCAACAGGCGGCAGCCCAGATAATCGTTGAACGCAAAGAAAGCCCTCACATCCTGATTGATCAAGTGACGCAGTTTTTTACCGAACTCTTCGGGCGCCAGACCGGCGACGAGGGTCCAGTCCGGTTTGTATTCAGTGCCGGCTTCGGCCAAGGCGTCTTGCAGGCCCAGAAGCCGCAGATAATTGGGGGTGGCAACGTTAGACATGAAACCGATATGGTGGTGACCGTGCTCGATTAAATGTCGGCCGGCCAGGCGTCCGCCGAGGCGCAGATCGGTACAGATATCGTATTTTTTCTGATTATGAGAGGCCGCGACGATGGGCAGCCGGGTCTGGGTATGGATTTTCGGAGTGGTGGCGTTGAAAAATATGAGGCCATCCACACCGACCGACTCGAATTCGCGGATGATTTCCATTTCGCGCTGCGGGTCGTAACCGTGATCGCCGAGCAGCACCTGGTAGCCGGAGCGGTGAAAACTTTTCATAATGCCGTCAATAATCGCCATGTGGACCGGTATGGAAAAGAGCGTTCCGATGAGCCCGATAAGTTTCATTGATTTGCCGCGGAGCTGACGCGCGGCGTAATTTGGACGGTAACCCATTTCCTCGGCGAGGCGCAAGACCAGTTGCTTTTTTTCTTCGCTGAGGTGGGTAGTTTCGGGGTCGTTGATGACCATCGAAACCGCCGGCCGCGAAACTCCGGCCATCTTTGCAATATCTTTAAGCGTAGTACGCATCAAATCACCATGTTACTCGTGTTACATGATATAATATAGCACCGGCTTTGGAAATTTCCACAGTGCATTGTGATTTTTCATTGCAGGGATATACTGGGGGCGGTGAAATAATTTTCGAAAAGGTATTGACAGAAGTGGTATATGGCTGTATAATATTGTATATACAAGTTTATACAGGATGTTATGGAGCAGTTAATCGACAAAACATCGGGAATACCGATTTATCAACAGTTGAAAGAGCGACTGGAGGATGCCATATCGCACGGTCAATTGTGCCCGGGCAAGCGTATTCCTTCGGAAAACGAGCTCAGCCGACAATATGGCATTCATCGTCACACCGTTCGGAATTCCCTGCGTCAATTAGCCGAAGAGGGGGTGTTGCAAAGCGTACCCGGGAGCGGCTGGTTCGTCAGGCCGCCGGATGTGAAAACGCTTCGGGTCGGGGTAATCAACTTTGTACATGGTAAATCCTCCAATATCTTGGCCAATCAGCGCGAAATGGCGTTTCTGGATGGAGCCGCGCATTCCGGCTGCCGGCTTTGTGACGTCACCTTGGACGATCTGGACAAAATATCATCATTTAAGCTTGACGCTCTGGTCTTTGCCAACATGGTTCCCGATGTTAAAATTCATCGTGAATTGTTGGAAAAACAGGAAATTCCGATCATAATCAGCAACCGCCAGATTTTCGGTTCGGATTTTCCGTATGTCGCGATCGACCAATATTACGGAACCCGGGAGTTGGTGGCCAGGCTGACGGATGCCGGACATACCAGAATCGGCTATATCGCGTCGGATCTGCCGTTGCGCTATGTTTCGCAGCGTTTCCGGGGGTATTGCGATGCGTTGACGGAAGCGGGAATCGATTTTTCGGAAGGATTGTGCTGCAAGGTGAAGGACTCCAGTGATTTTCGCGGCATGGTCCGCGATTTGTTCAGCCGCAATCCCGAGATGACGGCTTTGTTTGTCGGTGGAGAAGTTTTCCACGCGCAGACATTTGAGGCGCTCAAGGAACTGAAGTTGCGGGTGCCGGAAGATGTGTCGCTGGTTCTCTATGACCGTCCGAACAATGAATATTCATATGCGACTTATTTGGAACAGCCCTGGAATGAACTCGGATTGCGTCTTTTTAAAATGGTCCGCAAAGTTTGCAACG
The DNA here is from genome assembly GCA_031548025.1 of Victivallaceae bacterium. Classification (GTDB taxonomy): domain Bacteria; phylum Verrucomicrobiota; class Lentisphaeria; order Victivallales; family Victivallaceae; genus UBA5239. The sequence continues at coordinate 59,077 of JAVBRM010000087.1, read as the reverse complement.
GTGAAAAAGCAAACAGTGAAATCATCAATACGGAAATAATCAACGGCAAAAGTATTAAAAAATTAAACTGACAGGTGGTGGAATATGAGAAAAAGATTTACACTTATTGAATTGCTGGTAGTCATTGCGATTATTGCGATATTGGCGGCAATGTTGCTTCCGGCCCGGTATCGCGCCAGAGCCAAATCCCGTTCAGCCAATTGCATATCCAATTTGAAACAGCTCTCCCTGGGGTATTTCGGATATCAGGATTCCTATGACGGCATGTTTCCGGCGGTCTGGCGATTGAGCGATGCGACCGCACAGACCTGGTTCTTGAAAATATGCGGCTTCGCGGAGGTCAAACTGAAATGGAATAATGAATTCCAGGCATCGGCGTTTCGTTGTCTGGCGAATGCCGCTGTATATGGTTCGGATTCAACAATTGCCAGCGGCGGAACGCGTTACAGCGTCAACTATGCGCAGAACTACCACCTCGGTCTCGCGGGAACATACGCGGCGATGAAAAACAACCAGATCCGGGTACCGTCGGATATATGTCTGGCCACGGATGCCAGGGAAAAAGTCAGCGCTGTTACCGCCATTCCCGTTGCTAATTATTCCATCAGCTTAAATACCTCGTGGAATAATTTCAAGGATGCCGGCAATAATCCGGGGAGCATCCACAGCGACGGTGCAAATATGCTTTTTGTCGACGGTCACGTTTCATATTCCAAGCTCAAGGATGTGAATCCCGTACTGAATTTTAAACCGATCAAATAAATTTCGCGAGTATAAAAAATGAAAATCACATCCGCATTATTGACTGCCGTATTCATGTTGTCCGCCGGGGCGGGGGAGCAGAACCTCGCTCTTGGGAAAAAGGTGTTTTATTCGATCGCTCCGGATAATCCGAAGGATCTTCCGCAGTCAAAGCTGACGGACGGCAAAAAAAATGCCCGGAAATTTGCCGCGAACACGGACGCCGGTACAACTTTTGATGAACAGCGCCTTGACTATAATGATGTGAGAGACGACGCGCTGACGGTGGGCTGGCATCGCAGCACTTACGGACGGGAGGCCATCGGCGTCAGCGTATGTATTGACTTGGAAAAGGTGGAAAATCTTGGTCGCTGCATCCTCAGGGCCGGCAGTTTCACCGGAGCCATGTATCGGTTTTCCCTGCCCCGTGAATTCATATTGCTGGTGAGCAATGACGGCCAGAATTTCTACCGGGTGGATACGGTGAAAAAATTGACCTCTTTCGGGCATGACAATATCGAAAGTGCCGACAGACTTCTCAAGCTCCAGGAAAATCGCAACCGTTGGATCGACATCGAGTTCGATTTGAGTGGAATTTCAGCCCGTTACGTGGGAGTGATCGTCAAGCCTGAAGGATTCATGTTTTATCTGGATGAGTTTGAGGTTTTTTCCGGCGCCGCCTCTGCCGGGAAAGATGTGATGATCCCCGGGAACCGATATAACTTCCCGGTCGGCAACGGCTTGGCCGCTCAGGATGCGATTGTCTTCAAGCCGAGCCATGACATATTTCATATTCCTGAAAACACCTTTGTGCCAACATTTCTGAGTTTTGCCGATTACCGGCCGGCAAAAAGCAAAGAGCCGTATCAATTTGTTATTGAATTGCCGCCGGGCGCAACTCTGCACCGGACATATCTCCTGAGAAACCAGTTCAATGTGGCGGAAAAAGACGGAAAATATGTTTTAACTCCCAAAAATACCGGCAAACACTTCAAGCGTTATAATGGAGAAATGCTTGGCGAATATTCTCTGGGGCCGCTTTATTTCCGGGCAACCGGTGATATTGCGGAAGGCAGTGTCGCCAAGTTTTATTGCCGGGTTGGGAATACCGATTTTTCTTCTGCGGTATGCCCGGTGCGTTCCTTGCGGATTCCTGTCGTGGAAAATAAGCTCCCGGGTATGTATGCGATTACGTGGATGTTGGATTATTACAGCCTGGATTGGCCGGAATTCTATAAATCATACACGGCTCTCGGGTTCAATTCGATGCCGTTTTTCCCACGCTACTGGTCGACGATGTCCGATTTGCCGGAGGCTCCGTTCAAGCCGGTACAGTATATCGGGGAAGCTCACCGCAACAACCTGAAAATTATTCAGAACGAATCCCCATTGCATACGATTAAAGAAAAGAAGGAGACCGCATGCATGTATGAAGGGGCCAAAGGATTTTGCCCGTCCTATCGCGGTGAGTTTTATCAAAACCATCTCCGGGAGCTGTCTGACAACTTCCGGGCGCTCCAGGCGGATTATCTGATCTGGGATATTGAATTGATGAATCAGTCGATCGGCGGAAAGGCTCAAAATATTCTGAAGTGTGAACGTTGCGCCGACGCTGTCGCCAAATCCGGCAAAACCCCGGAGGAATATCTGCTGGACTGCGGGGAGGAAATACTGCGGGATTTGTATAATGCCGCCGCCGCCCAAATCAAACATCCGTTTCTGACCGGGCAATATGACGTTTTCGCCGGTCAGAAAAGTTATCATCATTTATGGAAATTTGACCGGGCATATCCGAAATATCTTCAGCTTTCGATGCCCGCCGCCTACACCGCCGGGTTGTTCAATATCAATCACCGGATCGCACAAAATGATTACAGTCTGCTCGGTCAAAAATGGATTTCGACGGTCTGGGTAACTCCCGGAACCTACGGATACTGCTCTCCGCACAAAATGGAGGCCATGGTCTATGAACAGGCTCTCAACGGCGGCAACCTGTGTATTTATTCATTCAACAATTTCACGACGCCGCTTCAGATGTTTTATCTGACCAGGGGATTGAGCAATATCTGCCGGTATCCTCAACTTTTCGAGAGCGGTAAGCCGGAGATCGACTTTGCCGTTGACAACCCGGAGCTCACCTGTTCCCGGTTTGGCAATGATAAGGAAACGCTGATTTTTGTTGCAAATTATTCTTCCCCGAATAACGAAACTTTCACGTTTGAGCTGACGAAGGGTTCGCTTCGACTTGACCGCGAGGAAAAATTGGCCGCCGGAAAACAGCGGATTACACTGAGACCGGCCGAATTCATTCTGCTGTATTGTCCCAAATAAACTTAGGGAGTTGGAAATTACTAAACTACCGTTATTTATCGAAGGATTTTTGAGCGATTTTTGCCAAAACCGCGAGGAGCGTACCGAGGTACGTGACGAACGGCTTTGACAAAAAGCGCCGAAAAGACTCAATAAATGGTAGTTTAGAATTTTCCATCTCCCTTAGGAGCCGTTGGGAACACAAAGATGTAAAGGTTATTTTTTAACGGCTCCTTACTTCCATTTGCTTCATATTTTTTGAGCTATTTACAAGCTGAAACTGATATATTTAAATCCCGATATCAGATATATTGTATCATGAAGGTGATTGATTTTTCTGAGCGATTTGATATAATATATAAAAACAACAGCGGGAATTATGGAAGCGGTCAGCAAAAAATATTCAGTCAGGGACATCGTTGACGACCTGACAAACCATATCGTGAGAAACGAACTCTCGCCCGGCACACTGTTGACGCCGCCGAACAAGCTGGCGGTGCGTTACCAGGTGTCGCCGCAGACGATCAACCGGGCGGTGAACCGTTTGACTGAGCGTGGAATTCTGTACCGGGAGCGCGGACGCGGTACATTCGTCGCCAAGCGTCCGGCGGCGGACGGATACCGGGTGGGGCTTTATTTCTGGAACACCAGTTCCGAAATCGGGCTGGATACTTTCATGGGGAGGCTGCAGCACTGTTTGCAGGAGAATGGCTTCAGGGTCAATACAACCTTTCAGATACCGTACATGAAATATTTCGACGGCGAATACCTGGAAAAATTCGATGTCCTGATTATTCCGGAGGGAATGTGCAATCCGAATACGGCGCCGCTGTTGCGGCAGTTGAAAATTCCGGTCATTACGATTTGCGGCGAAAGTGTTTCCGAATATCCGTTCCATCAGGTCTGTTTTGATTACCGGCCCGGTTTTTTCAAGGCGCTCGAATATTTGGAACGCATCAATCAGCATAAAATCAATGTTCTGTTGCCGAACCAGGAGACCTCCTGGATTCGGCGTGATGTACTGGTCGAGTGTGCCCGGAAAATGGGTTTCGCCTGTCGGGTATTCGAAGCGAAGGAGAAGGGCGGTTCCCATTTGCATACCCGTCAGGGGCGCGAGATGGCGCGGGAGTATTGGCAGAGTTGTCGTGACGGGGTATTCTTTTCGGTTTGCGAGTTTCTTACGTTCGGATTCATCGATTATATGAATGAACAGAATCTGATTGCAGGAAAAGACTACAAGATAGTCAGTTATGACAATCTGGAAAGCCGCGGTTTCCAGCCTTACGGTGAGCCGATCATAACTGCCATCACCCACCCGCAGGAGGAAATGGCAGAGGAGACGGTGAGGCTGGCGCTGGATGTGATCAAAAATCCGGCGTCGTCACGGCATGCTTATAAAATTGTCAAGGTAATGGCCCATGAATTTACAATTCGGAAAACAGTATAAACAACCGATGGAGAATAATATGGAAAAGATGGGAAACAAATTCACGCTTATTGAGTTGCTGGTAGTGATTGCGATCATCGCGATATTGGCGGCGATGCTTCTGCCTGCGTTGAACAAGGCGCGCGGAAAGGCCCAGATGGCGATTTGCCAGAATAATCTGAAACAGGCCGGATTGGCCTCGGCGGGGTATTCCGGCGAATACAGCGACTGGATCGCTCCGGGGAAAATGGGAACCGCAATCTGGCATGATCTTCTGGTTGAATTCGGGGCGGTTTTCCCGGGGACCAGTTCGGGAAAAACGAGCGGAACTTTCGCCTGTCCGGCGGAGAAACGGCCCTTCGGTTGGACCGGGGCTCTGAAGACTTTCAAGTATACGCACTATGTGATGAACGCCCGTTTGAGCGGCAATGCATTCAATACATGGCAAAAAGCCTACGGCGGGAATGTCATGCACAAGCTGCAGAATATCAAGCGTCCCAGCGAAGGAATTCTGTTGGGGGACAGCAATGAGTATGAGAATTTCGTCACGGTTTGGGTTAATTTCTTTTCCTATCGCCATGGGATCGGCGATTCCACCCGGTTGAATAATGCGAGTCCGCCCGCCTCGTTTCCGGGGATGACGAATGCCCTGTATATGGATGGGCATGTGAACAGTTTTACTTTTGGATTTGCGTCTGTTCCGTTGCCGGACGGCGTCAACTTCCTGGCGCGCGGAGTTGAGCCCGGCAGCGGTATTGATATTGTCAATTAATCAGGAGTCAGAAATGATGAGAAAATTATTGGGGTTATTTGCCGCTGTCCTGGCGGTACAGGTTTCCGGCAATGTGCTGCCGGAGTGGAGCCAATGGAGCAAAAGCCGGGTGAATTGTACCGGAGAGGGCAAACAGGTATGCATAACGCGGAGCGAGGCCGGATTTTGTGAACTGATCAGCCCCGTAATCAAGGTAACGGAGAAGCTGCCGCAGATTGCATCCATTAAATACAAGGTGTGCGGAACGGAGGTGACGGGAAGCGCGGTGCTTTCCGGCTTCGACGACGGCGGCAAGCTGGTTTACTGGCGTTCGCTGGAAAATTTCTCCAAGACATTCGACTGGAGGGAATCGGAACACCGGATGCTGATCCCCGAGCCGGTGGCGAAATTGAAACTTTCGTTTCGGTTGAGCAACGAAAACGGGGCGTTGTGGCTGGAAGACGCGGCAATGACGTTTCAGGATTGTTCCAATATGCCGCCCGGAGTGGAATTGCTGAAACAGACTTACCTGGGCAGCAAGAGCGGAGACATGCCGAAAGACTGGGTGGTGAAGTACTGGCATAATCTGGAAAGTACTTACGAGGTGAAACCCGGCGCGAACGGAGTGGATTTAAGGTATATTTCCGGCGGGGCGCGCTTCGGGATCCAGCCGGAGCTGCTGCTGAACCCGGTTCCGGCCGGAACGGCGTTGAAACTGACGGCGCGTTACCGCTGCGGCAAGGAAGCTCAGGCGGTATTGACGGCGGAATTTTTCAACGCCCAAGGTCAGCCCATTGGTGAAAAAAGCACCGCGCCGGGCACTTCCGGCAATTGGAGTGACATTTCCGGGGTGTTTGTAGTACCGCCGGATACCGCGAAAATGAATTTCTATCTGTTGAACACCGGAAAAGGGACGGTTACTTATCTCAACGCCTCGCTGACGACCACGCAGAGCGGCGAGGCGGTCGCGGAGTTTCCCGTAACCGTTTACGCCAGCCCCTCGGAAGGAAATCGGCTGGTTTATGGCGGTGAGCATATTTTTCACAGCATTGCCGACAGCCCGAACAGCCTCTGTTTCGACTTCTGGGGGAGGACGAAGGAGACTCCGGAGCTGGCTTTTGTACTGGAAGTTCCGGTGACGTTGCGGGTGGCGGAGTGTTTCAGCAGTCATCCGACGGTTTACCGCAGCGAGGTTCCGGAAATCACCGAATTCACCCGCGACGGCACGGCGTACCGGCGTTATACGTATCAAAAAGCGGCGGCGTTCAAGTTGATCGGCCCGGGGCGGCAGTGGTGCCGGCAGTTGATCGCGGCCTTCGAACCTGTCGGAGGTAATTTCCCTTCCGACCACAAGGTTTATTATTATCTGAGCGATCGGGACCGCAAGAGTACGCCGGTGGAGTTGACTGTCCGGATACTGCCGCCCCTGCCGGAGCTGCCGGCGCCGAAGCGTTTTCACTACTATGGTTGGACCGATTACGACCTGAATTTTCCCGATCGGGAATTGCTCAAACGGGTCATCGGCAAATATGAGAAGGCTCATTTGAATTCCCGATTGCGCAATTCCAACAAAGAACTACAGGAAATCGACGAATTGTTGGCGGGGCGCGGCTGGCGGATGCACAATCCCGAACAGGATTACTGCCAAACCCGGATGCTGACGGGATTCAGGGATAAACTGCCCGGCCTGCGGCTCGAGGTCATGCGAAACGGCCAGAATAACCCGGCACGGATTTGTCCGCGTTATTTTATTGAAGATCAGCAATTTCAAAAACTGCTTCAGGAGCAATACAACAACCGTTATGCGCGATTGAACGCCAAGTCCGGAGACTGGATTCTGCTCGATTACGAGCCATGGGGAACCATGAATTCCTGTTTCTGTCCGGTGTGCCTGGAACGTTTCGCGCAGTCGCACCTGGGCGGCAAGGCGGCCACGGCGGCGGAAATCGCGGAAAAACATGCCGCCGCGTGGGCGGAATTCCGGGTGGCGGAAACGGTGAGCATCAACCGAATTATGGTCGAGATGATCGGGCGGATCAACCCGAATTTTGTTTTCATCGATTATGATTATCCGGTGGCTTTCGATCAGCCTGGATTCGAGAAGATGTTTCAGTCGGTCTGCAAAGATCCGCGGAGTTACGAACACCTGATCTCTGCGCATTTTTCCAGTTTTTACCATCATCTGAAAAAGAAGGCGTTTGACCTGATCGACGTCAATGTGAAAACCCTGAAAAAGCCGGTCTACATGACCCCGTCGCTGAGCCGCAATGACCTGATAACCGGTTCATACACCACTACCGAGGAGACACAGAGCCCGCGCCAGTTCCGGCAGACGGTGTTGAGTGCGGCGGTATCCGGTTGCCCCGGGCTTTCCATTTTTCCGGGCCACCAGATCGACGGTCAGTTTTTTGTGGAAATTCAGCGGGCAATGAGTGAAATCGCGCTTTTCGAGGATTTTCTTTTCGACGGGAAGCGGAACGATGCGGCGTGGAAGTTCACTACGTTACCCAATGAAATAATCCGGACGGCGGCCAAAGAAATTGCCATTCCGAATTGGCCGGATTTTTTCGGCCACCGGGCGCATGAATTGAAGGGGGAAACACTGTTGTCGCTCTTGAATTTCAATGGCCGCTATCCGCTGTATCTGAACTTGCCGGACCCCGGCCGGGTGGTGATCGACCCGGTGAAAAAATTGCGCCTGACTCCCGAAGGCGGCCGGGTCTGGCTGAAAATCGATCCGGAAGATGTCCGGTTCCTGAAAATCGTCGACGCCTCCGATTATCCCCAGGTAAGTTCGCTGGATGTTCGGGCTGAATACGAAACACTCATGAAATCGACGCAAGCAAGCGCGGCGGAACCGGTAAAAATCGGTTTGGCTAAGGCGGAAATGACCGATTTCGACCAGGACGGTTTTCCGGAAGTCACGATCAGCGCGCCAGAGAAAACGGTGATCGTTTCCTCCAAGGGCGGAATTATCCAGAAATGGCGGGAGGGCAAGCTGGAAATCACCTCCGATCAGGGCGATCCTTCCGCCGCCGGGCTGCTTTGGGATTATCTGCTGGAACCCTTGCATAAGTATGCCGCCGGTGACCAACCGTACCGGATCCGGAAAATCTCCGCCGCCGGAGATGAATTCAAGCTGGAACTGGAATCCGAAATCGCGGTTCACAGCCTGAAAATCGAGAAACTCGTAACCGTCCCGGTCGGCAAAAAAGAAATCCGTGCGGAATATACTCTGACCAATACCGGCAAGGTTGCGAAAAAATTTTCCTTCTGGTCGCATAACTTCCCCCGGCTCGGGGCGGAAAAGCCTTTGACGGAAATGACGATCACGCTGCCGGAACATCCGGCCCTGGCACTTGAACCGCCGGAACAGTTATTTACCGTCGGTTCGCAGCCGCCGGTGCGCTTCACGAAAATTACCGGTAACACTACGGCCCAAGAGGTCGTTTGCACGGCTGCGGGCGGAAAGATCAAGTTGTCAATGGACCGCCTGAATCAGTTCTACTTCTGGCGTGGCGTGAATCCCACAGTCGAGATGATGTCCGAAGCGGCGGAGCTGGCCCCCGGACAAAACTGTAAGTTCAGTGTTCGGCTGACATTGGAGTGATGTCTTAATCGGAAGTGTTAAAGAATTAGTCATTTTGAGCATTGCGGAAAACAGATCCCGGCAATATATTATCTCCGCAACGCAAGACAAAAGGTAAATACGATGCTGAAAGAAAAGACGCTCGAGGAACACCGCCATTATCTTTATGAGATGGTTAAGCTTAAATTGTTTTTCACCCATAACTGGCTGCGGCATCATCCGGAGGAGGAATTCTCATCCGTTTTTCGAAACCGGGTCGATATCTACCGCAAGACCGATATCAACCGCGGAAGCCTGAATCCTGCCGAGTTGAATTTCGATGATCCCGCCTGGCTGGAATTGGAACAAGCTGTGGAAAATCTCTACCGCCAGCATCCGGCCCCGGAACAAGAACCGGAGTTCGAGGCGGCGGCTTTTGCCGTCATCAAGCCGCAGGTCGACGCCCGTTGCGAACGGGACTATCAGGGATATTTGGACCGGGTTTGGATGACCGGTTATCAATGCGGCTTTCTGCGGCATGATCTCAAGGTGGTGGACGGAGTGTTGAAATTCCATATCGCCAATGCCTTGACGCCGGATTCGTTTTTCAACCATCCCGATTATGCGGGGAAATGTTTCAATATGCTGCTGGACGCCGCCGAAGGGCTCGGCGCGGAGTACCTCGGCACCAGTACCTGGCTGAATTCGCTGCCCAAATGGCTGGAATATTTCCCGGAGGAATGGCGGGAAAACATGTCTGAAGAACGAAAAGACGTACAGTGGCACTACGGCTTCTGGGGACAATTCATTTCCAGCAGGGCCACTTACAATCAAAAGCTCGGAGACATTTTGCGCCAAACCGGCGAGTTGCCTTATTACCCCCGGCTGTCCAAATGCACCCTTCCGGCCCTGCGCGCTCATATCTGTCAGTTCTACCCAAACGAGAGGTGAAAAATGTTGACTTATAGCACATTTATTCCAGGGGAAACTAATTCCCCCGAAGCCATTGCGGCGGGAGCCGCTCTTGATTCACAGTTGGCCGCCGAAAATCCCGAAATGCCTTATTCACAGATGATGCGTTTTCGCCTGAACGGGAGCGCCGCCGCGGAGTGTCGCGACGCCTATTTCATCACCACCGACGCCGGAAATTATGTGGCCCGGCTCTGGCATGGCTGGGGATGGCACGCGGATGCCGTCGGCAACTTCGGCAATTTCAAAACCTCCGAGGCTTATCAGCGGCAGGGAATCGGCGGCAAGCTGCTGGATATGTGGTTCGCCGATCTTCATGACGCCGCCACGCCTCCGCTCGGGCTCTTCTGCACCGCTACGCCGCCGCATCTGGTGGAACTCTACGGCAGGTTCGGTTTTCGTCCGGCGCTGGCCGGAAGCAGTGGCGGCCCGCTTTATTGCCCATTGGGCGACAGCCCGCCGACTTTTCAGGAATTCTGCGCCGGTTATTACCGCCCGGCCTCCTCTCTGCGGTTTGTACCGGGGACGGTCGGCTTTCGGCATGAGATCGACTGTCTGCTTCGTTTTGCCCTTCTCGATGCGGGCGAAACTTTCGGATTGGTCGCCATTCCGTCTTATGAAATGGCGCTCCTCGCCCCAAACGGCGGCCGGCTGGAACGGATCGTCACGGATCAGGAACACACCGTCGGCTGGGCGTTTACCGCCGCCGGACAGAATAGAGAATTGCAAGTGCATCCCTCCTATCGCGGTATGTCGATTTCGGAAAAAGGGATAAATTAATAGACTAGGCTATTGACATTTTATGATCTGTATTGTATAATAATACTATGCAATACAGGTAAAAAAATGATTCAGGCGCCCAAATATAAAAATATTAAAGAATCGGTCATGCTCGATATCCGCAGCGGTAAACTGCAACCCGGCGACAAGTTGCCGGTGCGCACGGAGTTGATGGAGATTTATGATACTACCCGGGCGACGGTCGACAAGGCTTTGAGCGAGCTGGTCGATGAAAGAATCCTGATGGCCTCGCGGCGGGCGGGAACGTTTGTCGCCTCCCAGAAGCAGTTGAACCGGATTGCGCTGATTGCTTATGTGGGTAAGCAGCCCCACGGACAGATTTTTTTGCGTTTCAATTATCAGGATATGTACGGTTCGCTGCAGTATCTGCTGGAGGGGCGGCCGGTTGAAATCTTTACGCCCGACGCGGTGACTGCGCATCCGGAACTGCTCGAATCTTTTCAATTCATTCTATCCAATCCGCTGAACGAAAAGCAGCTCGACACTCTGCGGGGAGCTTTGAAAAGCAAACCGACGATTATCCCGCTGAATCGGCCTTTCGAAGGTTACAGTTTCGTCTCGACCGACCATCGCCGGGCTTCACAGGAAGTTACCGGGCTTTTTCTGGAACAGTTGCCGCCGGACAGCGAATTCATCTATCTTGACGCCGCGTTCCCCGATCCGTATGTGGGGTCGGTATTGGAACTGCGGAAAAACGGTTTTATCGATGCCTGTGCTGAACACCGGCGTTTTTACCGCCTGGTCAAGGCCGGGCTCGAGGGGCATCTGGATTATATCGCCGATATTTCGGAATTGAAAAAACTCAATCTGAGCAAAACCGCCAAAACCTGCATTATTTCGCCGAGCAAATGTTTTACCGGCGCGGTTTTGCGGTTTCTGCATGAAAGCGGCTTAACGCTTGATAAAGATGTCTATTATGCCGATTTCGACAATTACAGTTCGCAGATGGATACCGGATACGCCATTACCTCGGTCCTGGAAGACTTTACCGGCATTGCCAAAGCCGCGGTGGACATGATCGATTCGAATACGGGCGAAGCCCGATTCATACCTTACTATATAGTCAATAACCCATTCAGTAAAAGAGGTTAAAACGATGAGAAGCAATAGAATGAATTTTACGCTTATTGAGCTGTTGGTAGTGATTGCAATTATTGCGATATTGGCCGCTCTGCTGCTGCCCGCATTGTCCAAAGCCCGCGAGCGCGGAAAAGCCGCGGCATGTATCGGACAGTTGAAGCAGTTCGGCGTCGCCATGCATTCGTATCACGACGATTATCAACAATTTCCCTGCAACGGCAGTTCGACGGACAGCTATAGCTGTTGGGATGCGATGATTGCCGAGTATGTAGGATACAAACAGAAAGCGCCCAACGGTATTTTTCATTGTCCGGCGGGGATTCCCAATGCGGACGGGGTATTGACGAGCCGCGGTTATGCAATGAATTCACATGTCGCCACCGAAGAACCGCTGCGGACGGTGGGAAAGCATAAGCGTGATCCGGAAATCATGCTGCTGGTCGATTTCTGGAGAGAACAGAACGGTGCTTTGAAAGAACACGTTTATGGCGGAAAAACCGGCAACCGCGAATATTTGAACGCTACCGGCACGGCTACTCCCCAAGAGATCGCGTACCGTCATATGGGCAATGCGAACTATGTCCGCAAAGACGGCAGCGTGAAAAGCACTCCGCCCGGAACCAGCGGCATAGGCCGCGATATTGTCTGGTTCGTGTATTTCAACAACACCGCGGCCAATAACGGCAAGTACTATATCGACAAAAAGATCGTTAATTAATCAAAGGATTGACATTATGCTGAAAAAATTGCCATACCTGCTGGCCGGACTGTTCGCCTTTTTGCAGGCGGGAGAGATTACCGTCTATGACGCTGCCAATGCCGAACAATACAAAGTTACTCATTACACCCATCGTTGGGTCAAAGACAGCAATCTGAAACCCGTGGCCGAGGAGAAGGACGGCGTACTGCAGATTCGCTACTCCGGCGACCAGGGTGGAGCCAGGAGCGCGTTTCAGGTTCCGCCCCTTGATCAATTGCCCGCGGAGGTGGCGGTAAGCGGTTTCAAGGTTACGCTGGACAGCAATGGCGCTGAATTCGATAAGCTCAAGTTCGCGGCTTCGTTTCAGGACGGTACCGATGCCCAATTCAGTATCGCCCTGACTCCGGGTATGAAGACTTATCCGGCCAATCTGATTCAGCGTCGGTCCAAGAGTCCCATCAACTGGCGCAAGCTGAAACTGATCACCATGGACACCCGAAATCCGAAATTGGAAATACGGTTGAAGAAAATTGAGTTGATCACCAAAGAGTCGGATATCGAAACCGCGGTGGTACCGATTCTGAATGAGCGGCGTGTGTGCGAGGTTTTGCCGGAACCCGGCACGGACCTCGGTCCCTGGTCCGAAGTTCGCGGCAACAATCTGATTTCCGCCGCTGAAAGTCCGCTGAAAATGCGCTTGAGTTACAGCCCGACGGAATTGACCGTCAAAGCGGCCGGCGCTTTTGCGACCGCGCCTCGGGCGGCGATCTTGAAGCATGACGATCATGTGTTTACCGACGAAGCGCTGGAATTGCTCTTTTCTCCCAAGCTCGACAACAACAAATTCATGCAGTTTACCATCAATGCCGCAGGAACGGTGTTCGACCTGAAATACGATTTCGATCCGGTGGCGGCGGGAGTGACTTACAACCGTGCCTGGTCGCTCGAGCACCGGAAAGAATTGTCATACGACGGCAAATTTCAGCATTATCAATTGACATTTCCTTTTGCCGCGCTCGGTTTTTCCCCGGATAAGGAGCGTTTCATTAATTTCCAGGCGGGCCAGCATTACGATCCGGATCGCGGTCAAAAGATCATCAGTTGGAGCCCCACCAGATATTTCCCCCGGGTTCGTGATTTCGGCGTGCTTGTCTTCAATACCAAAACCTTCGGCCCGGGAAAACTCCGGATCGACGGCATCAAAGCTTTGACTTCGCCCTCCGACTTGAACCGGATGATGTTCGAGTTCGATTTTGCCGCCGAAGAACTCCCTCCCGGCGATTATCAGTTGAAATTATTTCTGGCCACGGCCCAGGGAACCATGATTGCTAAAACGGAAAAATTCGATCCGGCCGCTCCGCAGTCGTCCATAGCGATCGATTCCGCTCGGCAGAGCGGTTTGTACACGGTTTACCTGGCGTTGGTCAATTCCAGGGGCGATTGGAAAATGACTGCCGCCAATTATTCGTATTCCACCCCCGTGCGTGACCGGATCGGCGAAACTCTGTTGTGCCCCACGCCCAAGCAGGAACGGAAAACCGGCGGCGAATTCAGTTTCGGGAACGGCGTGAGCGTGAAAACCGCTTCGGATGCTTCCGAGCGCACCAAACTTACGGCCAGGTTGTTTCAGGATGAACTGGCCGGTTATGTGAAAACCGGCAGCGGTCCGGCGATCGAATTGAGCATAAAACCGGATTTGAAGCCGGCCGCCGAAGGTTACACGTTGAATGTTATGCCCGACCGGATCACGGTTACCGGTCAGGATGAACCCGGCCTCTATTACGGCACCCGCACTTTGATGCAGATGATCAAGGGACCGATGCTCCGCGACGGCAACATCCGGATTCCCTGTGCTGAAATCACGGATTATCCGGATGTCCGGAACCGTATTTTCCGGATATGCCACCCGGCGCTGTATCGTGGAACCCGTCTGCGCGAATTCCGCGGCGTTGACTATATACTCGATTATATCGAACGCTTTATTGCCGCTCAAAAATACAACATATTCCAGCTTGAACTGGCGTCCATGACTCAGTTCAAGCGCCAGCCCGGATTCAATGGGCCGGAACGTGTCTATACCCTTGATGACTGGAAAAAAATCGCCGATTATTGCCGTGACCGCTTCATCGAACTGGTTCCGTCCATACCCGCCGGCAGTCATGAAACCGTGTGGCTGCTTTCCTATCGTCCCGAGCTTAAAATTCCGGGTTGGCGCGATACCGGAGACATTCGCAATCCGGTACACAATCAGATCATTTTCGACTGCATGGACGATTTGCTGGATGCCACCGGGGCCAAGCGTTTTTCGCCCAAATTCGACGAGTGGTATCATAAACGCGACAAAGACGCTTTGTTGTCGAGCGAGGAATATTACAATGCGTTCTGGAGTTTCGTCATGCAGTGCTACCGGCATCTGAAGGCTCGCAATGTTGGGATGATCATCTTCAGCGATAACTTCGACCCTCTCTCCAATGGGGCGTACCATGGCATTTACAAGGGCCTCGACCAATTGCCGAAGGACGTCATCTTCCTGCATTGGGGCGGAGGTACGCCGCTCAACGGGGTGGCCGGATATTTTACCGGCAAGGGGTTTGAGATTTGGAGTTCCGGGACCAGTTCCTTCACATACAACCTGGAGTCGCGCCGGCTGTTGAAGGGCTCCGGGGCCGCCCCCTACAACCTGGGCAAGCCGGTCGGACTCTATGACGACGGCGGCACGTGTTATTCATCCTCGCCGATCTTTCGGTCGGCCGATTACAGCTGGAATCTGCATCATGAAAACGACCTGCCTTCCGTGATGGAACGTCTGGCGGACGGCTCCATGGCCAATTGGCGCGGCGTGGCGGCCGAGCGCCCCAATCCGCATGGCGGCAGCCAGGTCACCACATTGGACTTGAGCCCTTACTTTGACCGGAGTTTCGACGAATATATCAAAGCCAATCTGCCGGAATTTTCACCGAAACTGAAAACCGGCAAGATCGATATCGCCAATATCCCCATGCAGGTGACCAATCAGGTCGTTATGCTCGACAAGGACAAAGGGGTGAAAATAACCTGTCAGGAAAAAGCGTCATCCCTGACCTTCCTGCTGGGGGCATGGTACAATACCCGGTTGACCAAAACCAATGCTTTTTTGAAATCGGGATCGCCGTGGCGTCAATGGCTGTATGGATTTTCTGCGGGTGATTTCGTGGTTCGTTACCAGGACGGAACCACCGCTGCGATCCCCATGCGGCTGTTCGAGTCTTTCAACTGGCTGAACGTCGATTCCCTGTACCGCTCGACCTCCGGCAGCCGCTATGTGTTGCCGGTGGAGGCGGGTGATGGCCGGTATCTCTTCCTCTACCAGTATGAATGGATCAACCCTCATCCGGAGCGCCCGATCGTAGGCATCGACTTCAAGCCATGCGGAGATTTCGACTTCAAACTCCTGCTTTTCGCCCTCAGCGCCCGCGACGTCCGCTGACCGGTCATCGCTTTGGTGCTTGAACGAAATTCCGGATGGTTCGGAATGCCGTCATCAGATCTTCCCGCAGGATGAATTCGTCAGGGAGGTGAGCGCTGCCCGGGAGGCCGCGTCGGCCGCAGCCGAAAAGCACACAGGGGATATTGCCATAGTGCATGAGCAGTCCCTGGTCGCTCTGGACGCCGCCGATGACTGGGGCGTCCCGCCCGGCCGCCTCTCTGAATGCTGTAGTCAAGCGCGTTACCAGCGGGTCGTCTTTGGGGACAAAGGCCGGTTTCAGGAAACGGCTCATCCATTCGAAACGGCAATCCGGGAGCGAACGCTCGAACTCCTGTTTCAGGAGATTTTCGTCGTCGCCGGGAAGGGTGTCGTGGAAAAACATGATGCTCTCGCCTTCCTCGTAGGTCAGGAAAAACTGTTTTTCGATGATTTTGAAAAAATCTTTTCCGAAGACCGGATGGCGGTATAACTTTTCCCGGATTTTTTCCTTGCGGATTCTGACGGCTTCTTTGACCGCTTCCGGATTGCCGCCGTAAATGCGGCAGAAACCACCGCCCAGCCCGGCGTGCCAGATGGAGAGGTTGGAGCCGCCGTCCAGGTAAATCGCCTCGTCCGCGCTGATTCCCCGGGCCAGCAGCGCCGCCACACCGTTGCCGCCGCCGAACTCCTCGTCGGCCACGGAGGCCAGAATCAGGGTGCCTTCCAGTTCGATTTCATGATTTTTGACCGCCAGGGCGATTCCGGCCATGAGCGCCATGCCCCATTTGTCGTCACCGCTGCCGCGCCCGTGAATTTTGCCGTCTTCGAGCTTGCCGGAGAATGGCGAATCGTGCCAGGCTGCGAGATCGTCAACTGGAACCGTGTCGGCATGGGCCAGCAGTAGAAGAGTTTTACCCGGTTTGCCGCCGTGGAGTTTGACGATTACATTCGGCCGCCCGGTCATGTCATGCTCGATCAGGCGCGCCGGATGCGAGGCGAACGCCGGAATATCCTCGGGATAGATCAGCTCGGCATCGATGGTGTGAGCCTTCAGCCAGGCGTGATAAAATTTCTGAACATCTTCCTCGCTGCCAGCACTGCCGTGGTTTTCCGAGGGAATGCGGATTAACTCCTGCAATAATTCCGTAATCATATCAGGCCGGCCTCCCTCAAACGTTTTTTACGGAGGGTGCAAGGCTCGCAGGTGAAATCGTCGCACAACATGCAATCCGGTTTGCGTTTAATTTCGTCCAGGACCAAACGCAGCATCGCCGGAGCGTCGACCAGAAATGAATCTCCCTGACGGACCGCGATTCCGGCTTCGACGAATTGACGGTCGAACTTGGCAAACGCTTCGCTGCAGGCGGGGAATTCCGGGGCCAGCGCGAGCTCGCCGCGAACCGTCGACGCGGTACGCCCCCAGCATTCGCGGAACGGAATGTCATTGTAAGGCAACTCCGAGGCGGCTTCCGCGTAATGCAACATGGAATTGCGGTTGTTGCCGACATTGAGCAGCAGGATTTGCGCGCCGAGCCGCATAGCGACCTCATAGGATGAATTATGCCCGAGCCCGGCGTCGTCGCGGCTTTCTTCCATGATTTTGTCCGCGTATTTTCCCCATACCGCCACGGAGTAAGTGGGGTTGCCGGTGCGCCGGACGCCCGGCATCCGGCGGAAGGTCTCGGAAAGCACACCGTTGTGCGCCCCCGGAGTGCTTGCCGGGTCGAATGGCTCGACATTCCAGATTCCCGCATACGAATAAGTGAAAGTCGGCATCATCAAAGTTCCCCCGGGGCTGAGGCGCTCCATCAGCTCGCCGATGATCTGATCCGGGGTATATCCCGCCTCGGCCAGAGGCTTGAAGGAAGCATGGACAATCAACATGCTTCCGGCGGGGACTTGATTCATGATTGCGAATTTATCTATCATTATTGTTCCAGTATGTCAATCATTACGTCATCCAGGTCCAGCTTTCTCGGATCGGCGGTGACGGCCAGTTTTTTCAGGTCGGCGACAGGGAGATCGGTTTCAAACCGGAGGTTCTGCCATTCATCTGAATTGATTTTTTGTTCGGCGAAGAAAATATTTTTCTTGAATTCGCGCTTGCCGTTGGTGACCTCGTAACAATACCAGGACAAGTAGAGCTTGCTGTTGCCGCGTACTCGAAGGGAAACCCGGACTTTGGAAGCTTTTCCATAGTATTCGTTGATGATCGTGCCGCGGAAACTCATATAACGGTTGTCCGGATTGTCCGGCATCGATTCCAGGGAAACTTCGCCCGAGCGTCCGGCGATGGTCCAACTGTCCGGCATGACGCCGTCCTTGATCGGCCAGTTCGGATTGGACGGGGCGGGTTTCCTGGCGACTTCATTGAACGATCCGTTTTTCCAGATCCGGGGATCGACTTCCGCACGCGCCGCTTCGGATACTGTGCGTTTGGCGCAGAAATTTACCGGATGGAACACGTCCGTACTATGGGCGGAGCCGATGCTCCAGGTCGAGCTTTCGGTGGCGTTGCCGGAAGGATCGAGCTGTCCCTCGATTTTGCGGGAGCGCAATACGTTTACTTTCCAAGCCTGCCCATCAAAGCATTTCTCGCCCAGCGGAGCGGTCGGAATCCGGACTTCCAGAATCCAGCGGTCCTTCAGGATCGACGTTTTGGCTTCGGCATTCGCGTTGAATTTGGCATCGGGCGGGTTGCCCGGTTTGACGAAGCGGTCGTAGCAGACTCCGGCGGCATTGAAAATCAGATGATAATAGGCATTGCCGAGGTCGGGATGGGTGATCATCAATTCGAGGGTGTTGTCGCGCCATACCTCGCCGTCGTGCTCTTTTACGGCGTTTAACATTTTGTCCGGCAGCGGCTCCATGGCCTCGATGCCGAAGTAGATATTTTCCGGTTCATGGACGATCCGCACAAAGGTCTGGTTTTCGGCGGGCTTGCCGTCGCTCGCGCGTTTGAACCCGGAAATGCTGTCCGCGTTTTTCCAATCCGCTTCGTCCAGTTTGCCGTCGATCACAATCGGCGCCTGGCGGTGATAGGAACAGATTTCGCGGTAATTTTTCCGGAATTCATCGTTGAAATGAATCCAGGTGCGCTCAAAGAATTTGCGGTCCCGTTTAACATGGGCCAGCGCCCTGGGGTCGGAGTCGGTGGCAGCCGCTTTTTCCGCCGTGTCCAGATAAGCGAGCAATTTTTCTTTGACACCGGCCTGTTCGAGGCAGCGCCCGAGCGGTGAACTGTGGCCGTGGCCGAAGCATCCGGGTGTTTCGGAGGAGGCTTTGATCAAGAGTTTCCGGAACTCGCGCATTCCGTTTTCCCAGGCCGCGCGGCCGTAATACAGTGTGTTGATTTCTTCATACGTCTTGGCATAATCGGAGTTGATGTCCCAGGAAAAAAGTGCCAGCAGATACAGGGTTTGCCACATGGCATAATGACACTCTTTGATATTGTCGCGCCCGTCATAGGTCTTGGAATACAGGCCGTCCACCGGCGGAATTTGAGGGCGGATACCGGAAATTCCAAGTTGATGATAGAATTTCAGGGCATGGGTCATAGTTTCTTCGATAGGCATGAAATACATACCGGAGGCACTGTCGATTTGAGCGTAAGCGGTCAGGGTGTTGCCGATTTTGCTCCAATCGCGGTATTGAGTGGCGTAACGGGTGTTGGTGGGGCAACCCGGGTCATCGATCCGGTGCCGGTAGCAAATCCGGTTGAATGAGAGGTCGACTTGGATCCGGCGGTCCGGTTTTTCGATGGTAGGAGCCGCCTCGAAATTCTGGTACGCGGTGGCGCGAATCCGGCCTTCGGGTACGGCTTTCAAAGCTTCTTCGGATATGGCGTTGACGAAGTTCCAATAGCGGAAAGTCAGTTTGCCGGCGGCGGGCGTGTTGGCTGGGTCGGATTTCTGACAGTCGGGACACTGGCACCAACCGGTGCCGTCGTTGTTGACGATCCGGTAATCGCCGCGAGGAGTCTGCGAGCACCATTCTTTCAGCATGCGCGCCATATTCTGACCCATGATCCGGCGGACCTCGGGATTGCTGGTGCACGGCTGGTATTTATGATCGTCCAGAAAGACCCGCTTGCCGTTGATCATCGGGAAATACTCGGGATGTTCGCGGAAAAGGAGCTGGAGACGTTCCTGGAATTTTTGATAGAGGCGGGGTGTATTCCAGTTCAGGTCATCAAGATAACAACCGCCCAGCAGGTCACTGAAACAGTGTCCGCCGTCCTGGATTTCCGCACCGCGTGCCTCCAGTCCCGGTTTCAGCGCCGGAGCCAGATATACCCAATGCAGTTCATAAATACCCAGGTTGTTGCGCACCATCCAATCGAACGAATCCCATTTGGGGCTGCGGGTACTGGCGCAAGCCCAGTTGATGTTACGGAAGGAAAACGAGGGCTTGCCTTCGATTTTCCCCTCCGGGAGCGTGATGGTCGGTTTAACGGTAAAATACTCGCCGTCGGCGCCGGGCGTCAGCCAGCGGATGCCGCCAAAACGCTTGAGAATTTCGTAACTGCCGTACAGGAATCCGATCGGGTTGCGGGCCCGGATGACGCATTCCTTCACCCCAGCGTCGATGATGAAACCGTCTTCGGCGATTTTCGAGTCCTTGACAAGTTCATAGCGGATGTTGTAAAAATCGGAACGGGGAGCGGCAACGATTTCCGGGGCCTTGCCGCCGGATATTTTCGCCAGAAACTGAACCAGTTCGGAGGCCGCGTGTTTTTCCACCGCCCCGGCGTCCGGTTGACTGACGACCACACAACGCGGCACAGAGTTCTCCATCAATACCGCGGCGTTCAGAGAGAATGCGACGAGGCACATTCCGAGCAGGCTAATGATCTTTCTCATTTCTTTCCCTTCTGTTGGTTAATTATGGATTTTAGAATGATTTCTGTTGAATGCGATGGCGGGAGATTCAAGCGCAATATCAGTTCGTCGCTGGAATCATCCAATACGGTAAACGGAGCCGCGCATTCGAATTCCGGATATTTTCTCCGGTCGCGCCGGATTTTCACCGTCGGATGCATCGCCCCGGTTTCGCTCTGGTTGTAAATGATTGTGACGAGCTCTCCGGATTCGGCTTCGTAGGTGATCAGCCGTCCCATGTCCGCATGAGCGTCGGCATTCTCCGAAAGTTCCCGGAGAACCATGGCCGTGGCTTGATTGATGAGTTCGCCGATGGACTCCCGGCCGTGAGCGACCCTGCCGGCAAGCTCTTCCTGATGAACAAGAGTTGGAGGAACGTTGAAAAATGCGGCTTTGGCGTGGCGGTTGTGCTTGATGGTCAGTACCGGAATTTCGGCGTCGACGAGTATTTGCGCATCCGTTGCGGCATGGCGTCCGGAACAGAGTTTTTCGGAGCAGAATTCGGTCAAATGCCGCAATGATTCATGGACGCCGTGAAGATCGGTTACGGAAATTTCCCGCCCGGTATCGCGAACTCCGAAGAGATCCTCCAAACCCGGAACATTTTCGAAGCCAAGCATACTCACGCCTGATTCATGGAGGCGGCGTATGGTCGCGAGGTGTTCCGGAGCCACTCCGGCCAAGGGCGGCAGCACCATCGCGCAGAGGGAATCGGCGGGAAGCGCGGCCAGATCTTCCAGCTTGCAGAGGAAACCCGCCTGAAGCGAGTTTTTACGCGCTGTTTCGTAGGAAAACGGTACCGATTCCGCGCACGATTTGATGACGTCCGGATTCGCGAGGCATTTCTTGATGAGAGTACGGGATTGATTGGCGCGCCAGGATTCTTCGCTCCAGACAAAGGCGATGGTTTTGCGCGGTTTGGCCGGGCGGTAGCGCCGCAGAAAACCGGCGGCTTTCAGCAATTCTTCGTAATGCCGTTTTTCGAAACGACACGCCTGGAAGCCGTATTCCTGCCAGAATCGGAATGCATTTCCGGCGAAATACACGCCGGCACCGGCATATTCGAAAAAATCACCACGCAATTTTTGCGGTATGAACGGCGGTACTACGCCAAATGGCGGATGCGCATAGAAAACCAGGCCGTCCGGACATCCTTGAAGATTGTAAGTATAGATCTCCGGAAAAATCCGTTGATCCGGCATCGTCATCAGAAAGGAAGTCATCGTATAAACCCCGCGTTCGATTCCATAACGGCATGTATGGGGATAATCCTCATACTGCCAGAAACCGACGGTTCCTTTTTCGGGGTATGCATTATCCCGGTCAAAGGCCCATTCCGGTCCCTTGTAGTGACTTCCGTAGATCGGAGTAGGGCCATAGGAAGCCAGGCGCAATTCGGGGTTGAGTTTGCGTAATTCCGCGAGCTCGTAATTCCGGTGAACGGCGGCCTTGCGGTTCATGAACTCAAGAAAATCCGGCCAGTATGATTCGGCAATCCGGCAGAATTCATGATAGCCGAAGGTTCCGGCGTCGAGCGCCGGACCGAATTCCGGATCGGCGGTCTGCCGCATGAAATCGAGTGCATATTCGAGGCGTTCGCCGGTGTAGGAGCTCAATATCAGCAAGGAATTTGTTTTGAGATATTCGTCGATACTCACATAATCGGCCTCGGCAATCAAGTCCAGGTTGTCGGCAATGGCCGGATTGTCCGAGCAACGGGTACCCAGCCACAGGAACCATTCGCGTCCATACAAGTGAACCGTGGGGGCGATATGGTTTTTTCTGGCACAGGCCGGCAGAAAATTCGTGCATGAAATATAGTGCCCCTCGTTCACACTGCGCCCGAACCAGGGATCGAAACCGTCGGTTTCCAACCCGCGCGTTTCCGTACGCGAGTTGTAGAGAAACGGCAACCCGGAAATTGCCGGAGGCGGCAACGCGCCCTTTTCGCGGCTCATATATTCAAATGCGCAATATTCTTCGATAACGTTCAGACTGGAGTCACAACTCCGACAGCGCAAGTGGTACACTCCGGGCGGCATGGCCGCAAGTTCCGGGCAGCACACCAGCTGTTTTAATGTTAACGGTCCGGTCAATTTTTCCGTATGCTCTGCCGAGTATTCCAAGGTTCGCAACGGATTGAAAAATACGTCTTCCAGTAATAATTCCACTTGCGAGGGAAGAGCGGTAAAAGACGAGAGGGTAATCTTGAATCCGGGGGTTTCTCCCTCCATGAAATAATGGTTGTTCCGGGCGAATTCCACGGCTTTCCCATACCGGGGATCACCTGCGGGCAGACGCTCGATGATGGCTTTGTCCGGGCGGCTTTGAAATTCGACCAGACATTTGCCTTCGGTGAGGCCCAGACCTGAATACAGGATTGTTCCCTCGGGAGTGAATAAAGTTTCCGAGGGCGATTGAGACTGGGTAACCGCCGTGGAGCACATATAAAAATCGGAGCCCAAAGCCAGCAGATATTGGAGCGCCGGAGGCTTGAAGCGGACGGAGCATTCAAACGGCCACGGTAATTCCCGGTGCAGAAGCCCGTAAAAATATTTCGGAGCGAGTTCTTTGTGAACCAGGCAGATATCGCCTTCATAGAGAAATATTTTTTCCGTGCGCCCGTTTTCAATGACTTTGAAGTAAAGATTTTTCAGAATATCCATGCGCATTCCGTGATAACAGCCTTCGCCCGGCGGAGTATCGAGGACTCCTCCGGAAAAACTGAAATGCGCTTCAACGAAACTCCGGTAGCGGTGCAGTGTGACACGGCAAAAAATCGGATACAGCGTATGAGCATCCGGCAGCGGAACGGTAAAAGAGAGTTCGCTTTCCGGCAACGGAATTTCTTCGGTGAAAATTTCCATGGAGTGAATATAGTAAATCCCATAGAAACGCCCTCGCGCCAGTGCGAAAGCCCCCGCCGGGCCCGGGTTCGAAGCGGTAAACTCCGCTTCGGCGCTACCCAGGCGCATATAGACGTGGTTTCCCGCTAAGCGGATATTCAATTCCAGCTTGGAGCACAATTCGTCCTCCGCCATGGGAAACGGACGGCTGGCCTCCGGATGAAATTCGTTATTACGCACAAAACCGTATTCCAGATACAACGACGTGTCGTTGATCTTTCGAATGAACCGGAGTGCTTCGCCGGTACGTTTTCGCGTATCGTAACGAAAACAGAAAATGCCTTCCGCCTCACGGGCAAATTGAAAATTGAATGAAACCGTCGCCCGGATTTCAGCATCATGGAAACCAGGGGCTATGGCAATGAATTTATTGCCGGCCGAAAGCAATTCGACCCCTTTTTCGCCGATTCGGATGGTATGATTCCGCAACTCGGAATTCCATTCCGTGATAATTCCGGCCGGCACCTTTTCGGAATGCATCCGCCGCTCAAGTGAAAATATTTTTATCATAAAAACACCGTATTTTTTTCCCCTTCTCAGTAACCGGCGATGATGTCGGTTTTTCCGCTACAAGGGAAGCGGTTGTCGAAGGGCTGGACCCAATACATGTTATCTGCGAATCCGTAATAGCCGTCGCGCGGAACCATTTCGGTCATAATATTGAAAAGATTCACGTTGCCGCCGACAAAAAGAAGTATCGTCGATTTCCCTCCGCCGTGCCAACCGCGAAAAAAATTGTCGGCATAAGATTTTGCACAGTGTTGCCAGTGCAATCTGGACGGGTTTTTGGCGGAGGAAGGCCGGAAAAATGCTCCGCCCGGAGCGCTGGTGGAAGAACCGGCGCCCGGATCGCTGGCCTGATACAACGCCGTTTGAGAGATTCCCAGTTGATTGCAGGTAACATAATTGGTGAAATTGCTGCCTGCATCGGGATAAAGCTTGAAGGCGGTAGGGCAGCGCAAAACTTTGGCTTTTCTTTGGTGGTTTTGAGCATCACTGTAAGCCCAGGTTCCGATTCCCAGATTGTCCATACTGTAACCGGTAACCCAGTTCGTGTATTTTCGAGTTGAATTATATGCCCCCGCGTAAGCCCAGCCGTCGTAGTTGTCCGCGTAAGCGCTGTGCATATAGAAGAGTTGTTTCTGATTGTTGATGCAACTTGACCGCTGGGCCGTGTCCCGCGCTTTGCCCAGGGCCGGCAGTAGCATAGCCGCGAGAATCGCGATGATCGCGATCACAACCAGGAGTTCAATGAGCGTGAAAATTTTTCTGAAATGTTGTGTCATGCCTGGCCTCCTTTTCGTTATTTTATGGTATATATGGAACGATACTGACCGGGGACTTGCCGCGGAACTGCTCTTCGCCGAACAGGGCGCGAACTGCGGCCAGTTGGGTTTCGCGGTAATATGAATAACAATTGACGTAGGCGTCGACCGACGGCACGTCATAGAGAAAAAACGGATTGGCAAAGGAAATACAAATGCGCTGCCGGATACTCCGGTCGTTCATAAAAGGCCAGATGCCGCCGTGCATTCCCCGGTAGTCGCCGAACCTCACCCGGCCCATGCCGATCAGCAGGACCGCTTCGTACTGGTCATACTTTCCGGTGTATTGCTCGAAATGGTCGATGGTGTCGAATTCCAGCTCGGCATATTGATCGAAGGCCGCTTTGAAAATCTTCAAATGTTCGAAAGCTGCCGGATGCGGCGGAGTCAGCAAGGCCAGGTACTTTTGGTTTTTGGATAGGGGGAGGGCTTGGTTTTCGTTCCGCAGCAGCGTCAGCGAATCGGCGGCGATCTGTTGAGCGACACGCTGATTTTCCCGGAGGGCTTCGGGTGAAATCTCCCTGCGTTCCAGTTTGAGGCGGGCCTTCAGCTCCAGAACGTGCCGTACCGCGTCGTTGATCCGGGACAGCGGGATTTCGCCGTTATCGACCATTTGCCGGACCAGCGGGAAAACCTGCTCCGGTTGTTCCGGCCAGAGCAGTAGATCCGTACCGCCGTTGACGGTATCGCGGATGCATTCTTCGTAAGTCCCCCAGGTGTTGAATCCCGCCATACAGAGCGCGTCGGAAACAATCAAACCCCGGTATCCGAGTTCGCCGCGCAGGAGATCGGTCATGATTTTTTTCGAACAGGTGGCGGGGCGGAATTTCTTCTTGACCGGGTCCATGGGCTCGTATTCCGGCATGGCCAGGTGCCCGACCATAATCGCCATGACGCCCTCATCGATGACCGCCTGCCAGACTTTGCCATAGGTTTCTCGCCAGGCGTCCATGGACAGTGGATTGAAACTGGTTACGTAATGCTGATTGCGGGTGTCGGCGCCGTCGCCGGGAAAGTGTTTGGCGGTGGCGGCGCAGTTGTGGTCCTGCAGTCCGCGGATTTCAGCACAGCCCATGGCGATAACGGTTTCGACCTTGTCTCCGTAAGCGCGCACCCCGGTAATGGGGTTGTCCCGGTTGAGGTTCAGGTCGATCACGGTTCCGAATGTACAGTGCACCCGGACGGCGTTGGCCTCCCGGGCGGTGATTGCGCCGGATTGGTACGCGTATTCGGTGTTGCCGGTGGCGGCAATCGCCATTGATTCGGGAAGGACGGTAAAGGAAGTGTTGTCCAGTTGCGAGCCCACGCCCTGCTCAAAATCGCTGACCAGTAGAGCCGGGACCGCCGAGCTGTGCCCCATGGTTTCGCTTTCGCGGTGAAGCGCGGCGGCGTCCATATTGTCGGTGTCGATGGCCTCGGAGCCGACGTAAACCGCGCCGAGCGGATGCCGCCGCAGAAAATCCTCGACACCGCCGAGTTTTTGTATGACGGGATAACGCAGACAGACCATTTGAGCGATTTTTTCGTCCGTTGTCATGCGGTTCAAAGTATTTTCAACCCATTCGGCTTGGGCGGTGGTCAGAGGTTTCAACATAGTTTCAACTCCAAGGATAGGTGATGGTTTTGAGGGCGCCGCCTTCACGGGCGGATTCGGCGGCAAAGATGCCCGGATAGGTCATCGCCAACCCGGCTTTGATTCCGATCGGGGAGGGTTTGCCGTTGCGGATGGCGTCGATAAAATCCAGCAGCATGGCGTTGTCGCTGCCGTTATGGCCCCAACCCGCGGCCGCGAACAATTTCTCGTCGGCGATTTTCAGCGAGTAGGGACGGGCGGTGGCGCCCGCGGTGAACGGAATCTCGATGAAACTGCCGTCAGTGGCATAATCCCGGAGATCTTTGGAGTAAACCAACGCTTTATCGTTGTGGAGTTTGATGATTCCACGGTCGGTATGGATCACCGTGGTGTGGGCCGGTCCGCAATACGGCATGGCAAAGGCGGTGAGGAACCGCACCACCACATTGTTGCGGGTCCGGAGCAGCGCGCTCATGGCGTTGTGGGCGAAGCCGTTGCCGAAACAGTCGCCGGTGCTCATGCAGGAAACGGAAACGAACTCATCATCCTTGAGCAGAGCCAGCACCGGACCGAGCGAATGGGTGCAGTAGCGGCAGGATTCATAATTCTGACGCCACTGGTCACGCATGCCGGTCATGTCGTGCATGTACTCGGTCTCGATATACCCGGTTTTGCCGACCAGCCCCATTTCCGCGAGTTTCAGCAGAAAGAGGGTTTTGGAGCGGTAATGCGGGTTGGATGCGCACATATAAAGCGCTTTGGCGGAAGATACCGTTTGCCAGAGCAAATTCCCTTCTTCCAGGGAATTTACCGCTGGAATTTCCCCCAGCACATGAATGCCGCGCCGCAGCGCTTTGACGGTATATTCGGTATGAACCGACGGCGGGATCTCGGTAATGACGGCGTCCACCAATCCCGATTCCAGCAGGGCGTCGGATGATTCGAAGCATTGAAGTCCTTCGCGCAAGGCCCGCGCTTTTTCAAGTTGAACTGGATTCGGGTCGCTGACGGCGCACAGCTCCGCCGCTTCCGGGCAAAGCATGACGATACGAGCCATCTGCAGGCCTCGCGGCCCGCAACCCAGAACTCCGATTTTAAGCTTTTTTGTCATTTTATTTTCCTGTATATGATTTGTAATTTTTTAACGGATCATATATTATTATAAAGATTTTCGGTTCGTAAAGCAAGATGTTGCGTTACGGAAAAATAGTTATCTTTTAGCAAATATGGTTATTTTATGGATTATTTTGACGATATCGAAATTTTCTCCGTTTCGCGGATGGTAACTTCGCGCAACGGCAATCTGGCGGCCAGTACTTACGGGGCGCTCGGCCTGATGCTTAGCGGTCCCGCGTTTCTCTGCCTGGAATCGGGCCGGGAACTGGTGGAAGCGCCTTTTCTCTACTGGTCGCCGCCTTGTTGGCTCTCCGCCTGGGGGACGCCGCATGGAGCCGTGCGGGACAATCTCTGGCTGTCCGCCAGGGGGGAACGGTTCGACCGGATCGTGGCGTCGCTCGACCGGATTGCCCCGAAACGGCACATCGGACTGCAGAAAAACGGCAAGATCATCGACATCCTTGAGCGTATGCGCGAAGCTCATACCCGGAACACGATTGCCGACCAGCGACTTTTGCCGTTGCTGCTGGAAGAACTGCTCTACGAAATTCGGGAAGCACTGACCAGCGAGTCCGTTTCCGGACGGATACGTTCGATCCTGAAACAGCTCGCCGACCGGATTACGGAATCTCCGGGCCAGGATTTCGACCTGCCGGCCTTTGCCAAACAGCACCAGCTCAGTGTTGATTATCTTCGTCATTGCTTCCTGCGTTATACCAAAACCCCGATCCACGATTTCGTCCTGTCCCAGCGCTACGCACAGGCCATCCGGATGTTGCGGGAAACCAATATGCCCATCGGTCAAATTTCCGAAGCCTGCGGTTTCAACCATCCCGGCGACTTTACCCGCTTCTTCAAAAAAAGAAGCCAACTCTCCCCACGCAAATTCAGGGACAACGAGTGAGCTGATTTCTGTCGAGATAAATATTTTTTTATCCATTTCTTTTGGTTTTATCTTTGACATTTGGATGATTTTGGTGTATATTGCCCACTTAGAATAATATTTCCGTATAAGGCAGGAGTACTCGATCTTTGCGGAAGAAAAAATTAAGAAACTAACAAAAGGAACCTTACAATGACTGTAAAAGTTGGTATCAATGGTTTTGGTCGTATCGGCCGTATGGTCTTCCGCGCTGCCATCAAGAACTTCCAGGATATTGAAATCGTCGGAATCAACGACCTGTTGGATCCCGATTACCTGGCCTATATGCTCCAGTATGACTCGGTTCATGGCCGTTTCTGCGGCGACATCAAAGTCGATGGCAACAACCTGATCGTCAACGGCAAAAAAATCCGTCTGACCCAGGAAAAAGATCCTGCCAACCTGAAATGGAACGAAGTCGGCGCCGAAGTCGTCGTCGAATCCACCGGTCTTTTCCTGGATGATGCCGGCGCCAGAGCCCACATCACTGCCGGAGCCAAGAAAGTCATCATGTCCGCTCCGTCCAAGGACAGCACCCCGATGTTCGTCTACGGCGTAAACTGCAAGAGCTATGCCGGCCAGGACATCATCTCCAACGCCAGCTGTACCACCAACTGCCTGGCCCCGATCGCCAAGGTTCTGAATGACAATTTCGGTATCAAGCGCGGTCTGATGACCACTGTTCACGCTGCCACCGCTACTCAGAAAACCGTTGACGGCCCCTCCAAGAAAGATTGGCGCGGCGGTCGCGGCATCCTCGAAAACATCATTCCGAGCTCCACCGGTGCCGCCAAGGCCGTGGGCAAGGTTCTCCCGGTTCTCAATGGCAAGCTCACTGGTATGGCTTTCCGCGTTCCGACCTCCGACGTCTCCGTCGTTGACCTGACCGTGGAACTGGAAAAAGAAGCCAGCTACGAAGATATCTGCAAAGCCATGAAAGCTGCCAGCGAAGGCGAGCTCAAAGGCGTTCTCGGTTACACCGAAGACAAAGTCGTCTCCACCGATTTCCGCGGCGAAGCCAAGACTTCCGTGTTCGATGCCGAAGCCGGTATCCAGCTCGACAAGACTTTCGTCAAGGTTGTTTCCTGGTACGACAACGAATGGGGTTATTCCAACAAGGTTTTGGAAATGATCCGCGTTATGGCTGCCAAGTAAGCGACAGCTTTTATTCAAGAAACGCCGCGGGGCGGGTGGTCGATGCCGCCCGTCCCGCTTTCTTTATCGCCACCAACCTTTATGGAGAGGAAAAATGAATATCGACAAAAAAACTGTAAAAGACATCAATCTGCAAGGTAAGCAAGTGGTCATGCGCGTGGATTTCAACGTGCCGATCAAAGGCGGCAAAGTTGCCGACGATACCCGCATCACCGCGGCCGTGCCGACCATCAAATATATTCTGGAACAGGGTGCTTCTCTGGTTCTGTTGACCCACCTGGGCCGTCCGGACGGCAAAGTCGCCCCCGAATACTCCGTCAAGCCCGCCGCCGATTATCTGGCCGGACTGCTCGGCAAGCCGGTGAAGTTCGCCAATGACTGCATCGGTGATGCCGTAGTGGCGGAAGCCAAGGCCCTCAAGGCCGGCGAAATCATGGTTTGCGAAAATACCCGCTTCCACAAGGAAGAAGATATGAAGGCAAAAACCCCGGAAGACAAAGCGACCCAGCGCAAATTCGCCGCTGAACTTGCCAAGCTCGGCAATGTTTATGTCAACGACGCTTTCGGTACCGCTCATCGCGCCCACGCTTCCACCGCCATCATCACCGAGTTCATGGACAAAGCCAATTGCGTGTCCGGTTTCCTGATGGACAAAGAACTCCAGTACCTCGGCAAAGCCGTGGCCAACCCGGTCAAACCGTTTGTCGCGATTATCGGCGGCGCCAAAGTTTCCGGTAAACTGGAAGTTTTGATCTCCCTCATGGAAAAGGTCGACACCATCCTGATCGGTGGCGGCATGGCCTATACTTTCCTGAAAGCCCAGGGCCACAACATCGGTAACTCCCTCTGCGAAGACGAGTTGCTCGATACCGCCAAAGCTACTTTGAAGAAAGCCGAAGAAAAGAAAGTCAAATTCCTCCTTCCGGTCGACAACATCATCGCCGACGCTTTCTCCAATGACGCCAATACCGAAGTTTGCGGCAACGACATCAAGGCCGGCTGGATGGCCCTCGACATCGGTCCCAAGACCGTCGAAATCTATGCCGCCGAAATCGCCGGCGCCAAGACTGTGGTCTGGAACGGCCCCATGGGCTGTTTTGAAATGCCGAAGTTCGCCAACGGCACCATGTCCGTCTGCAAAGCCGTAGCCGACAGTGATTCCGTCAGCATCATCGGCGGCGGCGACTCCGTCGCGGCGGTCAACCAGAGCGGTCTGGCAGACAAAATGAGCCACATCTCCACCGGCGGCGGCGCCTCCCTCGAGTTCCTCGAAGGCAAAGAACTGCCCGGCGTTGCTTGCCTGGCCGACAAATAATTAACCCTCAATTCAGGAAGTAAATAACAATGAGCAGAAAAGTTATCATCGCCGGAAACTGGAAGATGAACCAGAACGCCCGGGAAGCCAAAGCCCTGGTCGACGCTTTGAAGCCGCTGGTCGCCGGCATCGATGCCTGTGAAATCGTGGTTTGTCCTCCGTTCACCTCGATCGCCGCGGCTGCCGAAGCGGCCAAAGGCTCCAACATCAAAGTCGGCGCCCAGAACATCCATTGGGCCGAGTCCGGCGCGTTTACCGGTGAAATCTCCGCCGCCATGCTCAAAGAGCTTGGTGTGGAATATGTTATCATCGGTCACAGTGAGCGCCGCCAGTTCTTCGGCGAAACCGATGAAACGGTTAACAAGCGTCTGAAAGCCGCGTTGGCCGCGGGCCTGAAAGCCATCGTCTGTATCGGCGAGATGCTCGACGAGCGCGAAGGCGGCAAGACCGAAAAGGTTCTCGACGCCCAGATCAACGGCGGTTTCGCCGATATCACTCCCGAGCAGATGGCTGAAATCATCGTCGCTTACGAGCCGGTATGGGCTATCGGCACCGGCAAAACCGCGACTCCCGAAATGGCCGAAGAAACTCACGCGTTCATCCGCGTCCGTCTTCGCGACATGTTCGGCGAAGCCGGCGACAAAGTCCGTATTCAATACGGCGGCAGCATGAAGGCCGACAACGCCAAGGCTCTCGTGGCCCAGCGCAATATTGACGGCGGCCTGATTGGCGGCGCCAGTTTGAAAGCTGACAGTTTTGCCGACCTGATCAAAAATGCGGTTTCATGACCTGTTTTAGTTCGGAATACTTAAATTAATAGGATTTTATTAAAAAAATCCGGTTGTTTGCAGCCGTTGTTGAGAAAAATCGTTTGAAATTTTCAACAACGGCTGTATTAGTAACTCACTTTGAGCATTTCAATTTAATAGAATAGACAGGAAAGATATATGGATGCGTTCATTGTGGTATTATATACCTTGGTAATTGTAGTGTCGCTGTTGTTGATCGCTTTGATTCTGGTACAGCAGCCCAAAAGCGGCGGCTTTAATATGGCCAGCATGGGGGAATCGGTGTTTGGTGCTCATGCCAGCGGGCATATGACCAAATTGACGGTGATTTTTACGACAATTTTCTTCGTTTTGACTTTGACGCTGGCGATATTGGTCGGACATCGCCCGGCAAAAAGCAGCGTCGCCACGAAAACTCTGATGAGAACCGAAGCGGGGTTGCCTAAAGTTGCAGAAGAAGCCGCGATCAAAAGCGAAGAGAAAAAAGAAGCGGTTTCCGGAGAAGTTGCCCCGGAAGTAAAAAAAGCGGCGGAAAACACCGCAAGTAAGTGAAATATTACAGTTTTTTACCAAATGGAATTTGCTTTTTATTTTCAAATGAAATATAATGTACAGGACAATGCTTGGAAATACGATTATAAGCAGGAGGGCCTATGCTTAGAAAATATTGGATAATAGCCGCTCTGGGGCTGTTTTGTGCCGGTGCTTATGCACAGGCTAATCGTTTGGAATTTTCCAAACTCTCTGCGACTTCTGAATTTCTGCCGACGCCGGTGTTGCGTTTTGAAAATTATGATTCGGAAACCGCCAAGAGCAACCAGCAGTGGTTGGCTATCCGGGCCAATTATACCCCCAGCAAAGTTTCCGGAGTCAGCGGTACATTCTGGCTGGATAACGTTCGGATGGAAGTTGAAGTTATGTTTTCCGCCAGTTATCAGGGAAAACCGGTAATGGCTTATACCACTGGCAGGGTCGACTTCTGGTCAATTCCGTTTGACGGCAAGAAGCACACCGCCATGATGTTGGTTCCTCCGCAGGTCTTGCAGCGCTACAGTGAGTCGAATGGCGGTAATTATAAGAAAATAAAGACTTATGTCCGCGTGACATTTGTCAACAGCAGTAATAATTCCATTCTTGGAAGAATCGTCGGCGGCAATGAAAAGGCAAACGTCATCAATGCGGCCTTCGAACAGATATCCAGTCCGGTCAGTCCGGCTTTGAAATTGCCGAATCTGATTCTTCCCGTCGAAAAAACTCCGTGGGCATTAATCGATATTGATTCCTATGATCTAACCAAACCACCTACAGGCCCCGGGATGTAAGTTATGGCGAAAAAAGAGAATACAGTCCTTTCAATTGATATTGGTGGCGACAGCCTGAAAATGGCTGAATTCATGGTTACTCCTGAAGGCGCGTTGCGTTTATTGCGCTTTGATTTCCAAGAGTACACCGACGACCAGAAAGAGCGCAGTCTTTGTGAGACTTTTACTGAAATATTCCCCGAAATGTTGGAACGGACCGAATGGGTATCCAAAGAGGCCATGGTTTCGCTGTCGGGGCAGGTGGCGTTTGCCCGTTTGAGCAAGTTGCCGCCGCGTGGCGATGACAAGAGCAGTATTCGCAAAGTCATTGAATACGAGGCAATGCAGACCATTCCATATCCGATGGAAGAAGTCATCTGGGATTCCCAGTTGGTTCAGCATGTTGAAAAAGTGGAAAAGACGAAGTCTGCCGAAGAGGGTATTACCCCTGAGAATCCGGAGAATCCGGAAAAGCCGGCAGAACCGGAACTTATAGATGAAGAGGTCATTGAATCCCTGATTGTTGCGGTTAAAAAGGATTTATTGACTGATATTGCCGAGTTGATCGAAGATCATGGCAAGAAAGTTATCGCCATCGAGATTGCGGCTACCGCGGCATTTAATGCCGCCAGGGGAGCCATGTTGGGCGAGGATGGCTGCGATATGATACTTAATATCGGCGGACGTTGTTCAAGTCTGGTGTTTATTGAGAGAGGCCGGATTTTTGTCCGGGTTATTCCAATTGCCGGTTTCCTGATTTCCCAGCAGATTGCCAAGGAATTCAGTATCAGTATGGCGGAAGCCGACGATTTGAAGAAACGCCATGGTTTTGTGGCCTTGGGCGGGGCTTATGAAGAACCGGAGTCGGAAGTTGCCGCGACTATTTCCAAAATCGCCAGAAACGTTATGACGAAACTTCACGGTGAAATCAATCGTACGATCACCATGTGGCGCTCTCAGAACGGCGGCTCCCGGCCGCGACGGATGTTCCTTTCCGGCGGCGGTTCCCTGATGGAATACACCAACCGTTTCTTTGATGAAAAAATGAAAATTCCGGTGGACTATTTCAATCCGTTCCCAATGATTGAAATTGATTCGCAGGTTGATAAAAACCGTCTTAATACGGTAGCTCCGAGGTTCTCAGAGTTGATCGGGACGGGATTGCGCTGGATGGTCCACGTTCCGGTTGAAATTAATCTGATGCCCGATACGATCAGGTCCCGGCGTGACTTCCAGAAGAAAAAACCATATTTTTACGCATCCTGCGTATCGATCATCCTTTGTTTGATGGTATTTTATTTCGGGGTAAATCAGCGTCTGGAAATCGACCGCGGACGAGTGGAGCGTGCCAGAGGGGCTGTGGATATGACCGATAAAATGGTGTCGAACGTTCAAAATCTTAAGCGGGATTTTGACGGGTTGAAGGGAGAATATGATGAAGCTTTGCGGATTGCCAACCTTCGTAGCAAATTGCCGGCCCGTTTTAACTCGCTTCAACAGGCCATGCCGGACATGCTTTGGTTGACCTCGGTGAAGTTGTACAACTCCAGCAAAAGAGGAGCTCCGGTGAAGGTCCAGAGTGATGACCCGTGGGGCGATGTCGGCGGTGGGGAAGCCGCTAAGCCGGTTTCCAACGATTATGACGCCCTGGAATTACACGGACATTCTCTTTTGCTGCATCCCGATATTCTATTTGAAAAAATGTTCATGGATAAGCTGATTAAATCTGAAAGTTTTAAAAACAGTGATGATTCCGCAAGTTATATCGACGATTATTTCATCGGGGCTCAAGGAAAAAATAACGTAACAACCTTCAAGATTCAGATAAAACTGAATGAACCGGTGAAACTGTAAAGGTGAAATTATAATGGATAAGAGATTTCTGAAAAAAAATATAGTTCTCTTTATAGTATTGGGAGTATCACTGTGTGTGGTCGGTTTCCTGTTGTTTATGATTATTTCCGAACACAGTGAGATGCAGGACTATATCAGGCAAACCAAAGAGATGGTGGAAAACGTCAATAAGTTGAACTCTCAGAAACCGGCTCCGGTTACCGGAAACGATGCATTGATCAAAACTGATATTGTCGCCTATCGAGGAAAGGTTGCTGAAATACGTAGCTATTTCGGACAGCCTTTTTATGATGCTCGGCTGGCTTTTGTCAGAGTACTCTTGAAGGACCTCAAAAATGACAACGACAAAGAGTTGTCCGATGATGAAAAAATCAGCAAGTTTGAAGCGGCGATCAACGCGTTCTGGGAAGGCAACCGTATGAATACGGCTCGCGATCAGATTTATATTTCCTTCAAACTGAAAGCAAAAGGTTTGCTGGGGGTTGATTTTAAGGATTTCGATACACGCTGGGATGACGGCTTGGAAGCATTCCGACAGGAAGCAAAAAAGCATACCCATGAACGTTTGGATGAACACATTCAGGATTTGTTCCTGTTCACGTTCGGTTTTCATCGTACGATGTCTTTTCAGATCGATAAATACGATAATTATGCCCGGCAGCTCCGGCATGGGTTAATTGAATATTATTTGAAGACCGATGCAGAAAGAAAGGCTGCGGAGCAAGCGAAAGCCGCCGCGGAGAAAGCGAAAGCCAAGCCTGCGGAAAAGAGTGAAGAAAAAAAGAGTGAGGAAAAAGAAGAAGTACCGGTCATCAAGAAGGTTCAACTTCTAGGGAAGTCTTCTTATTTCGGTTTTGCCGATGACAAGGTTAGTCGTGAGGATATTCCCAAATACGTTTTTATCTGGAATATTGTTGACGATCTGGCTCGGCGAATAGCTGATGCTGAGATTACGTCTCTGGATAAATTTACTAAGACCATCGCTCCGACTTCCGAAGGCAATTACCACTATTACCGGTTTAGTTTTACAGTGGAAGGCAAACAGGACGCCATGAGAAAAGTTGCCGAGAATCTGCACAAAGCCTATAGTGACCGCCGTATATATATCATTCGGAATATTGAGATTGCCTTGACTACTGATTCACTGGCTGATCTATTGAACGAAGAGGCCAGGCTTAGACTGGAAAGTCTTAGCATGGGGGGGATAACTGCTCAGGCGAATAAGGATAGAGAAAAAGAACATACGCCGCCAAACAAGCAGGATGCACAGGAAAAACAAGTAAAGCCGGTGGTGCCCACGGTTGATGAGTCCAAGATAGCTTTGGCTAAGAGACCCAGTTATGCAAAGGTGCTTTTTGGCGGCGATACCGATGTGACTGCAACGTTTACGGTTGATTACGTTGTTTATTCAACTAAAGAGATGAGGTAAGTGAGGATGCAATTCCTGGCGAAACATTATGAAAAAATAATCTTGGCATTCCTGTTGTTTCTGTTTGCCGTGTCAATGATTTACTTGGTAGGGATTATCTCCTCCGCGGCGGAATTGAAGATGGAACAACTGGAAATTAAACCGCGTGAGGCGGACTGGAAGCAGATAAACAATATCGATTTTAAGGGTGAAGATTTTGTCTTCGGTGCTCTTTTCATGCGCAATACGATATGGCATAAATCAGTCAGCCGGCAAGCTGAACCGGTTTTCAGCGATCTGGTGGTAATGGCTCCGTGTATGCGTTGTCCGCATTGCGGGGGATTTATTCCTACCTATTATGTTTATCTCGAGGACGAAAAGAAAAGAGAATGCCCGTTGTGCAAAGCGCAGTTGCCGATTCCCGACAATATCGAAAAAATAGACCCGGACAGCCTTATTGGCGCCGATCTGATTCCGTTGGATGTCAAACTCAAGTACGGTATTGATCCTAAAGATCCGCGGGCGGTCCATTATGACCTGGACGGGGATGGTTTCAGCAATTTGTTCGAGTATCAGCAGAATACCGCGCTGGATAATGCGCGCAACCATCCGCCGATGTATATGCGTCTTTACATGAGCGAGCTGCGTCAGAGCGATCTGGATCCGATGCTGATGAAAGTTTCAGCCAGCGGCGCCAGTAAGGAAAACTGGGATATCCAGGTTAACGTTGACCGTGGCGGTAATACCAAAACCCGTTTCCTGGTGATGGGAGATAATATCCAATTGGAGCCGAAGCGCAGTTACAAGATTGTTGATGTGATTTCGGATATCAAGACGGTTAAGGAAGGCAATGTTGAAGTACAGCGTGACGAATCGAAAATAGTCTGCGAATCGAATGATGATAAGAAGCTTAGGGTGACAATGACCGTGGGCAAGGTGGCTTATTCGCCGTTGCCGAAAGCTTTCTTGAAAGATATTGCCGATGATAATGTGATTATGGTGGACGTCGATGATAAATTCCGGATTGGTAACAGCAAAACCGGAGTAACGGAATATACGGTAAAATCAATTGATGCCGATAAGCATGAAGCTGAGGTTGTTTCCAGGCGCCATAAAGGGGTGATCGGTAAAGAGCCCATGTATCGCCTGATTAAGCAGGTGGTTGAGAGCAGTGATGGCTCCACCGAAGGGATTCCTAGTAATAACTGATAAATGATATTTTAATATATTGTGATTAAGGATGGTGAAGATGAAGATATTCAGAGCTGAAATCAATTGGATTATAAGCGGTTTGTTATGCTTGGGAATCAGTGTGCCTCTCTTGGCTCAGCAGCCGGCTGATGATAAGAAAATTACTGAAGAAACTGAAAAGCTGAGAACGGAAATCAAGACGGACATCGAGGCGATCAAGGGAATTATCGAAAAAGCCAGAAAGTTGTCTGCCGAGAAGAATTACCCGGAAGCAATCGGTTATTACAGCGAAGCCCAGGAAGCTTTGCAGAAGCACACCGGGGAAGTACCCAAGCGGATGCAAGTGCGTTTGGAAAATGAGATTTCGACTTTTCGTTCCAGATGGTCGGAGAATATTCTGAGCAAAGCGCGTTCGGAGTTTCAAAAAGAGAAATACGAAGAAGCGATCGTGATTGCTTCGGAAGCGGCTTTGGTTGATTCACGCCGTGGAAGTGAAGTTCAGAAATTTATCGACAGTTGCAAACGCGAGCAAAAAGCTCAGGGATTTGCTCAAGCAACTTCAATGGATGTATTCAACCCGGAATATGCAAAGCGGGAAAAACAAATAGAGATTTTATATCGTGAAGCGCTTAAATATTATCAGGCGAACCGTTTGAACGAAGCCCGGAATAAACTGGAACAAATCTACTTAATCGATCCTTTCAATACCAAAGGGAATGTATTGTTGGCGAAATGCTATAACCAGTTGTATAAAGTGGGACAATACCGCCATAATGCAGAAGTAGATGGAATTATTTCCTGGGGCGATTGGGAATGGAACGAAGGAATTCTTCCGACCAGTATTGAGCGCTCGATCAAGACGCCTTCGCAGACCAAAACACAGTCTACGGCGGAGGTTCACGCCAAGATGGAATCGATCATTTTTCCGACGGTTGAATTTGATGAAGCCGACATCAATTCGGTGATCCGTTATCTCGACCGCGGCGCGAAACGTTACGACCCTGAAAAAGGCAATATCAGTATTATTGCGGGGTTTGACAGTACGGTTGCCGCGACTCTGCCGAAAGTCTCGATGAGTTTTACCAAGATGCCTTTGAGCGAAGTACTGCGTTATCTGTGTAAATCCGTGGACCTGAAGTATAAGATTGAAGACCGCGCGGTGATCATCGGGATTGGCGTTGATGACATGCAGACTGAATATTTTCAGGTTCGCGGTGATTTGATTTCGGATATCGCTCCGGCGTCAGCAGATGGCGAAACCAAGGCGCCGTCCCTGGTTGAGGGGGGCGCATTAAGCGCGGGCACCGCTGCCGCCAAAACTTTCGAAACTTTCGATACCGTCGCGGCTGGATCTCAGCGGATGATCAGTTCCGATGACTTGAAGGCGTATTTCGAATTGCGCGGAATAAAATTTGAAGAAGGTTCCTCCATCGCATATGATAACCGCAGTGGTCGCTTGATTGTAAAAAATACTCTGGAAAATCTGCGGAAAATGGATGAACTGCTCCGGCAATTGGATATGATCAAATTTCCGCTGGTCCTGATTGAAACCAAGATTGTTGAAATTAAACAGACCGACGTCAACGAACTGGGCTTTGACTGGATGTTCAATATTCCCACCCAGGATGGCCAGTCATGGTCAATCAATGATGGAGGACAGGGGAATCCGTTGCGTTATTACAGCACCGACGGCGAAAATACCCGGGTCACCGGTCAAGGCGAGTTGAAAAACTCATCCAGTTATAAGGTGATTAACGATTTGAAAATCTTCCCGAACTTCGGAGAATCGATATTTGGAAAGGGGATGGACGTCAATCTTTCATTGTCGGTTTACGCGATTGCGCAGAACAGCCGTACTGAAACTCTTTCCGCCCCCAAGATTCTTACCACCAGTGGTTCGACCGCCAGTATCAGCATGGTGGAACAGTATTATTTCGCGGAAGACTGGGATGAGCCGGAAGTGAACTCCAGCGGTAACAACATCACCATTCAGCCGCCGACGCCGGATTGGGGCGATGCCCGGGATATCGGTATTGAATTGTCGGTGACACCGGTGGTAAGTCCTGACAACTATACGATCGAATTGCACCTTGTTCCCCAGATTACCGCTTATCTGGGTGATGATACCTACCCGATCGATATCGTTACCTGGCGGACCAATAGCGAGGGACAGAGATTTGACGTTCGTACCTTGAAGACAGATATTACCATGCCGAATATTGCGATTCGTAATTTGAACGTCCATATCAAGGTTTATGACGGTGAAACCATTGTACTTGGGGGGATGATTCAGAATAAGACCGTGAACCGCAACGACAAGTGGCCGGTTATCGGGGAAATCCCGATTTTAGGACGTTTTTTCGGCAGCCAATTGGCTTTGCAGGAAAGAATCAATATGTTGATATTCGTGACCACCCGGTTGGTTAATAATGATGGGGTGCCGGTGCGCCGTGACAAAGAGCGCGGTTTGCCGGACTTCTATAGATAATTTTTGGGGAGGATAATTCCGATGATTCAAAACTGCTGTAAATTAATTTGCCTGGCAACCTTTTCATTGATGTCCGTTGTTGCTGTCGCCCAGCAAAGCGATCTCGTAAAAGGTATCAAAGACGACATAAACCGGGAAAAGACGGAAAAACGCGGAACCGAAGCGCTGGCCCAAAACCATGTGGTGGTAGGGAACAAGGCGTTTACCGAG
Organism: Victivallaceae bacterium; assembly: GCA_031548025.1. Classification (GTDB taxonomy): domain Bacteria; phylum Verrucomicrobiota; class Lentisphaeria; order Victivallales; family Victivallaceae; genus UBA5239. Next base: position 18,854 of record JAVBRM010000087.1, on the reverse strand, counting down.
AATAAGTATAAAGAAGCGGTGGATTCTTACCTGGAAGCCATTACCATTTATAAAAGTATTGGCGCCGGCGAAGAAAACCCGGTATTCAAAGAAAAGATCAACCGATGCCGTGAGCAAATTTCCAAAAGTTATTTTAACTGGGCGGAAAAAATGGTATTCGATGCGGAAAAAGAAGCTTCTTCCAATAAGTTTGAGGAAGCGATAAAGCTTTGCCGGGAAGCCATCTTGATTTATCCGGATGCCAAAAAGAGAATTGAAGATCGTATCGCCAAATATGAAGAATTGAGAAAGGGTGTTGACCATAAACTGGAAGTCGAAGAAAACCGTTTGATGCCGACCAAGGAAGAGACCGCATATAATATCAAGGTTATGTTGAGGCAGGCGAAAACTCTGTATAACAAGAAACAATATGAGGACGCCCGCCGGAAATTTGAAGATATTCTGGTTATCGATCCCTTCCAGATTGAGGCCACCCAAGGTTTGCGCGCTGTGAATATCAGGATTCAGGAAATCGCCTATGAACGTCTTAATAAATCGACGATTCCCAAGGCCGTAGTTGAAGCCGAGTGGAAATATGGTATCGGCATTAAGCCGGAAACGATCAAAGACGGGGATAACGTCACCATCGAAGCGGTTTCCAAGGAATTGCCCGACAATAAAATTCAGACAAAATTAAAAAGTATTGTAATTCCCCGTATTGACTTTGAAGACGTTACTATTCCCACCGCTATCAAATATTTGCGCGAGCAAAGCAAGCAATTGGACCCGGAAGGCGAAGGGATTAATATTTTTCTGCGTTTGGCCCAGGCCGATCCTCAGGCTGCCGGTGCTCAACCGGCCGCTCCGGCGGCTCCGAAACCTGCCGAAGGTGAAGATGACGAGGCGGCACCGACGACCCGTACTTCGACCAATGAAACTACTTTGAACTTTGTGCTCAGCAATAAGACACTCCAGGAGGCATTGTATTATCTTTGCCGTGCCGCCAATCTGAGAATGCGGGTTGAAAAATATGCGGTCGTGGTTGCTTCTCATAATATCCCGCTGGACGATCTGGAAACCCGTATTTTCCCGCTGGAACAGGCGGCACTGGCTTCCATCGGCGGCGGTAGTGATCCGGAATTGCTGAAGAAATATTTTATGGAACGCGGTATCCGTTTCCCCGAGGGAGCCAAAGTGGTGTTCGACCCCAAGATCAGCCGTTTGATTGCAACGAATACCTTGGAAAATCTGCGTGAAATTGAAAATCGTGTTCTCAATGAACTCAATCATATTGACCCGATGGTACAGATTCAGGCGAAATTTGTGGAAATCGAACAGAACGATTTAAAGGAATTGGGATTCAGTTATTCGATTTCGCGTACTCTGGATGCCGGCGAGTCTCCTTACGGTAAACTGGAATTTTCCCAGAACGACAATATCATGAGATCCGTGCCCAATGTCGGCGGTAGTGACCAGTTATTTACTTATGCCCGTTCGTTTAACGGTTATGATTTCAGCATGACGGTAAAGGCGCTGGACCAGGCGGACAACAAGAGTATCTTGGCCTCCCCCCGTATTACCACGATGAACATGCGTGAAGCGACCATCAACATGGTACGCGAAGTATATCTGCCGGAAGATTACAGCGATCCCAAGGAAGAGACCCACAACGCCAGCAATGACGCCAGTACTTCATATTCGGTGTTTGTGGCCGGTAGTCCCGACTTTGCCGAGTACATGCTGGGGATATCGATGCCGGTATTTCCGAACGTGGATATCGAGCAGCGGACCATTACCTTGCGGATGCGTCCGACAATTAAAGACTTGGTCAACTGGACCGTATATACTTACAAGGCGAGCGCCGACGACACTTTGGAAACGGTTATGAAAAGACCGGTTCTGTCTGAGCGTAAAATCGATACCAACGTCACGATTTATGACGGCGAAACAATCGTCCTCGGCGGGATTATCAAGGATAGTTTCGATACGATCGACGATAAAGTTCCGATTCTCGGCGACATTCCGATTGTCGGTCGTTTTTTCCAATCCAAATATACCAAAAGCGCAAAAGTCAATTTGCTGATTTTTCTGCATTGCCGGTTGGTCAAACCCGACGGTTCTCCGTTCTTTACCGATGGTCCCAAACGGGGGTTGCCGGAATTTCCGAAAGAAAGATGAACAAATCCGGTTTAGTATTTATCGCGGCGGCAATCGTAATGGTTTACGGTTGCCGCCCTTCGTTTGTACCGCCGCCGGTCATCGATGGAGATGCGGCTTATGCAAATGCTGAGAAGCTGGTCGGGTTCGGTAAACGCTGTTCCGGTACGGAAGCTTATTTGAGACAGGCGGAGTATATTGGTGATACGGCTAATGAGGCCGGGGCGGCGGTGAAAATGCAGGAGTTTGCCGCGCAAACCATCAAGGGCAATATCAAGTTCCGTAATATCGTTGCGGAAGTAAAAGGTGACAGCGATAAATTCGTGATTATCGGTACTCATTGCGATTTAAAGGACATCGATGATGAAATGTTCCAGGGGGCCAATGACGGGGCTTCCGGGGCGGCGGTGATGCTGGAAATGCTGCGTACGCTTGCCGCCGGCAACATAAAGCCGCCGGTGACCATGCGTTTCGTGTTCTTTGACGGCGAAGAATGCATGGTCAATTATTCGGAAACCGACGGTTTGTGGGGGAGTCGGCAGTATGCTCGGAGTTTGACCGGAGCCGAGCTGAAAAAATGTCTTGGCGTAATCAATATCGATATGGTGGGCGACAAGGATTTGCTGGTAACCATTCCTGCGAACGGCGACAAGGATTTGACCGACCTGGTGATCAAGTCTGCCGAAAAGAATGGAAATGGTCAATATTTTACCCGGAGCTTGCAGAACGTACTGGACGATCACGCGCCGTTTCATGAGCGCGGCATACCGGCGGTGAATTTGATCGATTTTCAATATGGCCCGGCAAATTCGTATTGGCATACGGGTGCCGACAGGATGGATAAAATTTGTGGAAAAAGTCTGGAAATTGTCGGAAATGTGGTGTTTTTGGCGGTTTGGAGCATAAAAAACTAGAAAAAAATTGAAATCAGACTGGAAATTTCGAAAAAATGAGCTTGATTTATATAGAAACATTTTTGTTAGAGCAAAAAATTAAAGCGTAGAATGACCGGTTAACAAAAAGCAAGGAGGAAGAAATGAGTTTTGGAACGGTTTTAATCGCACTGGTGATGTTCATTGCCCTGGTAGGAATGATCATCTGTTCGAAAAAACAGAAAAGCAGTCCAGCGGCTCAACCCATCGCCATCGGTTTGCTTGTGATTGTAATTGTTTGCGGGGTGGCCGTGCTTTACAACACCGGTATTTTCGGGAACCAGACTAACAAATTCCAGGAATATGAAAATCGTTACTATGCCTCGCAGGGCTTTGTTATCGGAAAATTCATTGCCGGCAATTATGCCGGTAAGAAAGTTCTGGTCATTCTTGAGCCTGATTTTCAAAAGAATCCCCGCACCGAAATCATGACCAAAGCCATTAAAGCCGGTATCGGCGGTAATGCCGATGTTACGCCGGATACCATTATCCCGGCCAAAGCTCCGGCCAATCCGGAAGAAGGCATGGATATGCCGTTGGTCGAAATCATGACGGCGGCGGATTTCGATACCGCTCTCAACAAGCATCCGGAAGCTGGTGTTATCGTCAGTGCCGTTGGCCTGCCGCGTGATGCCCGCAAGATGAAGTTGTGGAGCAAGAAAGACCGTCCTGGTGTCATTCTGTTGAACGCTGTCGATATGCGTGGATATGACGGCTTGATCAAGAGTGATATGATTGCCGGTATCGTGGCGGTTGGCCCGGATGCCAAGTTCACGGAAGATGCCCCCCCGAAAGATCCTCAGGAAGCTTTCAACGTGCGTTATATATTGATCGACAAGAGCAATGTCGAAAAATACAGCAATATGTTCCAGTAAGTTCTGGTACGCAAGTAGAATTCAGCTCCGGTCAAACAGCCGGAGCTTTTTTGTCGTTATGGGAGAGCTATGGCGTTATTCAAAATAAAATCGGATTTCAAGCCGGCCGGAGATCAGCCGGAGGCGATTGCGGCTTTGGTCAAAGGATTGCGGGAAGGGCGGCCAGCCCAGACTTTGCTGGGGGTAACCGGTTCCGGTAAAACTTTTACGCTGGCCAATGTCATTGCGCAACTTGAGCGCCCAACCCTGGTGATGTCCCACAATAAGACCCTGGCAGCCCAGTTGTACAGCGAGTTCAAGGCTTTTTTCCCGGAAAACGCGGTCGAATACTTTATCAGCTACTACGACTATTATCTGCCGGAGTCGTATATCCCGCAGACGGACACCTACATCGCCAAAGACTGCAGTATCAATGAGAATATCGAAAGACTGCGGCTCTCGACTACGGCTTCGCTGATTGAGCGGCGGGACGTCATCGTGGTAGCCAGCGTTTCCAGTATTTATAACCTGGGGTCGCCGACCGACTTTGAGCATATGTGCGTATCGTTGCGCATTGGGGCCGAGATTAAACGAAATGAGTTTCTCCATAGTCTGGTGGCAATTCAGTACGAACGCAACGATTCGGCACCGGAAAAGGGGCAATTCAGGGTGCGTGGCGATTCGGTCGATGTCTTTGAGCCGCAGCGCAGCGATTTCATCCGGATAACATTCTGGGGAGATGAGGTTGAGAGCCTGTCGCGGCGCGACGTGGTGACCGGCAAACAGATTGCTGAGTTGACCCGGGTCATTCTGTTCCCGTGCCGTCATTTCGTCATGCCGCCGGACCGGGTGGAGGGGGCGATTGCCGGAATCAAGTCCGAAATGAAAGAGCGGGTGGCTTTGTTTGAGCGTACCGGCCGGCTGGTGGAGGCCCAACGGCTTTATCAGCGTGTCACTTATGACATGGAAATGGTCCGGGAAATCGGTTATTGCAGTGGGATCGAGAATTATTCGATGTATTTTGCCAACCGTCTGCCGGGCTCGCTTCCCGATTCGCTGTTTGGATTTTTCCCGCCGGATATGTTGACGGTGATCGACGAGTCCCATGTCACCATCCCTCAGGTTGGCGCCATGTACAAGGCGGACCGCAGCCGCAAGGAGACGCTGGTGGATCACGGTTTCCGGCTGCCGTCGGCGCTGGATAACCGGCCATTGAAATTTGATGAATTTGAAAAGCTGCACGGCGACACGATTTATGTCTCGGCTACACCGGCCGAGTTTGAGCTGGAGAAATCCGGCGGTATCGTCATCGAACAGTTGATCCGGCCGACCGGATTGCTCGATCCTGAGGTGGAAGTCCGTCCGTTGGAAGGACAGATCGACGATGTGATGGCCGAAATCCGGAGAGCTTCGGCGCGGCGGGAACGCGTCCTGGTTACCACTCTGACCAAAAAATCCGCCGAACGGCTGGCCGATTACCTGAGCGACTTGGGGGTGAGGGCGGCCTATTTGCATTCGGAGTTGGATGCTTTGGAACGGGTTCGGGTGCTCAATAAGTTGCGCGAGGGGGATTATGATTGTTTGATCGGAATCAACCTGTTGCGCGAGGGCCTCGACCTGCCGGAAGTCGCCCTGGTGGCGATCCTCGACGCCGATAAAGAGGGATTCCTGCGTTCGACCCGTTCGCTGATCCAGGTGGCGGGGCGGGCGGCCAGAAACTCGGACGGACGGGTAATCATGTATGCGGAAAACGTTACTCCCGCCATGCAGAATCTGTTGGACGAAACCGCGCGCCGGCGCGCCAGGCAGATTGAATACAATGAGCAACACGGGATTGTGCCGAAAACGATCGCCAAAGCGGCGCGGCAGTCGATTGCCGACATCATCGCCCCGGAAAAGCGCGAAATCGAATACAGCAAAGACAACAGCTTGCGGCAGGTGTTTTCGGTGGCGGAGGCTCCCGGCGAGTACCACGTCCAGGAGGTACTGAGCGAAAGCGAGCTGGACGAACTGGTAGCCGAGTTGGAAAAAGAGATGCTGGAAGCGGCCGAAGCTCTGGAGTTCGAACGCGCCGCCGATTTGCGTGACCGCTTGCGTGGACTTGGCGCACAAAAAGCATGACATTTTTTGAGGATGGTGCTTGTAAAAGCCGCTCATGGTTTTTATATTAAATAATATGCAAATAAATTATTGATGGAGAAAGTGTATAATGAATTACCTGGCATTTGACCTGGGGGCATCCAGCGGCAGAGCGATAATATGCAAGTTGGTTGGTGGCAAGTTGAATCTGACCGAAGTCCATCGTTTCGTCAATGGTCCCATCGAAAAAGACGGATCGTTGTTTTGGGATTTCCCGGCGATTTGTGCTGAAATCCTGACCGGGTTGAAGAAGGCCCTGGCCGTGGAGCCGAATATCAGCGGTATCGCAGTGGATACTTGGGGTGTTGATTATGTTTTGTTCAACCGCAGCACCGGCAAGCCGGTCCGTCTGCCTTATAATTACCGTGACGCCAGGACCAACGATACTCCGGCCAAAGTTGAAAAGACCATCAGTTTGAGCGATATTTACGCCCGTACCGGGATTCAGTTCATGTCGATCAATACGCTGTATCAATTGGCGGCGCACAAGGAGGCGCATCCGGAAGATTTCGAGAACAGCGTCATGCTGTTTATGCCGGACGCCATCACCAATTTCCTGAACGGTGAATTCACTTGTGAGTATACCATCGCCTCCACTTCGAATCTGTTGAACCCGCAGACCCGAGACTGGGATTTTGGATTGATTGAAAAATTGGGGATTCCCAAATCGATATTCCCGGCAATCGTCCAGCCCTCGACCGTGTCCGCTCCTCTGAAATCGGAACTCCAGAAGGAACTGGGTTGCGGCCCGATACCGTTGATCCGGGTCGGCGCTCACGATACGGCATCGGCGGTGGGCGCGGTGCCGGCTTACGCCGGGCACAACTGGGCGTACATCAGTTGCGGCACCTGGGCATTGCTGGGCGCGGAAATCCCGCAGCCGCTGGTGAGCCCGGAAGCGGAGGCCGCCCCCTATACCAATGAAGGCGGACTGCAGAACCAGATCCGTTTCCTGACCAACATCATGGGAACCTGGCTTTTCCAGGAGACCCGGCGAAACTGGAAGGAACAGGGCAAGGACCTCAGTTTTCAACATCTGGAAGATATGGCCAACCAGGCGGAACAGTGGCGTTTTCTGATTAATCCCAATGACGGATTGTTCATGGCGCCGAAGGATATGCCGGGCCGGGTCAAGCAGTATTGCCAGGCGCACGGCGAGGGCGAAATGACCACCGACGGCGAAGTGCTCAGGTGCATCTATGACTCGTTGGCGCTGTGTTTCCGGGATAAACTGGAAAAGCTGGAAAAAATCTTGAATATCAAATATGAATTTCTGAATATCGTCGGCGGCGGGACTCAAGACCGCAGTTTGATGCAGCTGACCGCCGATGCACTGGGAATTCCGGTGATTGCCGGGCCGGTCGAGGCTACGGCGATCGGTAACGCATTGTCCCAGGCGATTGCCCTGGGGGTGGTGGACGGTTTGGCCGGCGCGCGGGAAATTGTCCGCAATTCATTTGACGTAGAGGAATTCAAGCCCAATAAGGGAACGAAACCCGGTTGGGACGCCGCTATGGAAAAATTCCGGAAATTAGGGTTGTAAAAAATACTTTCATGAAGTGGAAACAAGAAAAGGTCATAGTTTTCGGAGGCAGTGGCTTCCTGGGACATGCCATCATACGGTATTTGCTGGCCAAAGGATGCGTGATAAAGAGTTTTCAGCGCAGCCCGGCGCCGGATCTGGAGAAATTCTTCGTCCGGGTGGTCCGCGGCGATATCCGTAACCGTGAAGAAGTGATCAAGGCCTGCCAGGGATGTACAGCGGTGATCCATGCCGCCTCCATTGCGGGTTATTGGGGACCTTATAAAGAATATCACTCGATCAATGTCGAAGGGGCGAAAAACGTCCTCGAAGCTTGCAAGATGAATGGAATCAGCCGCCTGGTTTATACGAGCTCGTCAAGCGTGGCTTACAATCCGGTGTGCAACATCGAGGGGATCAATGAACAGGCTCCTTATCCCTCGGGATATCTGAGCCATTACCAGACCACCAAAGCCCTGGCCGAAAAACATGTTCTGGGCTTTCCGGACCGTCAGTTGTCGGCGATCAGCCTGCGGCCGCATTTGATCTGGGGAGTCGGCGACCGTTATCTGCTGCCGGAAGTGGTCAAGCGCGCCCGGGAAAAGCGTCTGGTCCAAGTGGGTGACGGCAAAAACATCATCGATCTGGCTCATGTTTACAACGTGGCGCATGCGCATGTCCTGGCCTTGGAATTTCTCTATGACAAGCCGAATTTCCGCGGTACCTACTTCATTACCGACCGGAATCCGGTGAATATGTGGGATTGGCTCGGCTCGATTTTGCAAAAGTGCAATTTGCCCGGACCGGCGAACCGGATCAGTGTCGAACGCGCCTGGCGAATCGCCAAACTCGGCGAAATGGCCGGAAAGTTATTGCCGGTCACCCCGCCTCTGACTCGTTTCCTGGCCGGACACTTTGCTTATTCACATTTCTTTGATACCACCGCCGCCGAAAGGGATCTGGGCTATAAGCCGGTCGTCGATCCCGCAGAAGCGATGAACGAAACGATCGAATGGCTCAAAAATATCTGATTTTATTGCTGCTGACGTTAATAGTGGCGGGTTGCGGCCGGGAGAAGTCCGGCGAGTCCGACCGGACTATGTATATTACTGCCGGCGGCCGGGTGAAGTCATTCGATCCGGCCCTGGCGGAAGACCTGGCCAGCCGCAACCTGGTGGCGTGCGTTTACGATACCTTGCTCCAATACGATTACCAGACGCGGCCGTATCAACTTCAGCCCTCGATGTTGGCGGCCATGCCGGAGTGTAACCCGGAAATGACCACTTATTCCTTCCGGCTACGCGACGATCTCTATTTTCGCGATGATCCGTGTTTTGCGGGAATGGGCAAGCCGGAACGGCGGATTACCACCGCCGATGTGGCTTATTCGTTTCTGCGGATTGCCGATGCCCGGCTTCACAGTCCGGTTTTCTGGATTTTCCGCGGCCGGATCAAGGGAATTGACGATTTCAGGACCAGGACCGCCGGACTGGAACCGGACGACAATGCGATTTACCGACCCGGGATTGCCGGTATCGAGATTTTGGATCCGCTCAATTTCCGGATCCACCTGAATGCTCCCGATCCGCGCTTCCTGTATAACCTGGCTATTCCCTATGCTTCGATCGTGTCGCGCCGGGCGGTGGAATATTATGGAGAATCATTTGCCGCCAATCCGGTCGGCTCGGGGCCGTTTATCCTGACGCGCTGGATTCGGGATTTCCGGATCGAGCTGGCGCGCAATCCCGAGTACCGGCTTGAATACTATAAGCATGCCGACGATCCACGCGACCGCGAGCGGCCGTTGCCGCTGCTGGACCGGATAATCTGTTATCAGGTGAAACAGCCCTTTTCATCATGGTTGCTGTTCCTCCAGGGGCGGCTGGATATGAGCGCGGTGGACAAGGACAACATCGATTCGGTGATCGGCGGCGGCCGGCTGGCTCCGGCCCTGGCGGAACGCGGGATCAAACTGCAGCAAGTGCCTGAATTCGAAATCCGCTATATCGGGTTCAACTTTACCGATCCGCTACTCGGCCGCAACCGGCATTTGCGCCGGGCAATTACTCTGGCCCACAATATCGATACCCGGCTTGAGCATTTCAATAACCAGATTCTGCCCGCCCACGGTCCGATTCCCCCCGGTGTCGCCGGTTACGACCCCGAATACCGCAACCCTCTGAATAAATGCAATATAGAGGCGGCGCGAGAAGAAATGAAGCTGGCCGGTTACCCGGACGGCATCGACCCGGAAACCGGCAAACCGCTGGTATTGGCTTTTGACCAGTCCGGAAACAGCTCCGCTTACCGTCAATTGGCCGAGTTGTTGATCCGCGATATGCGGGAAATCGGCATCGAAATCCGGGCCGAACTGAACAATCAGCCGCGATTTTACCAGAAACTGAGGCGGGGGCAAATGCAATTGTTCCGCCTTTCGTGGATCGGCGACTACCCGGATGCGGAAAATTTCCTGCAACTGTTTTACAGCAAAAACGCCGGCGGCAGCAACCGCGTGAGCTATCGCGATCCGGTTTACGACACCATGTTCGAGGAGATCGCCAACCTGCCGGATTCGCCCGAAAGAAGCGAAAAATACCGCAAGATGGCATTATACCTGACCGAACAATGTCCGTGGATTTTCGAAAGCCTTCCGATTACTTTTCAATTGACCTACGACTGGCTGCAGAACTATCGTCCGCACGATTTCGCTTTTTCCTACTGGAAATACCTGAGCATAGACCCTCAACAGCGCGAGAAATCGCGGAGCAATTTCAAGCCCCTGAGCTTCGCCGAGTTGCGCGAGTAGTTTTAAAAGAATTTTTCGATGTAACCGGCGGTAAAGATCGTCAGGATCAGGAGCGGCAGCACCCAGGTCAGATAACCCCGCAACCAGAATGGGAATTTCAGGCCGAGCCCCGTGTCGGCTTCGCCCCGGAAATTTTTCCAGCCCCAGCCATAGCGCATGACGCAGAACAGGAGAATGGTCAAAGCACCGAGTGGGGCCAGATTCTGGCTGATGATAAAATCTTCCAGGCTGAGAATGTTGCTGTCGCCGCCGAGCGGATGGAAGTTTCGCCAGAGATTGAAGCCCAAAGCACAGGGGAGGGAGAGCACCAGGACGGCACCGCCGGTGACGAGTGCGGATTTGAGACGTTTCCATTTCAATTCATCAATCAGCAATGCGATGAGGTTTTCAAATACCGCGACGACTGTGGTCATGGCCGCCAGGGACATGAACAGGAAAAACGCGGCTCCCCACCAGCGTCCGCCCGGCATGGAGTTGAAAACATTCGGCAGGCTGAGGAACACCAGCGGCGGGCCGCTTCCGACGTCGACGCCATGCGAGAAACAGACTGGAAAAATGATCAATCCGGCAAGAATGGCGACCGTGGTGTCGAGAAGGATGATCCACAGGGCTTCTTTGGAGAGGGAATGATTTTTACCGATGTAACTGCCGAAAATTTCCATGCTGCCGACTCCCAGCCCCAGCGTGAAAAAAGCTTGTCCCATAGCAGCATAAAATGTATTGATAATTCCGGTTTCCGTGAAACGTTCATGGTTGGGAGCCAGGTAGAATTTTATCCCTTCCGCCGCTCCCGGCATGGTCAAAGCTTTCGCAGCCAATATCACCAACAGGACAAAAAGCATGAGCATCATAACCTTGACCGTACCCTCCACCCCCTTTTTCAGCCCGGCGGCACACATGACGGTGGCGATGGCAATGGTTATGAACAGCCAGAAAATCGATCTTTCCGTGCTGCCGGTCAAGTTGCCGAAACAGGCGCCGACCGCTTCCGGGGTGGTGTATTCGGTCATCGTTCCGGTCAGATACTCCCAGCCGTAACAGAGAAGCCACCCGGAAACCGTGGTATAAAACATCATCAGGACCAGATTGCCGAGGAAAAATACCATTCCGGCCCGGTCCCAACGCCACTTGCTTTGCGATAGTTTACGGTAAGCTCCCACGATATTGAGCTGTGAAGCCCGCCCCACAGCCAATTCCATGACCAGGATCGGAAATCCGAGGATAGCCATAAACACCAGATACAGCAGAACAAACCAGCCGCCGCCGTATTGCCCGGCGATGAACGGAAAGCGCCAGATATTTCCCAGGCCGATCGCACAGCCGGCCGAGAGAAGAATAAAACCAAGCCGCGAGCCTAATTTTTCTCTGGTCATAATGTGACCTCATACACATTTTCTTATTGCTAAAGTATATCGAAAAAATGAAAATGCAAATCAATAAGCTCAAATATTCAGGGCAAGAAATGCGGTTGGAGTTAGTATCGGGATATCATTTTTGGGAAAATGTTTTACATTTCGGGTGATGATATAATCGGCATCACTGTAGGCTGCGGTGAAAAATTGGACCGCATCTTCGAAGTCGGCAATATCAGAGTCAATCGCTTTGTCTAGGATTGAGGTTGACAAATCAATCGGCTTGAGAATATTGCGAAACTCCCGCAACTTTTTCTTCATCAATTGCGTGGAGATGTTCTTGCGAAGAACATAGGCGATCGTGCAAAGAGTCAGCGTTGAAATGATCCCTTCCGCTTTTTCCGACTCACACAGGGTTAGAATTTCTTGCGAATCTTTGAGAAATGGTTCCCGTCCGCCGATAACATCAATCACTACATTGGTATCGATAAAAAGCTTCATTTGTCAACCTTGTATTTATCCGAGAATACCTGACTCATGAACTCTTTTTCATCGAAGTCATTCGACAGTTTGACAATACCGGACAATGATTTGGTCAGGGGGCCAATCTTGGTCCGCGGTTTCCTGTTTGAAATTTTTGATTTTGCGATCACGAAATTCGCAAACATTGCGGAAATGCTGGTATTCTCGCGCTTGGCCTGTTCCTCGGCCAATGCAATTATTTCAGGCGGAGCAGTCAGAGTCAATTTCGACATTGCCATAGTAAGCCTCCTTATATTTGACACGTGTTTTATTATTTATATAATACGTGCGAAAATAAAAAAGTCAAGTCAGGGGTTTGACTGATCCGGGGAATCCCAGCCAAGGTCGACGTAGTGTTTTTGGATGGCGCGGGTGCGTTCGGCGATGTTGGTCAGGTGATCGGCGATTTTTTCGAGCTCACCGATCAATTCGATGTAAATTACTCCGACGATCGCATCGCAAAGTCCCAGACGCAGACGCTCGATGTGGCCGGCTTCCAGCTCTGTGGCCAGGCGGTTGATTTCTCTCTCATCGGCCAGGGCCTTGGTGATATATGACGATTCCTGGGATTCCAGGGCGGCCAGGATATTGATGGCGAGATCTTTGACAAAACTATACATGGTCTCGAGGTCGTTGCGCCCCTTGATCGAAAGATCGCCGCTGGCCTCCTGCAGGCGTTCGGTCAGTGCCAGAATATTGGCGGTATGGTCGGCGACGCGCTCGGCGTCGTTGGTACAATGCATCAGTAGCGGAATGATTTCAGATTGAGGATTGGAGAGTTCGCGGCGGGTTATCTGGATCAGATAGTCGGTGATTTCCGCCTGCAGGTCGTCCACCCGATCCTCGCGTTCCTCCAAAACTTTGAATTTGACTTCGTCGACATTGGACTTCATAAAATGATTGTTGAACGCCTCATCGACCATTTGCCATGATTCTTTGACCATGTAGCATAGTGAACGAACCGTCTGTTCAAGCGCGATTGCGGGAGTATCCAGAAGGTACGGTTCGAGATAATTGTATTTGACCTTTTCCTTCTTCGCCGGAAGCAGCCATTCACAGAGTTTGGCGATTTGCGGAATAAAAGGTATCAGGAGAAGCGTGGTAAACACATTGAACATGGTGTGGGCGTTGGCGATATGGCGTGGCATATTCTGGGGAATGGCGGTGAGGACATTGCCGGGAGTGATTGCCTCAATCATGGAAAAGAATATCGGGTGCTCGGAGTTGCCGGACGGTATATAAAAACCGATCAGCATCAGAAGAACTCCGCTGACATTGAAAATCGTATGGGCAATGGCGGCCTGTTTACCGATGCGATTGGTGGGGATCGCCGCCAGCAGCGCGGTAATGGTGGTTCCGATGTTCGAGCCGAGAATCAGCGGTACCGCGGTATAAAGGTTCAACAGCCCGCTGGCACCCAGCGCCAAAATGATCCCCATAACCGCGGAACTGCTCTGGATGATTACCGTCACCACGATCCCGATTCCGATGGCCCCCAAGGTGGCGCCGAGCGGCATGACGCCCTTCTCAGGCGAACAGTCGAACGAACTGAAAAAATTGATGAATGCCGGAAAATCCGAAATCAATTTCAGGGAATCGCTCATCATGGCCATGCCGAAAAAGAGCAATCCGAACCCCAGTACTGTTTCACCCCAGCCGGTCATCCACTTCAAAGTGAAGAACATCATCACCAACCCGGTGATGATCGCCGGCAACGCGATTCCGGCAATGTCGAAAGAAATGATCTGGGCGGTAATGGTGGTGCCGATATTGGCCCCGAAAATGATCCCGATCGACTGGACCAGATTCAGCAGCCCGGCATTGACGAAACCGATGACCATGACGGTGCTGGCACTCGAGGATTGGATGATCGCGGTAACCATCGCCCCGGCAAAAACCGCCACAAAACGGTTGCTCGAGAAAAAATGTAGAATATTCCGCATTTTGTCCCCGGCGGCTTTGTTGAGCCCGTCGCTCATCAGTTTCATGCCGAAGACAAAAATCGCCAATCCCCCCAGGGTGGAAATCAGCAGTCCGCGAAGATTCAACGCCATTTCCCGGATCTGAATTCCACGGGTTACAAGTGAACCTTTGGGATCGGAGATTTCCACATTGATATGATAATCCCCGGTGATGGTGCCGGTAATCATATTGGTCTTGGCTTCGCCGTCGTCGTCGGTAAGCACCCGGGATTGTGTCAGGGCTCCGGTATCCTTGGGTGAAGGGGCATGGAGAATCTTGAAATATACCGGAATACCGGTCATCGGTTTTCCGTCCGAATCGACCACTTTGACCGAGATCGGCTCGGGAAGTGAATCTTCGGGGCCGACTTCCTGGTTGCCGCCGCTGATTTCCACCCCGGTGACAAAACGGACCCGAATAACTTTATTCGGGGCTTCTTCCGGAATGATTTTCAGGTATTGGTCGCCGATTTTCCGGCCGGCCTTGACCCGGACATGAACCATGCCGCCCGCATCGGAAATACCTTCCGGCGCGGATAACGTCAGATCGGATAGAGGGCAGGGGCGAAAAAAAACTTTTTTGCCGACTACCGGCTGGCGCTTGCCGTTGCCGCCTAAAATATTTTTTCCCGCTTGGCTGGTCAGTTCAATAAGCAGTGGATGCTCGAAATCTTCTCCTGGCATGGCGCACTGGCCATTGCCGCGGATAACCTTAACCCTATCGACTGTTGCATTGTTGGTCTTGCCGCATCCAGTCAGCAAAACCGCCATTATCCCCAGTAATAGTAATTTACATGTATAATTCATATATCTCCAACGATACATATATAATATAAAACCCGATTGGAGATGTCGCAATACCGGACCGGGTAAATTTAACCAAAACCTAACAAAACACAATGCCCTATCTCTTAAGATTTACTTCCAATGCCGTTAATTGGGTTTTAGCCATTTCATGCCCTTGTTCTGCTGCTTTATGAAACCATTTAACTGCCTCGATATCACTCTTGGTTAATCCGCCTTCACCGTTTTGATACATCACCCCCAGATAATACTGCGCCTCCCTATCGCCCTGTTCGGCCGCCTTGCGATACCACTTTTCCGCCTCGATATCATTCTTCGGTAGATCGCCTTTCCCCTGGCTATACATCCAACCTAAATAATATTGCGCACACGCATGGTCTTGTTCCGTAGCTTTGCGAAACCATTTAACCGCTTCGGCATCATTCAGCGGAACTCCGGCTCCGTGAAGATACATCCAACCCATTTGGCATTGCGCGTTCACATGTTCCTGTTCAGCCGCCTTGCGGTAGAATTCGACCGCCTTTACTGGATCCTTCGGCAATCCGCCTTCGCCCTTTTGATACATTATTCCTAAATTGCACTGTGCAAGCGCATTGCCCTGTTCGGCCGCCTTGCGGTAATACTCCACCGCCTTTACTGGATCCTTTGGCAATCCGCCTTCACCCTTGTTATACATCAACCCTAAGTTATTCAGAGCAAAAGCCTCTCCTTGTTCAATGGCCTTGCGAAACCATTCGACGGCTTTAACCGAATCCTGCGGCAACCCGCCTTCGCCCAGGTAATACATCCACCCCAGGCTATTCTGGGCAGCGGCTTCTCCTTGCTCAGCGGCCTTGCGATAAAATTCAACCGCCTTTACGGAATCTTTGGACAATCCGGCTTCGCCCTTGTAGTACATCCAACCGAAGAAGCATTGAATTTCCGGATCATTCTGATCCGCATCTTTCATCAGCGCCAGAGCCTTTACATAATCCCCTTTGCAATAAGCATCTTTTGCCAAACATGTTTTCCCTGCGGCCGTAAAAGCCCAGTTGTGATAACCAACCACTCCGGCAGCTACTACAATGCCGCAGACAACTACACCCACAAAAATAATTTTACCGGTCATAAGCGTCATTTTCATGTTTCGGCCCTCCAGCGGTTATAACCCCCTGTTATGGCAATAATATATCGCTCCTGTAACTTCGCGCAAGCTTTTGAAAATTATTTTAAATAAAAGTTACCGAATCCTACAGGAAAGGATTGGAAAGAGGTTTGCAAAGGGAAAACCGAATCCGTTCGGTTGTCCCTTGCGAAAAAATACCTTTTCTCCTAAAGAATCATGGTGCAGGACAGTTGTCCTGCCGGGGGGGAGTGCTAGGGGGCGAGCAGCACCCTCGTATTATCCCTCCTTTCGCCGGTAAACGGCCAGGGTTCGTCGGGCCAGCTCGGTCATGGTGTTTTCCTGAAATTGCCCGAACATTCCTTTGATCGTATCGTTGAGGCGGTCTGCCAGAGTCCCGCCGAAGTTGCTATGCCCGCTGATTATGCCTGCGGCGGCGCCGACGGTGGCCCCGTTGCAGTCGGTGTCCAGCCCGCCCATTACAGCGATGCAGATCGTTCGGTCCGGATCGTTTTGGCCCAGCAACAGCGCCGCGACGCACAAGACCGCGTTGTTGATGGTATGGACTGCGCTCATGGCCTGGTATTTGTCGCAGATATACCGGAAACACGATTCCATATCCGGGTTTTGCTGGACTTGAATAACGATATCCCTGATGGCGGCGGCGAGGCGGCAGTTCCGGGGGATTTCGCTCAGGGCGATCTCAATCAGACGCTCCATGTTGTTTTCTGCGAACGCCGCCGCCTGCAGTGCTGCAAAGAACATTTCACCGTAAATGCCGTTGCCGGTGTGGGTCCAGGAAGCGTCGCGCCAGGCGAGTTCAGCCGCCAATTCCGGGTTTCCGGCGCAAGCCCAGCCCCAGAAGTCCGCGCGGATTTGCGCCCCGATCCACTCCCGGTAAGGATTGTTGAACCGCCGCGTGAATTCCTTGGTGGCGGCCTGGGGACGGAGATTGAGATTCAACAGCGCCTGGCGCTCCGCTGTACAGACAAGACGCATCGGCAGCATCTGATTCCAGGTTTCGGCGACATCGCACCAAGTAAAACTGTAGCCGTAAGTTTCCATGATCTGCAACCCCAGCAGGGTATAGCGGATGTCGTCATCGCTTTCCATGTAAGCGATATTTTCCCGGCAGGAAGGCGCGCAACCGACTGTGAGCCCGTCGCCGCAATCCGTTCGACTGAAATAATCGGTCAGCGGCCAGTCGGAACGGTTTTCCAGATAACGCTTGATTCCGGTCCAGCCGGCCCGCATGCCCATGCCTTCGACCGGTTTCCCAAGGGCGCACCCCACCGAACGCCCAAGCCATGCGCCGTGGAATTTATCCAGCAATTCATCCTCGGAAAGATTGACCGGAAGTTGACGGGGGCCGTCGGGACGTTCGCGGCGGATCTCCTCCAGATCATTTGGCTCGCAAAACTGAAAACCGGGATCGCGCGGCAAGTCGACCAAACGCGCATAAATCGCTTTGATCGCTGTTTCGTTGAAAGCGTCTTTTTCCGGATTCAACATTGCGGTGTCTTTTTTGAGAGAGGCGGGGACCAGATACCCTTCCTCTTCGAGCTGCCTGATTTCATGGTTCAACAAAGTCAATGGATCATGATAACCGCCGATCAACATTTTTTACCTCGCAGGTTTGATTTTTTGGTGGATGTGATATATTATAATGTATCTTATTGCATAAATCTGCGCAGGATAAAACTTAATATATGCAAAAACGATCAAAATTTGAGATTCTCGATAATCCGATTGACTTACCGGCTGATTTGCCGTTTCTGCGAGGCCGGATTTTCCAACAGAGTGACCGTCCGATTCACTACTTGCACCGCCACAATCAGGTGGAAATGGGCCTGTGCCTGGGCGGCGAAGGAATTTTCATCGTGGAAAACAAAGTTATGCCGTTCCGGGAGGGCAATGTGCTGTTTATTCCCCGGATGGTCCCGCATCTGGCCCAGAGCTCGCCGGGGACGGAAAGCCGCTGGATCTGGTTCTATGCGGATTTTCAACAACTGATTCTGCCGCATTTCCCGGACTACGACCTTGCCTTTCTGAACCGTCTGCATGGTGAAAATTTCACGAATATCATCGGCGGCGAGCACCCTGAAATTCTCGATATTGTTCAACGGCTGCGACTGGCCGCTCCCCGGCGCGAAGAAACCGTCGCCCTGACGGTGCTGCTGTGCCTGGCCCTGAAAGATGCGTTCAGTACGGCAATTGCTAGTGGCAATTACCCGGCGAGTGACGAATATCTGCGGATTCAACCGGCGATTCAGCATTTGAATGCGACCTACCGTGAAGAATGCTCACTGGCCGTATCGGCCCGCTTGTGCGGCATGAGCCCGGTTCATTTCCGCCGGATTTTCCGGGAAGCCATGGGGTGCTCCCCCACCGAATACCGCGAAAAACTCCGCCTGACCATGGCAAAAACCGATTTAAGCAGCCGCAAATACTCCATCGCGGAAGTCGCCCTGCGCTGTGGTTATCAAAGCCTCTCCAGCTTCAACCGCCAGTTCAAAAAAATGACCGGAACAACCCCCTCCGGCTATAATAATTGAAAATTGATAATTGAAAATTATGGAAAGGGACGACCCCGTCAAAACTATTTCCAATGAGAATAATTGACTTATTTTGTTTATGGCCAATAGTTTGCGCTTGATATTTTCAAAAATCATGCTAACGTATTGATATATTTAATAAATTAATAATAAAGAGGATATGAGAAAT
>JAVBRM010000154.1:0-21933 GCA_031548025.1 Victivallaceae bacterium | reverse complement strand
ATTTCTCATATCCTCTTTATTATTAATTTATTAAATATATCAATACGTTAGCATGATTTTTGAAAATATCAAGCGCAAACTATTGGCCATAAACAAAATAAGTCAATTATTCTCATTGGAAATAGTTTTGACGGGGTCGTCGAAACTGCAAGAAATTTTGCATCTGATGAAGTAATTCGCGTTCTGCGCCGGAATTACACTCAAATCAGCAATCATTGCTATTATACGAATTCGCTTTCAAACATAGATGACGAAGCGCAGACATTTCGAAGCAATTTTGTGCATTGTCCCGCAGACCGATGCGAGCATCGAGCGAGGACACTATACACAAAGGCGCCCGAAAGGGCAAGTCTTCGTCTATGTTTGAAAGCGACTTCGTATTAGATCGGGCAGTCGGTACAGTACTCGCGGCGTTCGCATTTGCCGCAGAAATCGCCACGCCACACCGCGTCGAACTGTTCGGCCAGCGGTTCAATCAAATGCGGGCTGTCGGTGAATACGCCGTTCTCAAAATTGCGCCGATTTTCGCCCTTGGCTCCCATTCCCGCGCCGGTGAGGTTGGCGCTGCCGAAATAAGCCAATTTGCCATCCATGATGATACATTTGAAGTGAACCCGCGGGCAAAGCACCCGTTCCAATCCGCTCCACAGGCCTGGATATTTGTCGAAATCCTTGCGGAAAGCCGGACCGGGTTCTTTGGCGTGGATCAACCTGATTTCGACCTTGCGTTCCAGAAGTTCGGACAGAATCTGGAGAAACGGAACCATGGTTTTGCGCAATAACGCGGGCTTTTCCACATACATATCCTTGATATCGGCAGTGGCAATCCAGAGACGTCTGGCCGTTTGCGGCACCTGGTCCCGGATCACCCGCTCGTAAATCGCCCGGTTGCTAATAAATTCAATTTTCATGATGATATTATAGCGTTCAATTGAATAATTACCAATATCAGTCTACTTAACAAATATAGTTATTTTCATGACCGGCACTTGAAAAAACGACCAGCCCGATAATATTTATATCGAAAAACAAATCAGGGAACTATGAATATAAAATCCGGCAATCAAAAATTGGAAAAACTATTGGCCCGTGCAACCGCAGACTTGGCAGCTCAGAGCAATGCCTCCAGACAATTGGCTAAGCTATTTCAGGGAATACATGATTTGCCGTCGCAAAAAGAACTCGACGAATGTTATCTCCTGGAAGTAATGCGCCGCTCCGCCAACAGTCAGGTCAAAGCGGCAAAAGTCATGGGAATCAGCCCGCAGGCACTCTGTTCGAGGCTGAAAAAATCGTCTTGTGACGTTCCATAAGCAAAGTTCCTATGATTCAAGCAGGATTTCACCATTTGGAGTGGGAATGGAGACCGCCGCGTCTCTCGGCATATCGGCAAGCTTATCAATCTTATAGTCGCTCCAACCGTCCCCGGTCGGTTCCGCACCAAAGAAAATGATCGGCAGTAAAGCCGCCGGCCCCGCGCTCCATGCATGGCAAAGGCTCAAGCCATAAGGACGCCGGTAGAAACTGTAATGCTCATCCCCCTGCTTGGCTTCGTCATAGGCTTCAAAAAAAGTAGTGGCTCCCATTGCCAACATTCCGCCCCAAAGCTTACGCAAACGCTCGATCGCATTTTCGGCTTTTCCCGCCCGATACAACGCCAGAATCTCCAAAGAAGCCTGATAAGGGGTCCCCACCGGCGCCATTTCAGTCCCTGCCAGCGCTTCCGCAACAGCCCTGACCTGCTCCCCGCTGACTACTCCGGCCAAAATCGCCAGAAAATTCGGATGCCGGGTAAACCCGGATGCCGGATTGCCCGGCCCGGCAAAAAACAGGCCTTTATCGCGGTCATACGCCGTTGCCATGATCTTCCCTTGCAAACGCCTGGCGTAATCACGACAGTTGCATGCCAACTCCAGGTCATCCATCCGCCCCGCCAGCCTGGCGGCCGCGTTCAATGCCCAATAATACAAAATCTGCAGCGCCGTCATTTTTTCCCCTTCAACCCAGTCGATGAACAACCAGGTACCGGGCGGCAAAAACAGTTCGTCTCCGGACTGCTCGAACAGTACATGCACCAGGTCTTTGATTTCGGCATACTGAAGCTCGAGAAATTCCTTGTCATCCCAATACAACTGAAAAAGATCATGACAGATCAGATACCAGAGCGAATAATCGACGATCCCATTCAGGTGTTTTTCTCGGATACCGGCGCGCCCGAGCACCGTCAGAGTCCGTCTGACCGGTTCCGGATCGCCGAATACATAGGCATTTGCCAGCAAACTGAGCGCCAGGTCGCCAACCCACGGCAAGCGATCGCGTTTAATGCCGTCAATCTGAAAATGGTAAAGGCAAAGCCGCAAAGTATAAGCCGAACACATCCAGATTCGCGTCAATTCCGGATCGGCGGCAAAGGCCCCCCGGTAACGCGCCGGAGTAAACGCCGCACGACAGTTCACGCCCTCGATTCCCTCCCCCTTCACTCTCAAATACCGGAAAGCCAGCAGAGTCGGCGAGCCCCAGATTCCGGGGGCTTTTTCGACCAGTTCCAGATTCTGCTCGGACAACTCCGGATCACGGTTTTCCAATTCGAACAATGACTCTCCGAAACCGAACTCCGGCTTCGCCACTGCCCGGACTTCCACCCAAGCCAAGATCTCGCGCCCGGCGTCATAACAGCACGGCGCATAATTATTCAACGTCACGGCCATTTGCGGCAGCTCGTCTCCGGTCGGCAAACCTCCGGGAACCGCCCTGGTATACTCAACTCCGTCAATCGACGCCTCCCAACCTTCCAATTCCGATGCCAATGCCGGTAAACCTGCAGTAACATCGCCGACCTCAATTTCAAGCAGAAGCATACCGTCACAGGGAATTTCGCAGTAATTATTGAGTACCTCGCCGTTCAGAAATGATCTTACTGCGCCATTGATACTTATTTCCAACTCACCCCGGCGAACTTTGCGCCGGAAGTACACCTTGGCGCATGGAGTATGAAAACAACCGGGATAACCAACCCGCAACTTAGCGACCTTGACGTCTTCGCGCATTTTCTGCAACATAAAACATTCATACTCGGCACGTGGGTAAAGCCAGACCGGCTGTACCGGCTTGGGAGGCATCAATTCGTCAATGGAATAAGCCGGGTCGATTACGGCAAAGGCCGAACGCTGGTGGGCGGCGGATATAGTCATATATTCATTCCTCCGATTGAATAGATATAATATAAACGCTTATAATTGAACTACAAGGGTAGAAACAAAAAAGAATTCGCCCGGCGATGCACTTGCACTGCCGGGCGATAATTATAGATATAGTGAATTACTTTTTGGCTGTTTCCTGCTTGGCGGCGGCCTCACCACTGCTGAAAATGCCTTTGACACCATCGCTGACGCTCTGAGCGCCGGAACTAATACCGCTGCCGATGGTACTTCCGGCGCTTTTTACCGCCGAACCGACATTGCCGACCACCTGGCTGGAAACATTGACCACGCTGGCGAGCAGTTCTTTAAAGAAGATACTGACGGCCTGAGCCATGGTAACGTCGCTCTTCTCGCCGATGCCGGTCATCTTGATCGGCGGCAACGGAATCGGAGTCGTCAGGCTGAACATCGTAATCCCGATGCCCCCCTCGCTGACATTCAATTCCTTGATGACAACCGTCTTGGCGGCGCCTTCCGCTGCTTTTTTGTCTTTCGTGGCCTCAGCCGGCGGCTTCTTGTTCGGATCATCCATATTATTGACAATAGCCTGGAGGTTGCTTCCGCCTTTTATGGTCGGCTCATAATTGACCTTGATCCCGACAATTTCCACCTTATTGACGATGATTTTATTCGTCAGCAGCGACTTGACCTCAAGTCCGACGTGGAAACTCGGCAGCTCAATGGCGCAACCGTCTTTAAAGTCAGGCGGATTGAAAACCCTGAGCCCTTTAATGTCCAAGGTACCGAGCAGCGGCCGTAAACTCACAGAATCCACTTCGACCTTGGTTTTCATAATCAAACTCCCGCCGGTCCGGATTCCGGTAGTCAAGATGGTGTCGATAAAGATCAGAGTCCCGATCAGCAGCACCAAAATTCCGAGTAAAACCCATAAGACGATTTTCAACCATAACGGTTTTTTCTTTTTGGATTTCTTTTCCTGGATCACGACGTCTTTGGCTTCTTCTTCCATAATAACTCTACTCCTTTTACGTTTTACGCAATTATAATTTATCACATGAGCGATTATTATGCAAGTTTATCAAACCATTGAGATCAGGAAAATTATTCAGATCAATCATTTTTGCCATTGGATTTCAAAAATGGACTCAGCAATAAAGCCAGGCACACTCCGAGAATAGCAAAGTCCAAGGGGCTCAGAATCAATAAATCTATACGAATCGACACACTCTCCAATGGTATTTCTCTGGTTATTTGCCCTTCCCACCACGTTCGAAACAAAAAATATACGGTTCCGCAGTATAAAATAATACGATAGGAAATACTATATTTCCGATAAAAAGTCAAATACGTACACAAAAAAAGAGTAATCACGGCCGGAAAACCAATGGTGGCGGAAAGCTCCATAATATTCTTCTCCTTTAATCTTTCTTGTGCGGCAAGGGACAACCGAACAGATTCGGTTGTCCCTTGCAAATCATCGCTGTGGATTGTATCCGCTTATTTCATAACCGGCAAGAGTTCCTGAGCCAGCCGGAGCGCCGCCTGCCCGATCGCATCTTTGGCGGCTACCTGATAAGAGACACCGGCGATGCGTTCCTTCTGCTTGCCGGACGCAAGCAATTTGTCACCCTTAACGGCGGTGATCTTCATTTCAATCCGCGCCGCCGCGCTGACAAATTTATGATACGTCCCGGCATTTTCCGCAAAGGCTTCCCCGGTAATCGCGAATTCAGCATCGGAACGGCTTGATACCACCTCGAAGTCCAATTCCAGGAGTAGTTTTTCCAGTTCCGTCTGAGCGGCCGGGTCGATCGCCGGCACCGAGATATTCTCTGAAACACTGACGTAAACCTTCCGCTTGGCCCCCTTGACGGTCGCAGACAGGGCGGATGCCACGGACTTTTCCGTCAACACTTTCGGCAACAGAGCGCCACTGCGCTTTTCCAGCAATTCGGTTATTTTTTTCTGCAACTCCCCGACCATTTCCGTCGGTTCATTCTGGCCGCTGACGCTGGCTCCGATGACCCGGCTGGTTTCCGTGCCAATCACTTTGGCCACCACAAAATTCTTTTTGCCATCGTTAAAGACCGAACCGGTAATCAGAATCTTCGCCCCGAGCAACTGTCCGAGCTTAAGTTGAGAATCCTTCGAAACCAGTCCGATGCCGGAAAGTTGCAATTCGTCCAATGCCTTGTCCAACTCCGCACGTTCCACCGTTTCGACTCCGTTTTCCATAAGGCCGATGCTCAACAGTTCGGCGACGGACTTGCCGATATTGACGTTTTCGAAATTACGCCCACGCCCCTCGAAGGGCAAAACGGCCACGGTCGGCACGAGTTCGACCGTCCGCGACTCGTCGGCAGCCGCCGGCGGTTGCTGAGTTTTTTCTTGCGCCAGAAGCGGAGTTGCCATTAAACCACATGCAAATAAAGCCGAGAGAATAGTCTTCATTTTTGTTTCTCCTGTAAAAGTTTTCTTATTAATACAATATTTTCAATTTCATCGAATTCAAATCCCGGGCTGAAAACGATGACTTTTTGAGGCCCGCGCCTCAGAATGGCGTAACTGAAATCGCCATCGAGATTCAGTGTCCGCTCTTTTTTCTCTAATATGACGCCCAAAGTACCGGAAATCTTAGCGCGATGGAGCGATATTCCCTCCCATTTTCCCACCAAATCCAGCGGAAATTCGCTTTTATCGGGAAAGACCAGGAATATTTTTTTCTGTGGCTTGAAAACCGTCTGATCAATATGCTCCGTCGCCACGATGACCGGCTCTTTTTCCGGCGGCACGGTTCCGGCACGCAATTGCGTGTTGAAAATCCGCTCAAGCTTGGAAGATTCCGCCTGAATTTCAAACGACAGCAGCGGAAAAGACCAGAACCGGAGCTTTTCCTGATTTTTGCCGGTCTTGAAAATTGCGTCAAGGGACGTTCCCGGCTCCAATTCCGCCACCTGAACCGAGGCCTTTCCGGTCCCCTCCCCCAACAAACGCCCATGCTCAGCGATCAACTCCCACTTCTCGCCCTCGGCAACCGGCACCGGAATTTCCTGAAGTCTGCCTGCATGAAGATTGATCCGGCCTCCCTCCTCCGCCAGAAGCAGCAGCGGGAAAAGAAAAAACAGCAACATTCTCATAATCCGACCTCCTTCTCCGATATGATAAAAAGATGTTGGCGACTGATAAACGCAATCTTGCTACCGATCTGCAAAAGTTGAAAACACGGCGGCAGGACCAGGACCGGCGACTCTTCCGGTTTGGTCAAGTTCAAACAGCACGGCCGCAAACCGCCGATATACAGAAGATCCCCTTGCCGAAAAAACGGATGATTGGCGTTGCGGTAACCGTTTTGCCGATCTACGATCAAAAAGTTTTTATCCAAGCGGCAAAGCGGTATTTCGTTCAAATCCACGGGTCCAAACCCGAGCAATACCTCGCTGGAACCTTCGACCGGATCAATGGCGCTGAACATTCCGGAATAATCGGTCGAAGTAATATATATTTTCCGGTTCGCCACCGTCATTCGGACATAATGACTGGATTTGCCGTCGGACATGAAAATTTTGCGGAACACCCCGGTTCCGGTATGAAATTCCCACACCCCGGTTTCCGACTGAAATACCAATCTGTCCTCATCGAGCGGAGCCAGGTTGCGGAAGACTTCCCCCTTGGCGCCCTCATAATCCATCATATTCAACTTATCCGCCCGGTTCGTATGAAAATGAGTGACCCGGTCTTTCCCTTCGAGATTATAGGAAATCAATGCCGAAATTCCGGTGCGCTTCCCCCGGCGGGATCTCCGGTCATCAACCGCGCCACGCTCCGAATAAAGCAGATATATCCGGTCGCCCAGGACCGCCGATTCGGTCAATGCATTTTTACCTATGGGATCATCGATCGTGCGCCAGGTTGCACTTTTCAGTTCAAAAAGATGCAGGGCCGACCTTCCAGGAACGACCACGACCTTGTCAGAAGCGGCCAGATAAACAGACGCTTCCGATTCGTATTCCTGCCCGTACGTCACATTCAACCCCGTGATTTCAGACAAAATCCGGCAACCGCTCTCCGGCGAATATTTCACCAGATACAATCCGGATTTTTCTCCGCGCAACGCCAGAACCAAATAAAGCTCCCCTTCAAATTCGGCCGCTCCCAGGCAAATCGCCGATGATTTACCCAGAAGCTTCTCCCAGGAACTATAATACACCATCATATCTTTGTTAAGTCCTGCAAAAATTTCATGCTTCAAGGCGGCAATTTCCGGAGCATCATTCTGCTGTTTGAGCAATTGGCCGGTAAGCGAATTAAGCCAATCCCCATACTGCATATTGTAAATTCTGGCGGCGGCAAATCTCCGCAGGGCCTCCTTTTCTGCCAAGAGCCCGGATAAAGCTTTCCCATTGTCAGAGGCGAAAAGACCGATCAACAGCGGAATCTGTAATTTTTCATTACTGATGTCGGCCATGCGACGAATCCGGTCAATGACAAACCCACGAGCTTCGTCAAAAGACTGATCGGGCATATATTTGGACAACCAGAACAAAACCCGGTTATTCATTACTTGCAAATCGGATTCCGGATACTTGCGGGTCATGACGATTTCCTCCAGCGCGGTGGGGGAAAATTTGACCAGATCGTTCAGATAGCGATCTGTTTCCAAAGCAAGCATATCCGGGGAAACCGTTTTTCCCTCCACACGCAGGATAAAGCGGATGGCGATACACTCGTTGCGAAACATCGTTATCGGCGAATTTTCCAGCAAATCCAGCAGCGGAGGCGTTCCCTGAATATACTCCGTCCATTCGCTTTTTCTGGACATCGGCTCCTGGATAATCCACCCGTACAGTGACCGCAGAAGCCGGTTTACCTCCTCCGTTTTTTCCGGATTGCGCCGCAGAAAATCATCCACGGACCGATAGAACTGCAATTGAAGTTCCTGGAGTTCTTTCAGCATATTGGCCAGATCAAAAAAACGCAGACTGTCCCCATTTCTGAGCTGCCAGAGATAATGCTTCAAATCCGGAACCGAATACATTTTTTCAGGAAGGAAGGAGGGTGACAACATCTGTCGGGAAATATTTCTCTGAACCCGGTATCTTGCCGCGACCGCACGCATTCTGGCGCGCGTCTCTTCGGAAGCCTTTTCAAATTCCCGGGAATTTCTTATCTGGAAAATCTCCGTATAGCTGCGAAATGCCGTCAAAAGCAGTCTGGAATTCGGTTCGGCTTGCATGAACGTTTCGTAAAGGTCCGCGATCTTTTCGGAAGCCTCTCCCCGCTGGGCATCCCACCTCATTTGTCCGCAGAGCTTGCACCTGATCCGCAATTCCATTTCCAGAAATTCCGGCTTGTCCGGCTCCAGGGCCAGCGCCGCTTGAATCCTGGTCAACGCCTTGTCATAAGCCGCGCTCTGCCAGAGCTCTTCACTCTCGCGAAAAAAACGATCCGATTCGATCAGGCTCTGTTTCGCCGCCATCGGCTCCTTTTTCTCAAGGCTTATTTCTATCTCCAATGAAATCAACCGGATCATGGCTGAAATATTCGAAAAAACATCTTTCCGTTCAATCCGTCCGAAATTCTTGCGGTTCAAATCTCCGACCAGAACCTTAATATCGACCGTCTCGTTCTCGCTCCCGGATTCAAACTCAAATGTGAGCAAACGCGTCGAAGGAACCAGCTCAAACTGCTTTTCCGCGAGCTTCCGCTCTTCATTGACCAATCCCAACCGGGAGCGCTCCAACATTTGCACCTTCGGATTTTCCAGCAACCTCGATTCCACCGCGTCGACGAATTCGTCGATTTTCGGCTTTAACGCGCGCGACACCCCGACCTCGCGAACCGATATTGTCGAAAGATAAATCGTATCTTCCGCCTCTTTTTTCCGGATACTTTTGAGTAACTCATCCAACACCAACCCGGGTGCCATATCCCGGCCGGTAATTTTCCGGTCGGCCAGACGGTAACCGTTTTTGGCATTGAAAATAACCAGGCGGTCGGCATGAACAATCACCCAGAAATCGACATGCGGAAAATAGCGCCGAAGCTGTTGGCTGGAAAGAGTTTTTTCCGCAAGTCCCTGTTCCGTCAAAACTTTATTGATCCCGGAACGCTCCAACAATTCCCACTCCCCCTTCCCCGAAAATTCGGCCGTAACCAGGTCCGCCAGTGAAATATCCCCCGTCACCGCAATTTTCGGAGCCGCCATCAACCCAATCCCGCAGAATAAAAGTACGAAGCAGGTCAGCTTAAACCACGGAATACACGGAAACCACGGAAAGGGACGAAGTAAGGATTGGAAAGAGGTTTGCAAAGCCGTTCTATTGCCTCCCTCTTTCCTAAAAAAAATTCTCTCTTTTCGTATTCCCCTTCCATGTATTCCGTGGTTAGAAATAGTCTTCATGCATCTATCACCACTATTTTCCGGATTTTCTTTCCGGTTATGTTCAAGGTAATATCAATAACCATGGTACCGGCATCAGCACGGGATACCACAATATCCCCTTTGACATTTCCGGAATCCAATGACAACGTATCTTCCTCTTTGCTGCGGAAAGTCAGCATTTTTCCATCCGGCAGGGAAACATTGTAGGTAGTCAGACCATTCCACTTTCTGTCCGCCTCCGGCTCACAGGTAATCACCTCGTCATCGATCATTACCACCCTCACGTCAGGCTCGAACATCCCGGCGATATCAGCATAAAGCTCCGTCGCCGGATTTTTTTTCTCCGGAAGCGAACGGAGCAGAATCGCCCCGGCCGCCAGTACCAGGACAAAAATAGCGGCAATCCTCAAGACGGGCCAATAATTACCTCCGGCCTCTTGCCGTTTGGCCCTGAAACCGGCCTTCAATTTTTCGACGGAAAGCTCTCCGGCCTTCTCTACTCTCTTCTGCTGTACTTCTTTACAGAGAGAAAGAATATGATCCAGTTCATCATTCTTCATAATCGTTCTCCTTCATTGACTCTTTTAGCAAGAGTTTTGCTTTGTGAACACGCTGATACAAGGTATTTTCGGAACAATTCAAAAACCGGGCGGCATCGCGGGCGGAGTGCTCCGAAAGAACTGCAATTTGGATCGTCACCCGGTACAATTCCGGTAAGCCGGCAATGGCCGCCTCCAGTTTTTCAACCGCGCTTTTGGCCGGAGCTTCGGATAACTCCCCGGAATCATATTCGGAGATTTTCCAGCCTTCCCGCATCCGCTTCCGCTGGATATTGTAACTCTCATTGATAATGATCCGGCAAACCCAACTGGATACTTTCGCCTGATTCGAAAACAGGAAGAATTTATTCCACGCCCGGATCAGGGCAGTCTGAACAGCGTCCTCGGCATCATGCAGATTGCCGGTAACCCGAAACGCCAGATTCCGGAACATCACCCCGTCAGAATCGATCATCTGTTCGAATAAATCTTCTTTCGACAACACGAAAACATCCTTTCATTTTCCAATTTGACGTTTAATATACCCAAATCTTAGCAAAAGAAAAGAAAATCTTTAGCGAAAATCTTTTCAATTCTTAACTCTCCTCGACTTGACTTTTTCCTATCCAATGAGATATTTTTTAGAATCATTCAATTCAAATAGGGAGGAATGAGCATGAAGAAAACTATTTATTTTATTGCCGCACTGTTGATAACCATAACAGGCATCAGCGCAGAGAGGAATATAGATTTAGCGCAAGCGGAAAAAGTTGCGCAGTCATTTATCAAAGCATTGAAAGAAGACGATCTCGATATGAAATTACTTGCCCGAGATAATACCATTTTAAAGAAAGAAGAAAGTGATATTCTGGCGGGACTTTATAAAAATATAAAAAAGCACCCGCAAGGTAATCTCAAATATGGTGAACCGGAACTCTATGTCAAAATTCCGGTTTCTTTGGAAAATGAATTCGATGTATATATAACCCTGGTCCGTAACGGAGAAAAATGGTATATCGTCAGCTTGGAAAAGGGCGATATTTCCAGTAAAAATTTCATGGAATATGAAAATCGTTATTATACAGCTCAGGGAATTATTCTGGGAAAATACCTTGCCGCCAATTTTCCCCGAAAAAAAGTATTATTGATTATGGAAAATGATTATCAAAGACATCCGCGAACTGAAATTCTCATTGATGCCCTGAAAAAAGGAGCGGGAAATGATCTCGATATTGTTTCCGATACAGTCAACGTAGCTGCTTCAGGCTCTGATTCGTTATCTGAAATGCCATTATATGAAATCATGAAAGCAGCAGATTTCGACAAGACTCTTGATAAAAACAAAGACTGTGAAGTCATTGTCAGTGCGGTTGGGTTACCGCGTGATCTCAGAAAATCCAAACTATGGTCATCGAAAGCACGTCCGGCGGTTATTTTATTCCAACCGGTTGACATGCGTGGTTATAACTCATTGATGAGAGATGACATTATTTCCACCATTGTTACGGTAAGCCCCCAAGCCCAATTTGATGAAGATCCTACTCCTGAAGATCCGCAACAGGCATTTGATAAGCGCTATATTATAGTTGATAAGAAAAACATGGAAAAATATCAAAACATATTCTTTTAAGTTTATCCATATTTATCAAACATGATGTCCGAAAATGGCGAACAATCAGGCGGATTGATGCTATAATATAGAATAATAAAATCGAGGAACATAATGGACTATATAACTGTAATCGAATCGCCGGTCGGATTTTTGACCGTCTCGAGCGACGGAGAAAATCTTACCGGGTTGTGGCTTGAGGGACAAAAATATTTTTGCTGTACGGTGAAATGCGGTCAGCGCAATGATTCGCTGCCGGTCTTCAAACAGGTACGAAGCTGGCTTGAGCAATATTTTGCGGGAAAAAACCCGGTGATTGATTTCCCGCTGGCCCCTTTTGGCAGTGAATTCCGACGGCTCGTCTGGGATAAGCTCCTCGAAATACCTTACGGCAAGCTCGTTACATACGGAGATATTGCAACGCAAATCAATGCCGGCAATACCGGCCGCACCACTTCAGCCCGGGCGGTCGGCGGCGCGGTCGGGCATAATCCGATTTCGATCATTATTCCGTGTCACCGGGTGGTCGGGGCCGGCGGCAGTCTGACCGGCTATGCCGGAGGAATCAGAAATAAAATCACCCTATTGAAGTTGGAAAATACCGAAATGGACGAACTTTTCGTTCCTGAAAAAGGAACAGCCCTTTGACTACACTGCCGGATAAAAAAGCCTGTTACGCGGTTTTCAGTGCTCACGATGCGCGTTTTGACGGACGCTTGTTTGTCGGGGTGCTTTCAACCGGGATTTACTGCCGTCCCATCTGCCGGGTCAAAACGCCCAAAGCGGAAAATTGTTTATTTTACAGCAGTGCCGCCGCCGCCGAGGCTGCGGATTTCCGGCCTTGCTTGAAATGCCGCCCGGAACTCGCGCCCGGTTTATCTTCCATGGAGGCTTCGAAGCGTCTGGTCGAAAGAGCCGTGTTTTTGATGGAGAAAGACGGCCTGTTCGATAGCAGTCTGGCGGAACTGGCTGAAAAACTGGGTATTACCGACAGACACCTGCGCAGGATTTTCATGGCGGAGTTTGGGGTCTCTCCCATTCAATATTTGCAGACCCGCAGGCTGTTGATGGCCAAAAATCTTCTGACCGACACCGAACTTTCCATTTCCGACATCGCCATGGCCGCCGGATTCGGCAGCCTTCGCCGCTTCAACGACTTATTCAGAAATCATTATAAACTGACCCCGACCGAATTGCGGAGAAAAAATATAAAAGCAAGCCGGGATATTACCCTCAAACTGAGTTACCGGCCGCCATACCGCTGGGAACAACTGCTCTCTTTTCTGGAAGGCCGCGCAATTCCGGGCGTGGAATCGGTGTCGGACAACACTTACCGGAGAACCGTCGCACAAGGCTGGCTGTCGGTCACCAACGACAGCCGGAAAAATATGCTGCTGGTAACTCTTTCCCCTTCCCTGTTACCGTCACTGGCAAAACTTCTGGCTCGCCTCAGAATTTTGTTTGATCTGGATTGCGAACCCTGCGAAATCTATGACCGGCTCTCGGTTATGAATGAATTTTCGCCGGGCCTATGTATTCCGGGAACCCGGCTCCCCGGCTGTTTCGATCCATTTGAAATGGCTGTCCGCGCAATTCTCGGGCAACAAATTACGGTCAAAGCCGCCCGAACGCTGGCGATGCGCCTGGCGGCGGCTTTCGGTGAAAAAATAATTACTCCTTACAGCGAGCTTACCCATACTTTTCCCTCTCCGAAGACCATTTGCGATCTTGCCGCGCCAATCGAAGATCAACTCGGTCCGCTGGGCATTACCGGCGCGCGAAGTCGCTCGATCCTGGCCCTGGCGAAATCAATGATGCAAGGGACGCTCACCCTTTCCCCATACGCGGACATCAAAACCGAAATGGACAAACTGCTCGCACTTCCGGGAATCGGCCCCTGGACGGCTCAGTATATCGCCATGCGCGCCCTGAGCTGGCCGGACGCCTTTCCTCATACCGATTACGGAGTCAAGAAGGCCCTCAACGGCCTGAGCGAAAAAGAAGTCCTGAAGCTCTCGGATACCTGGCGTCCATGGCGCTCCTATGCCACTATGAACCTGTGGTATTCCCTTTGACCTTGAAAGTCCCGGTTTCTTTGTCAAAATAGAGCTTGTCCTTGTTGGAACTGTACCAGTCATACAACTCCTGAGGGATAAGTGGTTGCTTGGTCAGTTTCATCAGCCGCGCGCCGATATTCTGGCCGGAATTCAACAAATTGCTACCCCTTGTATTCAGGCTGATGATCAAAGTTCCCAAAGCATCGACATTGCCATTCTCAGCCGCGTCCATGGCATATTTATTGCGCTGCCACTCCTGAGCGTATTTCTGTACGTCCCATGCTCTGGTGGTAACGTCCGCCAAATCGACATTGGGAAATGACTTGATTGACTCGAACAGCTCAGTCGAGTTCCGACCGTTGATATACACTTTGATTACACGCTCACGGTCTTTGTCGGTTTTGATCAAAGGTCCTATCACTCTCTGGAGCTCCCAGATGTTTTCGCCCCGTTCCATGATGTCCCAAAGTTTGTCTTTGTACTCATCCCCCCAACCCATTTTGATAGCGATCGGCGCCAACTCCGGAATAATCTCCATGTTTTTTATTATTTCGTCCTTGTCCTTCTCGTCCGCCAATTCCGGCAAAGCCTGTCTCAGATGAAATGCATGCCGGAAATCATCCGTTTTCAACAGTTCAATGATTGCCTTGAAATGTCCCTTGCCGATGGCTTTGAACATTTTCACCTGGATATCGCTTGAGCTGTAACTATGCTGACCGGTAGAAGCTTGTACAATCTGCGAAATATATTCCTTGACCTGTTCTTCGGTGGAATTGGGCGGCAGTTTTTCAATTTTCGCCAACCTGGCCAGATTACCGCGTCGCGAGCCCATGGAAGAATCGCCGCCTAAAGCCACCATCATACGGTTTTGTTCCTCTATGGCCTTGCTGATAACTTCAAGATTTTTATTGATGTTGTTCAAATTTTCGGCCATTTTTTCATATTGTTCAGGGGTAGGCCCAGTCATGCAACCACCCAGGACCACCAGAGACATCATGCTCAATATTCGATATTTCATTTGTCACTCTCCTTTGCTGAGTACATATTGTTGTTTTCGGGCATCATATTTTATTTGATCTCTGTGTTTGAGAAAGAATTCCAGCAATTCCGGATAACTCATTTGACCAGGGTCCGGCGAAATCAAACTATTAAAATTGCGTTTCCTTTTTTGCAGTTTTTCATCCTCCGCGTAACGACGCAAGGTATACTCAAAAGCGCCAATGCTTCCCCGATACATCAGGGCATTCGCCTGCTGCAGCCGCTTGTCTTCCGGCAGCCCGGCCCGCTTGTTCCAGGCCTGTTCAGACAGTTTGGCGATATCGATACCCGGCCAGAACGCCAGTTGTTCCCCCAGAAATACAGCAGACGGATTCTCAACGAAACACTCAGAAACATACTGGGCGTCGTTGTCGTCTTTGATATACATCAGGATGGAACGGCTCAAATCCCATGGCAAAGCGTTATCGTTTTTCAAGGCTTTGAAGACCGCTGATTTCATGATTTCGTACTTGGCGGGAAGCAAATAGCGCGCAGCCGCCTTGTAGAGAAATGGATATTGCGGAAACAACTCCAGAATCTCCGGCAGATCCTGGGGCCGAACCAGAGATGCAAGATTTGAATCAAAATAACTTGGGGCTTTGCTCCAGTACGGAGCAAGCTGTTTCAAGTGACCATAGCCGATCTGACATATCATTTGCACCCCGAGATCCTCGAAACCGTAAAGAGCCCGCCCCTTGAGAGCCTCAGTAGTGGCTTTCAAGTACTCGGTAATTTCTTCGGAAGTCGGTTTTTTCGGCAATGGCTTGATCTTTCTCAACTTGTCATCCGCATCGGGTTTTACGGGTGTAAGTTTAATCCCGTCGATAGCCTTTGGCGATGAAATTCTTTCGTTGACTGCAATTAAAGTGTTGTTGATTTCCTCGAGACCGGCATTCAATTTATCCATCCGAGGATCGGGTTTGACACACCCTCCCACTCCCAAAACGGCAGCGGGCAGCAGATAAAACCATTTGGATTTCATGTGCGCTCCTTTGGGTTTAAGAGCATAAGCTCCACGTAATAAAACTCTTTGAAAATTTCCCTGTTTGACTCTGCGATTATGAGAATAATACCGGAAAATATTTTTTTCAATAATTGAATTGTTAGATTTTTGTTAGATTATGAAGTTGCCGCATACAAATAAATAAAAAAATATCTAATTGACGCTTGAATTTTTTATTGCATAGAATTATATTTACCTCATTAGATATTTAATTATCTATATTATTTTATCTATATAAATATATCTATCACTAATGGAGGCGATATTATGAAAAAGGAAGTTACCCCCGCTCCGGTAGTCGAAAAGACTCAGGAAGACTTGGAAAAAGCACAACTCGACGCAATTATCGAGAAAGTGAAAGCGGCGCAGAAAATCTACGCGACCTACACCCAGGAACAGGTCGACAAGATTTTCCGGGCAGCCGCCCTGGCGGCCAATGAAGAACGAATCCCTCTGGCCAAAATGGCCGTGGCGGAAACCGGCATGGGCGTCATCGAAGACAAAGTTATCAAGAATCACTTCGCCTCCGAATCCGTTTATAACCGTTACAAAAATGAAAAGACCTGCGGCGAGATCGAATACGACGAAGCCTTCGGTATCATCAAAATCGCTGAACCGGTCGGCCTCATTGCCGGGATCATCCCCACCACCAACCCGACTTCAACGGCGATTTTCAAATCGTTGCTGGCTTTAAAAACCCGTAACGGCATCATATTCAGTCCCCATCCGCGGGCCAAGAAAAGTACGATCGCGGCGGCCCAGGTCGTCCTGGATGCGGCGGTCAAAGCCGGCGCTCCGGAAAACATCATCGCCTGGATCGAAGAACCGACCGTCGCTCAGAGCAAACACCTGATGGGCAATCCAGCCATCAATATGATTCTGGCCACCGGCGGCCCCGGCATGGTCAAGGCGGCTTATTCCAGCGGCGTTCCCGCCCTCGGCGTCGGCCCCGGCAACACCCCGGCGGTCATGGACGAAACCTGCGACATCCTGATGGCGGTCAGTTCGGTGCTTCAGAGCAAGACTTTCGACAACGGCATGATCTGCGCCTCCGAGCAATCTGTCGTCGTAGTCAAGGATATTTATGAGGCGGTCAAAAAAGAGTTCATCAAACGCGGAGCTTACATCCTTTCTCCCGCGGAAGCCGACAAAGTCGCCGCGGTTATCGTGGTTGACGGCAAGTTGAATGCCAATATCGTCGGCCAGAGCGCGGTCAAGATCGCCAATATGGCCGGGATCAATGTGCCGGATTACACCAAAGTGCTGATCGGCGAAACCGACGGCGTCGGCGTTGAATATCCGTTCAGCGTGGAAAAGCTCTC
Source organism: Victivallaceae bacterium (assembly GCA_031548025.1). Lineage (GTDB taxonomy): Bacteria > Verrucomicrobiota > Lentisphaeria > Victivallales > Victivallaceae > UBA5239. Next base: position 4,822 of record JAVBRM010000154.1, on the reverse strand, counting down.
GCCGGTACTGGCCATGTACAAGGCCAAAGACTTCGACGCGGCGCTCGCCCGTGCACAGCAACTACTCGACTACGGCGGTCTGGGCCATACCAGTGTGCTGTACACCAATCCCAATAACCTCGAGCGTATCAAACGTTTCGGCGTGGACATGAAAACCTGCCGCACCTTGATCAACATGCCTTCGAGCCAGGGCGCAATCGGCGACGTTTTCAACTTCAAGCTCGACCCGTCGCTAACCCTCGGCTGCGGAAGCTGGGGCGGCAATTCGGTCAGCCAGAACGTGGCCCCAAAGCATCTTCTGAATATCAAAACCACTGCGGAACGGAGAGATAATATGTTATGGTTCAGAGTCCCGGAAAAAGTTTATTTCAAGTATGGCTGCTTGACCGAAGCCCTGCGGGACTTGAAGGAAGACGAGCGCAAGCGCGCCTTCATCGTGACTGACGCCTTCCTGGCGAATACCGACATTCTCGCCGACATGGTCGAATGCCTCAAGGATATGAACTTCAAGATCGAGATATTCTCGGAAGTCGAACCGGACCCGACCCTGAAATGCGCTTATCGCGGCGCGGAACGCATGAAAGCATTCCGCCCGGATACGATCATCGCATTCGGCGGCGGTTCGCCGATGGACGCCGCCAAAATCATGTGGCTCCTCTACGAACACCCGGATATTCATTTCGATGATATCGCGCTCCGGTTCATGGACATCCGCAAACGCGTCTACAAGTTCCCGAAGCTCGGCGCCAAGGCTATGATGGTGGCCATCCCCACCACCTCCGGCACCGGTTCGGAAGTAACTCCGTTCGCCGTTATCACCGACGAAAAGACCGGCACCAAGTATCCGCTGGCCGACTATGAACTCACCCCGAATATGGCGATCGTAGACACCAAGCTGGTTATGGCCATGCCCAAAAACCTCACCGCGTACAGCGGTCTCGACGCCCTGGTCCATGCGCTTGAAGCGCGGGTTTCGATCATGGCCAGCGAATACACCAACGCTCTGGCTCGTGAAGCGGCCCGGTTGGTCCTCAAGTATCTGCCGACCAGCTACAACGAGCCGACCAATGAGCTGGCCCGGGAAAAGATCCATCATGCGGCGACCATTGCCGGTATGGCTTTTGCCAATGCCTTCCTCGGATTGTGCCATTCGATGGCACACAAGCTCGGCGCGGAATTCCATGTGCCGCACGGCCTGGCTAACGCTCTTCTGATTGGACATGTGATCCGGTTCAACGGCACCAGCAAGCCGACTAAGCAAGGTACTTTCTCTCAGTACAAGTGCCCGGAAGCCAAGGAACGTTATGCCATGATGGCCGATTTCCTCCGCTTGACCAATGACAAAATGACTCCCGAACAGCGGGTCGAAGCATTGATCAGCGCAGTGGACGATCTCAAGAAAGCCTTGAATGTCCCCGCCACCATCCAGGAACTGGGAATTCCCGAAAAAGACTTCCTGGCCAAGGTTGATGCCTTGTCCGAAAAAGCCTTTGACGACCAGTGCACCGGCGCCAATCCGCGCTATCCGCTGATCTCGGAAATCAAAGACCTGTACCTCAAAGCCTATTACGGCAAATAAACCAAACCAACCAGACAGGAGTCCGGGAAGCCACGCCCGGACTCCTTTTCACTTTGACCATGGACTATCCGAAGAAATCACCAACTTACCATTGATCACTTGGATATCTCCAAGCATGATTTCAATTTCATGGTCGTCGCTGTAGCCAGACAGCGCCGCGACCACAGCCGTGACCTTTTCACGCTCGAACAACGGACTGATTTTCTTCTTTATGATCAAAATTGTTTTGTTTCCGAGCTGAATTTCCTTCTGACCGGAAATATCAGTGATCTCCTCGTAGAGAGTCTTGTAATCCCGCCAAGGACCTGTCATTTCTCTTTCCAGATAACGCATAATCATCCAACAATGGCAAACACCTCCCGCAAAATCAGCCTGACGAAGATTCATAGGCTCATCCAATAGTGGTACACTCATCCCACGGACACCACCGCCGGCTGCATCATCTTTATCTTTGACGGAATACCGGTAATAACCATTGGAAGTCCCCGCCAGGAGCCTGTTAAGTGCTGTTTTTAACGCTACACACTTCACCAGAACGGGTGTTCCGCGATATCCCCCAAGCCCGGCATCGAATATTTCCCGGTCGGTCGGATTATGCAGAGACCAGAAGTCCATTAGATTGTATGACATTTCCAGTACACAGGGAAATGCATCATTTGGCGGACCAATCGGGTTCACCCAAAGGCCGAAGACCGTTTCAGGTTTTGTCGCCTTTGCTTTCGTTTTTTCCTTCCCCTTGACATCTTCAAATGAACCACTCACGGCCGGATCATCAAAGGTCCATCCCGCAAAACAGATCGTGGCCGGCTTACCATTTTCATAAAGTACAACAGCCCGTGCTTCGCCACTGTCAAATGATTCCCAAAACGAAACACTTTTTACAATTTCAGCGAATTCCGGTCGCACCGTACCGAAGAATTCGATAAGTTCGTCTTTAGAAAGCCAACAGACAGAAAAACATTCCGGTGCTTCGCTGACCCCAACAATGTCCAGAAGCGATCCGGTTTCATTCTCAATGGCTACCGCATCTTCAATGGTGCCCGGATGCTCCTCCGCACCGATAAACTTCCCGGCCGCAAAGACTTCGGCCCGCGCCGCCTCCAAAGCATCCGCGAGATTCTTCCGGTATTTCGTCACCCAGGTATATGCTTCCGCCCCCATGTGGGTCAAATCATAGCAGCTATAGGCTTGATCTTGTCAAGAAAACCGGGTTTGGCATGAGCGGCTTGCCATAGATCATATCCCGCCTGAAGATCAATCCAAATACCGGGCCGAGTATTCAAAGCCTTAGCAAAACGCAAAGCCATTTCGGGAGTAACGCTCTTGCGCTTATTGACGATCATAGAAACTGCTTTTCGTGACACTCCAATCTGATCGGCGAAATCACTGATGGTTACGTGCAGTTCATCCAGATAAACCCGCTTCAATATTTCGCCAGGGTGGGATGGACACACAGCACGTTCTTCCGGTCTACATACCGGATATACTTTTTCGTTACTCATAATACACCTCCTATCAATGATAATCCTGATAATCGACTATTTCAGCATCGCCATTACTTATACAGAACGTTACCCGCCAGTTACCGGATACTCGAACCGCATATATCTGATTTTTTCGCGGCTCCAGCAGATGAAGCATATAGCCAGGGGCATTCATGTCTTCCGGTACCTTTGCTTTATCCAACAAGGTTAAAATGTCTTGTAACTTTACGGTATGCTTGGCTTGTATGCCACGTCTGTCGCCAGTGATATAAAACCGTTCCAGCCCTTTATGCTTGAAACTTACGATCATTATAATTATCCTGTTTTAACAGTAATTAATGTAACCGTTCAGGTATCATTTGTCAATAGTCCGGGCACAAAAAAAGCGGAGATTTGACTCTCCGCTTTTAGATGCTTGAATTTCTGAAGCTGATCAGATTTCCTGGCCGACTTCCCAGCGCAGGAAACGTTTTACCTTGGCGTTGGGATAGAGTTTGGCGAAGGAAGTTTTGTCGTCGCGAATCCAGGGCTGGTTGACCAGGCAGACTTCGCTGTACCATTTATTGATCTTGCCGTCAACGATCTTTTCAATCATGTTGGCGGGCTTGCCGGCGAGCTGGGCCGCGGCGATTTCGCGTTCATGAGTGACCTTGTCGGCAGAAATGCAATTCTGGCAGATGAAAGCCGGGTTGAAAGCGGCAATGTGCATGCAGAGATCGCTGAGGACGGCGTCGTCTTCGAGACCTTCCACTTCGACCATCACGCCGATACGGCCGGCACCATGCATATAGGAAGCGGCTTTGCCGGTCAGCTTCCAGCTGTCGGCGCGGCGCATCTGCATATTTTCACCGATCACGGCGATCATACCGATCAGGGTATCTTTTTCCAGTTCGTTCAACTTTTCGCTGACACAGCCGTCGCCGTCGATAGCGATGGCCTTGGCAGCCATGCCTTTGACGAAATCCTGGAATTTGTCGGTCTTGGAAACGAAGTCGGTTTCGCAAAGAATTTCAACCATGGCGGCTCTGCCGTCTTGGATCACGGCCGCGACTTTGCCTTCCTTGGTAGCGCGGGAAGCTTTCTTCTCGGCTTTCAGGATACCGGATTTACGAAGGTTGTCGATTGCGGCTTCGATATCGCCGGCGGCGGCTTCGAGAGCACGTTTGCATTCCATCATACCGGCGCCGGTTTTATCGCGCAGGCCTTTGACCATTTCTGCAGTGATGTTCATAGTATATAATCTTCCTTGGTTAATTATTCGGACTTGGCTTCTTCGGCCTTCGGGGCTTCGGCTTTCGGAGCAGCTTCAGCCTTGGGGGCTGCAGGAGCCGGAGCGCGGCGGACGCCGGGTCTGGCATCGTCTCTGCGCGGAGCGCGGCGACGCTGTTGCTGCTGCTTATCTTCGTTGCCGCCTTCTTCAGTTTCTTTTTCCTTGCGGGCCTGACGTTCGGCTTCTTTGGCGATGCGCTCTTCTTCGACGCGCTTCTTATTGATTTCGCCGGCAATCTTGATGGAGTCGACGAACAGGTCCATAATCAACTTGATGGACTTGACCGCGTCGTCATTGGCGGCAACCGGATAATCGATCAGGTCCGGGTCGCCGTTGGTATCGACAACCGCCACGATCGGAATGCGCAGTTTGCGGGCTTCGCGAACAGCGATATCGTCGTTGCAGACGTCAACCACAACCATAGCGGCCGGGAGTTTCTTCATGTCCACGATACCGTCGAGGTCGCGATGGAGCTTTTCGTTTTTGCGT
>JAVBRM010000227.1:0-38383 GCA_031548025.1 Victivallaceae bacterium | reverse complement strand
AAGGGTAAAGTACAGAAAGCTGCAGCGCGGAAGTAATGCCGGCCTTGCGCATTCTAATAACGAAGTAAGTTACGGCGAGTATGGCTTGCAGTCCTTAAGTCGCGCTTACATTACCAATAACCAAATCGAAGCGGCTCGTATCGCGATCAACCGCCATTTGAAACGTACCGGTAAAGTCTGGATCAAGATTTTCCCGGCCAAGTCCTTCACCAAGAAACCGTTGGAAGTTCGTATGGGTAAAGGAAAAGGCGGTGTCGAAGGTTGGGTTTGCCCGATTAAGCCGGGGACCATTCTTTTCGAAGTCAGCGGCTGCTCTGAAACCGTAGCCCGCGAAGCGTTTGCCCGCGCTGCCAACAAACTGGCGTTGCGTTGCAAATTCCTGGCCCGGAGAGGTGCGTAAATGAAATACAAAGATATCAAACAGATGAAAGACGCCGAACTCGATACTCAGATCAATGAGTTGCTCCGTGAGAAACTCAATCTGAAAATCCAGTCGAGAACCGGTCAGTTGGAAAAATTCGCCCGCGTACGTCAAGTCCGCCGCGATATTGCCCGCCTCAAAACCGAAAAAGCAGCCCGTGCCAATGCTGCAGTTAACGGCTAAACTGAATGGATGTTACTATGGAACAAGTTCAAAATACTGAAAAACGTGGCAATCGCAAAGAGCGCGTCGGAGTAGTCTCCAGCGACGCTCAGGATAAGACGATTGTCGTGGAAGTTTCCCGCCGTACAGCTCACCCGTTGTACAAGAAGGTTATTAAGAAGCGGAAAAAATTTGTGGCTCATGATGAACAGAACGTTGCCAAAAAAGGCGATACCGTGCGCATCAGCGAAACCCGTCCGCTCAGCAAAACCAAAAGATGGCGCTTGGTTGAAGTAATCAGCCATTCCAACTAAGGTGGGAGATCCAGCAATATGATTCAAATGCAATCAGCACTCGAAGTGGCCGATAATTCCGGCGCCAAGAAAGTTGTAACCATTACCGTTCTCGGTCAGAAGCGCAGATACGCCCGTATCGGCGACATCATTTCCGCAGCGGTCAGGGAAGCACTTCCGGATGGCACCGTGAAAAAAGGTCAGGTCGTCAAGGCGGTTGTCGTTCGCACCAAGTCTCCGATTCGTCGTGAAGACGGTTCGGTCTTGCGTTTTGACAACAACGCCGCGGTCATTATCGATAAAGACAACAATCCGGTCGGTACCCGTATCTTTGGTCCGGTTGCCCGTGAACTCCGGGAAAAGAACTTCATGAAGATCGTTTCCCTGGCTCCGGAGGTATTATAATGAACAAATATCATGTGAAGAAAGGCGATAAAGTCGTCGTTAACAGCGGCTCCTGGAAGAACGAGGAAGCCACGATCAAGGCTATTCTGCCCAAGAAGGACCGTGTTGTCCTCGAGCTGGCGAATATGACCAATGAAAAACGTGAGCGTATCGGCAAAAGAACCGTGAAAAAGAGCAAAGCCAATCCCAACGGCGGCATGATCGAGCGTTCAGTTTCAGTTCATGTTTCCAACGTTACCAAAGTAGCGGCGGAAGCAAAAGCGGAGAAATAAACAATGCCTGATATGAAGAAAAAATATAATGATGAAGTCAGGGCTGCTCTGAAAGAGAAGTTTGGTTTCAAAAACGAAATGCAGATTCCGAAACTCAAGAAAATCGTTCTGAGCTGCGGACTCAAAAGCACCAGCGATCGCGACGCGTTCTCTGAAGCCCGCAAACAGTTCGTTGCCATTTCCGGCCAGCAGCCGATTACGACGAAAGCTCGTAAGAACGTGTCCAACTTCAAATTGCGTATCGGAATGCCCGTCGGTGTGGTTGTTACACTCCGCGGCGCCCGGATGTATGAGTTTCTGGACCGTTTTGTGCATGTAACCTTGCCGCGTGTCCGCGACTTCCGCGGGATCTCGAAGAAAGGTTTCGACCATGCCGGTAATTATAATGTCGGCGTCCCGGACATCTCGGTTTTCACCGAAATTGACCAGGACAAGCTGAAATATCCGCTCGGCCTCAATATCACTATCGTGACCAGTGCCACCAATGATGCGGAAGCCAAAGAACTGCTGACATTGATGGAAGTTCCGTTCGCGGAATAAAAGGAGTTGTCAAATGGCAAAAAAATGTCTTATAGTAAAAAGTGAGCGCGGCAGTAAATTCAAGTCCCGCAATTACAGCCGCTGTCAGAATTGCGGCCGTGCGCGTGCCTATATACGCCGTTTCAAGCTGTGTCGTATCTGTTTCCGCGAACTGGCCTCATCGGGTCGGATTCCGGGCGTAACCAAGTCCAGCTGGTAAGAAGGAGAGAAGTATTATGAATATCCAGGATCCAATCGCAGATATGCTCACCCGTATCCGCAATGCCGGAGCTGCTTCTCTGAAAGACGTGGCCATGCCGCATTCGAACATGAAAGCCCAAGTCGCCGAAGTGATGAAGCTGGAAGGCTACATCGCCGGTGTCAAGGCTGAAGGCGAAGGCGCGGCCAAGCAACTGGTTCTGACCTTGAAATATTACAAGGGCAAGCCGGTTGTCGAAGGTCTGACCAAAATCAGCAAGCCGTCCTGCCGTCATTACTGCGGCAGCAAAGAAATTCCGAAAGTGCGCAATGGTCTCGGTACTGTGATCATGTCCACTCCGAATGGCATTCTCTCCGGCAACGAAGCTGCCAAGCAGAATGTCGGCGGGGAAATTCTTTGTTACATCTGGTAACTTGAAGCAAAGAGGATTTGAATTATGTCTCGTATAGGAAAAAGACCGGTTGCAATTCCGCAAGGCCTCAAGATTGCTGTGGCTGACGGTAATGTGACCGTTGAAGGAAAGGAAAAGCTTTCCATGAAGGTTCCGCCGATGGTTTCGGTGGAAATCAAGGAAAACGAAGTACGGGTGATACGCCATGACGATACGCGCGGTTCCAGCGCGATGCAGGGACTGGCCCGTAATTTGATTAACAATATGATGATCGGTCTGACCGCCGGTTTCAAGAAAGAACTGACCATCGTCGGTGTCGGTTACCGTGCCGCTTTGGCTGGTAACACCCTGACCCTGAGCCTCGGATATTCTCATCCGGTGGTGTATGAGGTCCCCGCCGGTGTCAAGGTTGCCGTCAAAGATGCTTCGATTACGGTCGAAGGCTCTGATAAGCAGCTTGTCGGTGAAGTCGCAGCGACGATCCGGCGTTTCCGCAAACCCGAGCCTTACAAGGGCAAAGGTATCCGGTACGCCAATGAAAAGATCACGCTGAAAGAAGGTAAATCGGTCGGATAATTGGAGATAAATCATGACGGTAATAAGTAGAAAAGAACAGCGCACGAAACGTCACCTGCGTATCCGTTCGAAAATATCCGGTACTGCGGCTTGCCCGCGGTTTTGCGTCAGTATCACTGCCAACAACATCTATGTGCAGTTCATTGACGACGAGAACGGAGTAACTCTGGCGGCGACTTCGACGCTTGATAAGAAATTCAAAGAGCAGAAAGCTCTTCCGAATGTAGCCGGAGCTGTCGTGCTCGGCAAAATGGCGGCGGAAAAAGCCGTTGCTGCGAATATCAGCAATGTGGTTTTTGACCGTTCCGGTTATAAATTTCATGGTCGTGTAAAAGCTATCGCCGATACCGCCAGAGAAAACGGACTGAAGTTCTAGGAGCGGACCATGGCGAAAAGAAATAATGAAGAACACAAGAACGATGAAGTGATGAACAGCGAGTTCGACGAAAACATTATCAGCATCAACCGTTGCAGTAAGGTGGTCAAAGGCGGCCGCAATTTCAGCTTCGGCGCATTGGTAGTGGTCGGCAATCGCGGCGGCAAGATCGGTTATGGATACGGCAAAGCCAATGAAGTATCCGATGCCATTCGTAAAGGCGGCGAAATCGCCCGCAAGAACATGATGGAAATTCCGCTTCACGGTTCGACCATTCCCCATGAAGTGCAGACCCGTTTCGGCGGAGCCAAGATCCTGTTGAAGCCCGCTTCCACCGGTACCGGCTTGATCGCCGGCGGCGCGGTTCGTGCGATTTTGGATCTGGCCGGCGTCAACGACGTGCTGGCGAAGTCCCTCGGCTCCAACAATCCGGTTAACGTGGCCAAGGCTACTTTCCGGGCGATTGAAGCTCTTTCGTCCCGCGATGAGATCATGAACAAACGCGGAATCAGCAAATAACCAATCAATTCAGGATATATTATCATGAAATTACACAACCTTTCACCAACTCCGGGCAATAAGAAGCGCCGTCATCGTGTCGGCCGCGGCGATAGCTCCGGTTGGGGCCGTACCGCTGGTCGCGGCGAAAAAGGTGCCGGATCCCGTTCCGGTTCCCAGTATCGTCCGTACTTTGAAGGGGGCCAGATTCCGTTCTTCCGCCGTCTGCCCAAGCGCGGTTTCAAGAGCATGAGCACAGTGGAATTCAACCTGGTCAATACTTCAATGCTGGAAGCACACTTTAATGACGGTGACGTCGTCAACGACGAAACTCTCCGCGCTAAAGCCTTGCTGCCGGCCAAGAAGAATCCGGTCAAAATTCTGGCCAACGGCGACCTCTCCAAGAAATTGACGGTCCAGGCCAACAAGTTTTCCGAAGCAGCCAAAGCCAAAATCGAAGGCTGCGGCGGTGTTTGTGAAACCGTTTAACTACTAACCAGAGCGGGGATATATGTTTGCTGCTTTTGTAAATATGCTGAAAATCAAGGAACTGCGCGCCAAGCTGCTGTTCACTGCCGGTATTATCGTCATTGACCGTTTTGCCGCTAATATTCCTTGTCCGGGTGTTGATCCCGCCGCATTGCAGGATTATATCAAAGGCCTGGCGGCCGACGCCAGCAAGGCCGGAGGTAACCAGCTTATGGAGATGTTCGACATCTTCAGCGGTGGTGCGCTGACCAACTTTGCTGTCGCCACCCTCGGGATCATGCCTTACATTACGGCATCGATCATTATGCAGCTTCTCACTCCCGTCGTCCCGATGCTGGAAAAACTCCAGCGCGAAGGCGATGCCGGACGCCAGAAAATCGCACAATATACCCGCTATCTGACTCTCGCCGTCTGCCTGATCCAAGGGGTCATGGCAGCGGTGGCTATGATTGACCCATCGCGTATCGGCATGAAGCCCGTCGCCGAAATCCTCGGACCGGGACGCGAGCTGATCGTGGGCAATCATACCATGTTTATCGTGATGACCCTGGTGGTGCTCACCTGCGCCACCATGATCCTCACCTGGCTCGGGGAACAGATCACCGAGCGTGGTATTGGTAACGGGGTTTCCCTGATTATTACCATCAACATTATCGCCAGACTGCCCCAGGCGGTCAAAAACCTGATCAGCATGGCCCTGAATGAACAGACCGTGGCCGGAACTTCTTTCCGCCCCGTGCACTTGCTGATTCTGCTGTTGGTCTTCGCCATTGTTACTGCCGCCACCATCATGCTTGCGCAGGGAATGCGCCGCGTTCCGATCCAGATGGTCCGCAAAACGGTCGGCAGCCAGATTCACGGCGGCACCACTTATATGCCTTTAAAAGTCAACTTCGCCGGGGTGATGCCCATCATCTTCGCCGGCGCGCTGCTCTCAATTCCGGGTATGGTTCTGCGCTTTTTCCCATCCATCCCCAGTTGGGTTCACCAGATTTTCTATTACGGTACGGCTCAGTACATGATTATTTACGCGCTGATGATTATCGGATTCTCTTACTTCTGGGTAGCCAATCAGTTCAACCCGATCCAGATTTCCGAAAACCTGAAAAAGGAAGGCGCTTACATCCCGGGTATCCGTCCCGGACAGCCTACTGCTGAATTCCTTGACCACACCATGTCGCGGATTACCTTCGCCGGTTCCATGTTCCTGATGGCCCTGGCGATCTTCCCGATGATTCTGACCAACCAGTTCAAGGTTCCGATGCTGGTCGCCTCATTCTTCGGCGGTACCAGTCTGCTGATTATGGTTGGGGTGGTCCTCGATACCTTGACTCAGCTTGAGTCGCATCTGACCATGCGCAATTACGAAGGTTTCCTGAAGAACGGTCGTCTGCGCGGCCGTCGCGGTACTGCGCGCTAAAACGGAGGTATCGGATGAAAGACCGGGTAATCACGATCGATGGTCCCGCCGCGTCGGGTAAAAGCACCATTGCCAATGCGATTGCCGAACGGTTGAATATTCCGTACGTCAATACCGGTAATATGTACCGGGCGGTTACCTGGTATGCCTTGAAGAACGGCATTGACAGCTCCAAGCTGACCGATGCCGATCTGGCTCCGGTATTGACCACACTGCAACTCGATTATGTCGCCAATGATTCCGGCAAGTATGAAATCCGGGTCAACGGCGAATTCCCCGGCGAAGCCCTCAGGGCGCCGGAAGTTACCGCTCTTACCAGCCCGCTCTCCGCAATTCCGGCAGTGCGGGCTTATTTGCTTGGCCGCCAGCGCGATTTTGCCGGACTCGGACTGATCGTGATGGAAGGCCGGGATATCGGGACCGTGATTTTTCCGAATGCCCGTTATAAATTTTTTCTGTCGGCCTCGCCGCAGGAAAGAGCCCGCCGCCGCCTCTGCCAGAATGGTGAAGTCGTCGACGGCGCCACTCTCGAATCCGTGGCCCGTGAGATCGCCCAGCGCGATTTGCAGGACTCCACCCGTGAAATCGCCCCCTTGAAACAGGCCGCCGATGCGGTAGCCGTCGATTCGACCGGCTTGGAAATTACTCAGGTAGTGAACTTGATTCTGGACCGTATCCGGTCGCATTTCAGCCAATACCGGGTTCCGTATGCGGACACCGACCAGATGGGAGTGGTTTACTACGCGAACTATCTGGAATACTTCGAACGCAGCCGCACTGAAATGCTTCGTGACGCCGGGTTGCCCTACCGGGAACTGGAAAAGATCGGATATTTCCTGCCGGTTGCCGAGGTGAACTGCCGTTATTTCGCTTCGGCCCGCTATGACGATCTGTTGATTTTCAAGAGTTACATAGCGGAATTGCGCACCGCGCGCATGAATATCGTCAGCGAAGTTTACTGCGGCGAAAAATTGCTGGTGCGCGGCACGGTTACCCTGGCCTGCGTCAATACCACCGGCAAGCCCTGCCGGGTTCCCGAAGTCCTGGCCAACGCCTGCCCGGTAATTCCACTGTAAAAAAATCGCGAAGATACTTGCAATTGCCGCTATCCCGTGATACATTTACAAGATCATAAACAGGATATGACAATGTTGAAATATGTTTGTTCCGTTGCAAAACTGATTGCCGTTCCGATCGGCATTACGAGCGAGTCTTTCCAACTCTCCAGGGAAGGACTCGTAATGGCTGCGGGGAAACGTTGAATCTTTTTTAGTCAAGAATTATTGTAATTTGCAGCCATGGATTTTATCGAATTCATGGCTTTTTTGTTTTAAATATCATAAAGTTAACATACAGGAATCAGACCATGTTTAAAGCAGTAGGACAGCCGAAGTTCCCGGAAATGGAACGGGCAATTGTCGAGTATTGGAAAGCGAACGATACTTTCCACAAATCACTGGAAAACCGCAAAAACGCGCCGGAATACGTCTTCTATGACGGCCCCCCCTTCGCCACCGGAATGCCGCATTACGGGCATTTGCTGGCGGGAACCATCAAGGACGTGGTGCCGCGTTACCAGACCATGCGCGGCAAGCATGTGCCGCGGACCTTCGGCTGGGACTGCCACGGGTTGCCGGTGGAAAATGAAATGGAAAAAGAGCTGCAGTTGAAGAATAAAAAAGATATCGAGAATTTCGGTATCGACAACTTCAACGAAGCCTGCCGCGGCATCGTGCTGCGTTATACCAACGAATGGGAACAGGTCGTCACCCGAATGGGCCGCTGGGTCGATTTCGAGGGCGGCTACCGGACCATGGATATCGACTACATGGAGTCGATCTGGTGGGTGTTCCGCCAGCTCTGGGACAAAGGGCTGATCTACGAAGGATACAAAATCCTGCCGTATTGCCCGCGTTGTTCCACTCCGCTGTCCAACTTCGAGGTCAATCAGGGCTATTTGGAAGTGACCGATCCCGCGATCACCGTGCGTTTCAAGGTGCTGGGCGAAGAGAATACCTGGTTCCTGGCCTGGACGACCACGCCGTGGACGCTGCCGTCGAACCTGGCGCTGGCGGTTGGTCCGAATATCGATTATGTTAAGGTCAAGGATGGCGACGAATACTTTATCCTGGCCGAGTCGAGGGTTGGGGCTTATTACAAGGAAGCGCCGGAAGTCGTGGAGCGTTTCAAAGGCGAAGCCCTGAAAGAGCGCCGTTACGAACCGTTGTTCCCGTATTTCGCCGGTTTGGCGGATTCCGGGGCATTCCGGGTGATCTGTGCCGATTTCGTCAGCCTCGAGGACGGGGTAGGGATCGTGCATATGGCGCCGGGATTCGGCGAAGACGACAATGTCGCCGGCAAGGCCAACGGCATCCCGGAAGTCTGCCCGATCGACGATCAGTGCTGTTTCACTGCGGAAGTGTCGGACTATGTCGGACGTTATGTCAAGGACGTGGACAAAGACATCATCCAACGTCTGAAAGACGAGCATAAACTGGTTCACCGCAGCACCATCAAGCACAATTATCCGCATTGCTGGCGCGACGACGTGCCGCTGATCTACCGCGCGGTTTCCACCTGGTTCGTCGACATCGACGCGATCAAGGAAAAGATGCTCAAGGCGAACAGCCAGATCAACTGGGTTCCGGCGCACCTGAAGGATGGACGTTTCGGCAAGTGGCTGGAAAATGCCCGCGACTGGGCGATCAGCCGCAACCGTTACTGGGGCACGCCGCTGCCGATCTGGCGTAACGATGAAGGTGAAATGGTCTGCATCGGCTCCGTGGCCGAACTGGAAAAACTGAGCGGGCAGAAGATTACCGACTTGCACAAACATTTTATGGATAAGGTGGAAATACCGTCGCCCACCGGCAAAGTGCCGTTGAAACGGATCACCGAGGTGCTCGACTGTTGGTTCGAAAGCGGCTCCATGCCCTATGCCCAGCATCATTATCCGTTTGAAAACAAGGAATATTTCGAAGAACATTATCCGGCGAATTTCATTGCCGAAGGTCTTGACCAGACCCGCGGCTGGTTCTATACGCTGGTGGTGCTCGGCGCCGCGCTGTTCGACAAACCCGCTTTCCAGAACGTGCTGGTCAACGGCTTGATTCTGGCGGAAGACGGCCAGAAAATGTCCAAGCGCAAAAAGAATTACCCGGACCCGATGTTTGTGGTGGACCACTACGGCGCGGATGCGTTGCGGCTCTTCATGCTCGGATCGCAAGTGGTGCGTGCCGAAGACCTCAAGTTTTCGGAAAACGGCATCAAGGAAGTGCTGCGCGGCGTGATGATCCCGATCTGGAACGCCTACAGCTTCCTGGTGACTTACGCGAACGTCGACAACTGGACTCCGGCGAGCGGCGCGAATCCGCCGACCGGACTGGAAAATCCGCTCGATCGCTGGATCCTGAGTTCATTGACCCAGATGGTCGAAGAAGTCAGGAGCGAAATGGATGCTTATAATCTGCAGAAAGCGGCGACCCGTTTTACTCAGTTTGTCGATGATCTGACCAACTGGTATATCCGCCGCAGCCGCCGCCGTTTCTGGAAGAGCCAGAACGACCACGACAAGGAAGATGCCTACCGGACTCTGCATTATGCGTTGCTGACCTTCTGCCGGACCGCCGCGCCGTTTATTCCATTCGTTACCGAAGAAATCTACCAAAACCTGCGGACCGCCGACATGCCGGAATCCGTGCATCTCTGCGACTTCCCGGAAGGCGACACCGCCAACCGCGACGAAGCGCTGGAGTGCCAGATGGAAAATACCATGACCGCGGTCAAACTTGGCCGTTTCCTGCGTTCGCAGAACACCATGAAGACCCGTCAACCATTGTCCAAGGCGGTCATCGTGGTGGCCGATGCTGCGGTGCGCGAGCTCCTGAGCGGTACCGCCGACATCATCGCCGAAGAATTGAACGTCAAGGAAATCGTCTTCAATTCCGACGAAAGCGGCCTGGTGACCTACAGTTGCAAAGCGAACTTCAAGAGTCTGGGCCCGAAGCTCGGAAAACAGATGAAAGAAGCCGCCGCCACCATCGCCCAGTTGACCTCCGCCGAAATCAGCGCGATCCTGGCCGGCAAATCGTATTCGCTGGCCTTGCCGTCCGGCGGCTGCGTGGATTTGGAGCCCGCCGACCTCGACGTGCGCCGTGAGGAAAAAGCCGGTATGACCGTCGCCAACGAAGGCCATATAACGCTGGCGCTGGACACCACGCTGACCCGCGAACTGGAAGAAGAAGGCTTCGCCCGTGAATTCGTCAGCCGCATCCAGAACATGCGCAAAGACACCGGCTTGGAAGTCTCCGACCGGATCGAGATCAACTATCAGGTTCCGGCCGAGTGGATGTCGGCGATCGACAACAACCGTAAATACATCTGCGACGAAACGCTCGCCAACGCCCTGACCGCCGCCGACCTGAGCAGCCCGGTCCTCTCGGTGAACGACCTCGACTGCCGCATCGAAATCAAAAAGAAATAAGGAAAGAGTTTTTCGCCTATTCGTACTTCACCTTTAATGACACTAACTGGACTATTGAAGATGACTGGCATCACAAATGATAATAATTATGAAAACGCAGTACAGACAATAAAATTAGCAATACTTCGTTCTCAATACCAAGCTGTGAAGTTGATCAATAAAGAGCAGCTGTCTCTTTATTTTGGAATAGGACGTTATATATCTTTTCATTCACGAGATGGTTTTTGGGGAACCGGGGCGATAGATATAATCAGTGAGAGGTTGAAAAAGGAGCTTCCTGGACTTCGTGGATTTTCATCTCGTAATCTCAGGAATATGCGAATTTTTTATGAAGGCTGGAGTGTGCTGGAGGCAAATTCTGCAGTCTCAACCGCCGAATTGCATGCCGCGGATCAGGATGAAATTCAAATTTGGCAATTGCAATTGCCAAATTTAAAGGATTTCCCTGTCGAGGCCTTTTTTCTGATTGGGTTTACCCATCATTGTGCTATTCTTACAAAGGTGAAATCCCTGGAAGAACGTTTATTCTATATTCAAATGTCTGCTGTGGAGTATCTGAAGGTCGATACATTAAAGCGCTATATGGATAATGATGTGTATCATCATCAGGGAAATTTGCCTAATAACTTCTCGCAAACCTTGAATTCAAGTGAATTAACCAAAAGAGCCATTCTTGCATTCAAGGACGAATACCTCCTTGATTTCATTAATGTGGAGGAATTGGGCGCACGAGATATTGAAGACGTAGATGAGCGAGTATTGGAGAATACCATTATTCAGAATGTTAAAAATTTCATAATGGCATTTGGACGTGATTTTACTTTTATCGGTAATCAATACCGAGTTGAGGTATTAGGGCATGTTCATGTGATTGATCTATTGTTTTTCAACCGAGAACTTTCCTCCTTGGTCGCTGTTGAGCTGAAGACTGGGTCATTTAAACCAATCTTTTTAGGACAATTGAATATCTACTTGCAAGCGCTTGATGATTTTGTTCGTAAGCCGCATGAAAACCCGTCAATAGGAATTGTACTTTGCAAGAGTGCGGATAAAGCCTATGTGGAATATGCAGTGCGTGATTATAATAAACCTATGGGAGTTGCTTCCTACCGGACGGCTGATGAAATGCCGGAAAAGCTGAAAAGAGCATTACCTGATATTGAAGAATTGAGGAGAAGGTTAGCGCAATCTTCTGAAATCTAATAAGATAGTTGTATAAATCCAGAGGAAGGCTTCGCCCGTGAATTCGTCAGCCGCATCCAGAACATGCGCAAAGACACCGGCCTGGAAGTCTCCGACCGGATCGAGATCAGCTATCAGGTTCCGGCCGAATGGCAGTCAGCCCTCGACAACAACCGCAAATACATCTGCGGCGAAACGCTCACCGACGCCCTGACCATCGGCGACCTGAGCAGCCCGGTCCTTTCGGTAAACGACCTCGACTGCCGCATCGAAATCAAAAAGAAGTAAGTTAATCAAGTAGGAGTCCGGCCATTATTGGTCGGACTCTTTTTCTCCCCATTTTAAGCCTTGTAGCGGAGACAAGACAAACTCGGCATTAACCTGACTTCCTGGGATTTGAAGAAAAATACGCTCAAAACACGATTTTTTCGTGCTACACCGCCCATTTGGGGACGGTTCGAAAAAGCGGAAGCAATCCCAGTTTCGCCAGGGTTGCGTTCAACTTTTTGGGTATGTCCGTCATCAATGTCCTGACCGATTTTTTCCCGATGCGCAGCTTTCCGATTCGGATCTGTTGGAGCTCCCGCAATATGAGCGGAACCTTGAGGGATTGAAATCTCAATATAATATACTCGGTTACGAAGAGGTTGAAAATATTGTCGTCAAGTGCGATGAGCGTACTGCCGGTTGGGTTGCCGGAAAAAGCTGGTTCCCCGGGCAACGCATGGAAAAACAGGCGAACGGCGAGTATTATTTTTACTTCGCCCGTGCCGCCAAGCCGGAATTGATCTGGTTTATTATGCAGAATGGCGGTCATCTCGAGCTGTTGGAGCCCGCTGAACTGCGCGGTGAGATATTCGGCCGCGCGGAATTACTGTGCCGTCAGCATCGAAACCGGGGATGACCCCGGGGTTAAGTTGAAGCGCCCTGACATAATATCGGGGGGACGTGTATTTCGCGGATGGCGGTGGCCGGGTTTTCGCAGAAATCCATGATTCGGGCCGCCAGTTCTTCCGAGTTCTGGCGTACCGTGGTCAGCGGCGGATTGTGGTCGAATGCTTCGAACTTACCGTCGTAGCCGGACAGCAATAAATCCTCCGGAACTTTGAAGCCCTGGCGTTCCAGTTCGCTCCACAATCGAAGCGCGGCCGTATCGCAGTAGGCGCAGAAGGCGTCTGCCTGGGAAGCGTATTTCGCGACCAGCGCCGGAAGGTCGGGGAGTATTTCCTGGAATACCGGCAGAAAAGTAACGTTTTGCAAGCTGCCGCCGGCTTCGATCCAGCCTTTTTGAAAGCCGAGGGCGCGCATGGGGACCGCATTATTGGAGAGCCCCTCGATTTCGTTCCAGTAGACCACTTTCCGGCTCCCCCGCCGGTACAAGTGCTGTCCCAACAGCCAGCCGCCGTAATGATGGTCGGTGCCGAGCGTAAAATCCGCATTGATTTCCTGCCATGGGTCCAGCCGGATCTGCATCCCGGAACAAATCTGTTCGGCATTTTCGGGTTTCCAGCCGGCTACTACCAGAACATCGTAGGTTGTTGCCGAATGTTCATAGGAACGGTTCAGGATCGGCTCCAGGATAATACCGCGGTCGCGGCACAGGCGGTCCAGTTTGTTGTAAATGATCTGATAAACCCCGATTCGGATGTAATCCGCTCCGTGGGCACAAAAACCGATTCGCTTGAGCTCCGCCGCGCTTTCCGG
Organism: Victivallaceae bacterium; assembly: GCA_031548025.1. Taxonomy (GTDB): domain Bacteria; phylum Verrucomicrobiota; class Lentisphaeria; order Victivallales; family Victivallaceae; genus UBA5239. The sequence continues at coordinate 24,972 of JAVBRM010000227.1, read as the reverse complement.
TTTGGCTTGGCGAATCCGGTAACGGCCATTATCAAGCTGGAATACCAAACCTTCCTGATGCAGCCGTTTCAGAGCCAGAAAGATGACGTTGCTGCTGACGTTGAAGTGAGTGGATAGTTTGCGGACGCTCGGCAAAAAAGAATCGGGCGGCAAAATGCCCTGCAGAATTTTTTTCCTGAGATGTTCATAGACCTGGACCGTCAAAGGCGCATTGGAAATGACGACCGGTTCATTCAGAGTACCAAGCATGTTTTATTCCTGTTTTATGATATTCCCTATTATAACATATTCGTCAATCAAAGTCAATGTGAAGATGATCTAAAGTATTTATTTAGGAACAAAATAAGCAATAGATTTCATGAATGTTATAAAATGTTATTTTTAGAAACATTATTTCTGTTTTTTGGTGAAACGAAAAATAACATATTGGAAGTGTTCAACTGAATTCGTTTCAAAATCAGGGTGCAGTAGTGATTTTTCGTTTGCATTTCCGGCCCAATCAATTATCTTGACAGCAAAACATAAAACATAACGCCGTGTGCAAGTTTATCTTGGCAATAGATTGAGCTGGTAGGGCGCTCTGTCCCCAGAGCGCCGTTCACCTCAAATTGAATATCCTGTCGCCTTCGGGTAACATGGTAGACAAGCCCAAGTGTACTAGGGACAGACCGCCCTACCTCGGAAGAGTCTCCGAAAAACTTGCACATGGCGTAAACAGTAGGAAAAATTTATGAATACAATTCCGATTCCTCCGGGCATGGAAACCCGGGTTTTTGTTATGTCCGAAAATGCATTGTCGGATGTCCCGGAAGTGTTGGAAACTTATTTTTCGGGTCAGAGGCCGTGGATTGTCGCCGACGACAATACCTGGCGGGCTGCCGGGGCCCGGCTGCAGGAGATGCTGGTCAATCCACATGAACCCTATATTTTTCCGGGTACTCCAATGCTGCATCCGGACAGTGCGCATGCCGATATGCTGGCCGGGATGATGCCGGAAAACTGCGTTCCTCTGGCCGTCGGTTCGGGGGTGATCAATGACTTGGTAAAGCGCGCCGCCGGGGTTGCCGGTCGGCCCTATTGCTGTGTGCCCACAGCAGCGTCGGTTGACGGTTATACTTCGTACGGCGCCGCTCTGTCCGCTCAGGGACGCAAGCAGACTTTGCCTTGCCCGGCACCGTATGCGATTGTGGCCGATATCGGTATTTTGCGGGATGCGCCGCCGGATATGTTGTCCTCCGGATACGCCGACCTGGTGACCAAAATTCCAGCCGGGGCCGACTGGAAGATTGTCGACGCTCTTGGCCTTGAGCCGATTGTACCCGCAATCTGGGACCTGGTCCAGAAAGATTTGCGTTCGTGGGTGGCTGATCATACGAACCTGAACAATGTATTTCACGGATTGGCTGCTACCGGCTATGCGATGCAACTTTACCGCGAATCCCGCCCGGCTTCGGGCGCGGAGCACCTGTTTAGCCATGTCTGGGAGATGGAAGGGCTGACCTGTCAGGGCAAGGATGTTTCGCACGGCTTCAAAGTGTCGGTCGGCACTTTGGCCTCGGTCCTGTTGATGGAGTTTGTTATTGACACTGACCGGGCGACCGCTCAAGGGGTTGCTATTCCCGGTCTTTCCCGTTCCGAACGTCTACAGGAAGTGGAAAAACTGCTCTGTCGCGGCTGTTACGGCAATGCCGGAGCCACCGCTATGGAGAAGTTTCTGGAAGGTCCCGAATTGAAACAGCGGCGCGAGCAAATCTGGCAAATTTGGGACGAGTTGCGGGTCAAACTCAAGGCGCAGTTACTGCCGTATGATGAGATCCGCGGACTGCTGAAACAGGCGGACTGCCCGGTAACCCCCGGCGAAATCGGGCTGGACCGCGAACAGTTCATTCACGGAATTTATGCCGCGCAATTGATTCGAAAACGCTACACCATTCTTGACCTGCTGCACGAAGCCGGGCTTCTTCCGGCCGCCATACAAAAGCTCGAGAAGATGATTACATTGTAGGAAGTCGGCTTCATACTTGATATCTTTGGCATGTTGCATGTTTGATGCATGTTATTTCCGGAAAAAAAGTAAATTTTTCTGGCAAAGTCTGTTCTTCTCCCTTATAATATTTATCAGACAGAATAAATAGATTCAGGGGCTTTTGAGTATGAGCATGAATAAATACCGGGAAATTGCCCGGACTTTGCAATTACGGATTGTGGCGCGTGACTATCGGGACCGGCTTCCCGTGATGCGGGAACTGGCGGCGGAGTTCAAGGTGTCGCTTCATACTCTGGACAAAGCACTGAAAATGCTGGCGGAAGACGGCTTGATCGAGTCGCGCGGTTCCCAGGGAATCTGGATCAATCACGAGCGGGCGGCCCGACGGGGAAAAGGAGCCGGAAAAATCATCGGATTGTGTGTGTCCAGAAAGACCGATCCCGAAAGAGATATTTTTATCATTGAATTGAAACGGTTAATTGCACAGGCGGGACATATTCCGCTCTTGATTGCGAACAATCAGCGTATTTTTCTGGATGCGAAATTCTGGCAAACGGTTCAACTTGACGGGGTGATTTTCATTTATTCGTCCGTTGACGCCAAATTACTGAATTGGCTGAATAGCCGGCAGATTCCGGTAGTGGCGGCCAATCGGCTGGCGGAGGGAATCAGCGTGTCCTGGGTGGATTTCGATCACGAAAAACATGTTTCGGCGATTGTTGCATGGTTGAAAGCGCACAATATCCGACGGATTGTACTGGATTGGCCGAACCCGAAAGACGAGCTCAACCATCATTGGATGTCCGCTCTATGGGAGCGGATTTTGAAGCGGTATGATCTGCCGGTTTATGCGGAAAATTTCATTGAATATGAATTGTCGCCCGCTAATATCCGCGCCCAGGCCGGCCGGATCGCGCGGCTGGAACCCACGCCGGAGGCCGTGATTTGCTGTCATGTTTTCGATGCGATGTTGGAAAAAGAATTGAACCGGTCCGGATTGCGGATTCCAATCCTGAAACATCCGATCAAGGCCTGGAGTTCCCGGGAAGGCGATTTGGATGAAGCCTACCGGCGCTTGAGCCAGTCGGTCTGGTCCACTCTGGTGCGGGTGATGGAATATCCTTATGAGATTCACCAGGTAAGCTGTGCGTATGATTACGAAAAAGTAATGGGAACCGTATGGTTGAACCAGTTGGGACGACAATATATTTCCGAATATCATAAACAAACCGGAGGAAGTGAGAATGAAAAAGTTTGATCATCGGATTGACCAAAGGCGTATGAGAAATTTTACCCTTATCGAACTCCTGGTCGTGATTGCGATCATTGCGATATTGGCGGCAATGCTGTTGCCGGCATTGACCAAAGCCCGGGAAAAAGCTCGGGAAATCGGCTGTGTCAATGCTCTCAATTCCCTGGGAAAAGCCTCTCATATGTATATAAACGATAATGACGATTATACTTTCCCGCGCAGAATGTGGACATCGACCGGCTCATATTACTGGTGCCATTCCAAATCGGAACCATCGGTACGGATGGGAGTGTTGACGCCTTATCTGGGGCAATATACCGCGGCGAATGGGAAAACCGGAATTTTCGGCGGGTATTCGATAAATGGAGGAAGTCTTGTCACTACCAGTGTTCGTTGTCCTTCTCTCAGTGTGCCGAAGGGGGAGGGGAACGCCGCCGGGTACGGGATCAATACTCGCAACGAATTCCGTTTCGCGGGATGTCCTACTATTAAAATTTCTCAAATTCGCCATTCCTCCCAATGTATTTATTTCGGTGAAATATGCGAAGACGCCAATGATTATACGGTCGGAGCTTCCGGTGATTTCGGAATTGATTATTCACCGGCCGGCACCACGAATGGAGGGCGAGTCTGGGCTTTTCGCCATAATGGCGGCGGTAATTGGCTTTTCTTTGCCGGTAATGTCTCTTCCCATAAGTATAGTTCGAAGTTAAACGGCCTGGTTAATCCCTTTGCGTGGAAGCAGGGATATTGGCGGGCTGATGACAGCGGATTTGTTCCCTTCCTGTAAAAAAGAGGTTTAAAAAATGACAATTCAACGAAATTTAATTCTGGCTATTCTAGTTTTCTTAACCGTGGCAGGGAATTTATTTGCCCTGACAATCGAAAAAAACAGCCAATGGCAGATCGTGTTGCCGGACAAAAGTGCCGACCCGGAAATAGCGAAGCATCTGCGAAAATGTGCCGAAGTGTTGCAAAAGGCCTTATCGGAAACTCTGAATGTCAAAGGGGATATCGTTCCGGAGGCGGAAAAAAAGTCTGACTCGAAGGCTATCTATCTCGGGAATACGGAAAAGTTGCGTCAAATCGGGGTCGATGTTCAAAAGTATCCGGATTTTTCCTTTACAATCCGGGAACATGATGGAAACATCTTTATTGCCGGAGAGGACAAGCAGCGATACGGGCAAAAATCCGGCCGGGCAAACAATATATTCGATTATATCATGGGGACTTTCAAGGGGTGTATCGTTTTCGCGGAGAAATTTCTGGATACCCGTTTTCTGCTGCCCGGGGAATATGGGATTGATTATTCCAGTACTTTGGAACGTGCCGTCATTCCGGAAAACCTGAAGATGGAGATTTCTCCCAACTTGCTTTTCGCCGCCGGCCGCCCCTGCGAAGCGATATATGCATATTCGAACAATAATTATGGTTTCGGGGGGCTGAAAAGTTATGGCGGACATTCCTATTATTCCGCCGTGCCCAAGAAGCTGTATGCTAAATCCCATCCTGAATATTTTGCGCTGATCGAGGGGGCGCGGGATTCGAACGAAAACCACTTGTGCATATCGAATTCCGATGTTCAGGAGCTGATGTATAAGGAAATGCTCAAACAAATCGATGCCGGTGCGGAAATCGTGCAATTAGCTCAAACGGACGGGTATATTCCATGCGGTTGCGACAAATGCAAGGCTTTTGGCAATACCGATGATCCCGGCGAAAAAGTATGGATCCTTCACCGTTCGCTCGCGGAGAGACTGCTCAAGGACCGCCCGGAGAAGAAGGTTCAGATTCTTGCTTATTATCCGAACCGTATGCCTCCGGTTACTTTCAAGGAATTTCCGCCGAACGTGATCATCGAACTTTCCAGTTACGGCCCGGCGGAATTCGAAGAGTGGAGCAAAGTCAAAGTTCCCGGCGGATTTTCGGTTTACCTCTATAATTGGGGACATTATAAAGTTTCCGGCATGACCCCGAAAAGAACCCCGCAATTTTGCGCGGAACAGATCAAGCTGTTTCTTAAATATCAGGTTCGCGGCATCTACCGCTGCGGCTTTGGTGAGAATTTCGGATTGGAAGGCCCTTCCTACTATGTTTTCGGCAAAATGCTCGACGATTCGGAGCAGAATTATGAAAAAGTGCTTGACGATTACTATCACCGTACTTTCCGCGAGGCTTATACTCCGATGCGCAGTTTTTTCGATACGTATTATAACCGGCTGGCTATTTACTCCCGTCTGGACGGCAGGAATTCTTCCGGGAATCCAATAGACCGCCTGGAAGTTACGCCCAAAGATCCGCGGGTATTGATTACGGCGATCTATTCGCCCGGTTTGCTGGAAGTTCTGGAAAATCTGCTGGCGCGCGCCGAGAAAACAGCGGAGGACCCGAAAGTCAAAATGCGCCTGAAATTAGTCCGCTTTGACTTTGATTACGCCAAAAATCTGTCGGAAATACTTCATTTTTACAATGCATACCGTTTGCGTCCGGACAAGGCCGGGTTTGAGCGGCTGGCTGAAAAAATCGACTGGAGAAACGCGCTTATCGAAGAGAGCTTCCGCGATGGTAAAAACCAGCCGGTGGTGCCCGGATGGCCGGATATTCTTCGTTTCAGCGAAGCGCAAGTTCCGGTCAATCGTTCGAGCGTCCAGGTAAATGGCCGCCTGACCGCTCCGATTGGAGCTCCGTTGAGTTGGAACACCAAAATATTGCGGGAAAAGAATATTTTGCCCGGTACCCAGAAGAAGGTAGTGGAGGCCGTGAAAGCTCAAGGCATCGTCGCGGAAACGGAATTTACTGCCGGGGCGTGGGCAAAGGCCGATTTTCAGGAATTGAGCGGAATCCAACTGGGGCCCATTCGTTCGGCAACCAGGTTCAAGGTGATTTATGATGACCGGAATATTTATTTCGGATTGATATCCGATTTGCCCGCCGACCGCCGCCATACGAGTTGCGGACGGGATGGAAGATGTTTTTATCAGGATGCGCTGGAATTGTTTATCGATCCCACCGCCGGCCGGGAAATATACTATCATTTTATCATCAACCCGATCGAGAATTCATGGTATGATTCGGCTTTCGGCTTGATCACCGACCCGCTCAATCCGCTTTATAACAATTGCGATGTCCGCTGGAACGGAAACTGGAGTTACCGGAATACCCGTATCGGGGATAAGTGGCACGCTCTGATTACGATACCGTTTTCGGATTTCAAAGTTCCCCCTCCGACTGCCGGGACCACCTGGCTGCTGAATGTCGGGCGTGAAGACCGGGTTATCGTCAAACAACACAGCAATGATCTGGAACTCTCGCTCTGGTCGCCGAACCTGGAGACCATGAGTTTTCATGATCGCGAAGCGTTTGGAACATTGTATTTTAAATAAGAGGATGTCATGAAAAAATCGGTTTTACTAGCGTTCACCATTATGTTGGCGATATCGGCATTGCGGGCCGTCGACATCGTAAAAGATGGAAAGAGTAATTACTCCATCTGTTTTTCCGGCAAACGATTTGAGCCTGCCGCCAATCTGTTGCAAAAATGTATTTCCGACGCTACCGGATGCCGACTCCCGGTCGTGGAAAACAGCTCCGGGCCGGCCATTCGGATCGGGCAGACGCCAAAAGGAATCGATACGATCGGAATGAATATCTATGAACATCATATCAAGGAGCAGGGGCGGGATGTTTATCTTTACGGATTCGACGGAAGAGTATGCGACTCCAAAGGTATTTTTGTGGCATCGTCAAACAAAGCGGTCACCGCTTTTTGTGAAAAATTTCTCAATACCGTATTTGCGTTTCCCGGACCGGAGGGTGTCATAACGCCGTCTTTGAAGGTGCTTTCCGTACCGGAGAATTTTCATTATGGACAGGTACCCGCAATATCCGAATGCCGCAGCCGGAACGATGAAATATTTTATGACCTGGCCAACAATTTCTATCCGCCGTCATGGTTTGGCAGCGACTACGGACATTCGCACCCCAAAGCGATTCCGTTCGGCAAATATTTCAAAACCCATCCCGAGTATTTCGCCATGGTCGACGGCAAACGGTATACCTGGAGGCCGCAGTATTGTATTTCGCACCCCGAGGTACAGGAGTTGATTTATCAGGAAGTCGTCAGGCATCTCGACCAGGGTTTTACGACTGCCGAATTATCGCAAAGCGACTCTTTCAAGCCGTGTGAATGCGAAAACTGCGTAAAGCTCTACGATACTGATGATTATTCTGAAAAACTTTGGATATTGCATCGGAATATCGCGGAAAAAGTACTTGAGGCGCGGCCCGGTAAAAAGGTCTGCATCATCGCTTACGGTCCCACCATAATGCCCCCGAAAAGCTTCAGCAAGTTTCCGGAAAACGTAATGATTGAATTGGCGCCGTGTTCGGAAACAAGCTTTTCGGCATGGGAAGGCCGCCCGGTACCTCAAGGATTCTATACATACTTGTATAACTGGGGCAATTATAAACTGGAGGGTTTTACCCCGAGGATGCCGCTGAAAGCAATTGCCGATCAGACCCGGCTTTTCCGGCGGGCAGGTATCAACGGGATTTACCGTTGCGGATTCGGAGAGCTTTGGGGACTGGAGGGCCCCGCGTATTATATATGGGGAAAGATGCTTGAAAATCCGGACGCGGACCCGCAACTCTTGCTGAAAAAATATTGCGATTATACCTTTGATGCCGGTGCCAAAGATATGTTGGATTTCTATCAATTGCTGGATGAAGCCCTGACTTCAGTTCCAAGCGAGCGCGACATTAATTGGGATTCGTTTATTGAAGATGATGGTTCCCGGGCGAATTTTTCGATGTTGCAACGCCGGTATACCTCGCAACGTTTGGAGAAGTTGGAGAGTTTGCTGGAAGCCGCGGAAAAGAAATCGGCTTCTCCGGCTGCGAAATTTCTCTTGCCAGTCGTTCGGGTTGAATTTGATAACTTGAAACTGACAGTTGAAATTATCCGGTTATTTGAGATTTTTCTGGCCAAACAGGATCGTGAATCGTTCCGGGCGGTTGCCGAAAAAGTGGCGGCCCGCCGGACGCTGATCAATTCGCTGCCGCAGGAAACAACCAAAGATGGAAACAAGGTCATGGGAAAAAAGGGTTACCTCAAGTACTTTGGCGGCGAGAAGGTCTCCCAGGTATTGGAGGGCGGCAGGTTGCGAGGACCGCTTTTCACACCTTTTACCTGGGATACTCAATGGATGCTGAAAGAAAATATCATGCCGGTTTTCCGGACCCTGGGATATGGAGAAAAATCACAGTTAGTCCAAGGATATAATTTTGAACAGAATCCGGATGTGATAGCTTTTCCGGTATTTGTATCCTGCACGAAGGATGCTCAGAATCTTTATGTCGACTTTGAATTGCCGAATGATGATGTCAGTGACATCATTGCCGGAGGGTATCAGGTGGTCATTGGCCGCGGTCAGAAATATTTCAGAATCTACAACCGGAATAAGAATCGCAATGATCCGGCGGGGATAAAAAGTGCGTTCGGTCAGGTCTGCCCCCGTATAAAAACGAATTCAGAGAATGACGGGAATGGCGATTATTATCAGGTTGACAATTCCATGCCGAGTCTAAAGATCACCTATCCCGTGCCCGGGAAAAATGACAAAACCGTTCGTTTTTCGGTGCCGTGGGATTTGACCGGCGGCCCGTTGTCCCGGGATGAAGCAATTGATTTCAACGCGGTCTATACCTGTGCGAAAAAGAAAGTGCGCTATATCTGGAATCATAATGTTTTTCAACGCCGTTGGAAAAATTACTGTGACCTTTCCGGCAAGTTGAAGGAATAAAATTTATTGATATGAATACAGAAATACATATTGTGCGTCATGGTCAGACTCATGAGAATCTGGCTGGAATTCTTCAAGGACATTTCAACAGCTCTTTGGATGAAACCGGACTGGCGCAAGCACACGCGGCCGCTGAACGGATGGTCTCTTTTAAACTCGACGCCATCTACTCAAGCGATTTGAGGAGGGCCGCGCAGACCGCCCAAATCATTTCACAGCGTATCAAGATGGAGGTAATTGCCGTACCGGAATTACGGGAATGGAATTTAGGGCATCTCGAAAAACGGAAACTTTCGGATTTAAAGGCCGAATATCCCGAAATTATAAAATCATTTCAGCATGATTTGGAGGGAGATGTTTTGGTGCCGGGCGGCGAATCGTGCTTCCAATTCAGAGAGCGTGTCGCGTCTTTTCTGGATTGGATCGTCCAGAAACACCGAGGGAAAAAACTGCTTCTGGTTACGCACGGAGGCACAATGCGTTGTATTTTCCATCACCTCATCGGAAATGTCGCCGTTTCCAATTTGCTTCCGGCACAGTCAAACGGCGGATACAGCAGAATTTATTATCGTGCCTCCGGAGAATGGCAACTTGACACCTGGAACGATACCTCCCATCTGCAACATATTCCCCGATGTGAAAATATCGCATTTTAAACGTGATGGCAGCCTCTCCGATACTCAAGATTCTTTAACCACGGAAAGCACGGAAATTCTTGGCGCGGCGTAGCCGCAACCAAAAAAGATTAACCACGGAAAGCACGGAATTTTTTTAAAATTAATGACTTACGATTTGTTACGCGCTATATTCTTCGCAAAAAAACAAGAAAAGCCGGGATAGTAGTACGGAAAGGGAACGAGGAGTTGCGCACTCCTCGCGCTCCAGCGGCGGATACGATCCGCTGCGAAGATTCTGTTCAACAATATTGACCGGGGGTAAACCTGTTCAGCACAGGTTTTCCCCTCGACCCCATTTCCAGGCTTTGCCGCCTCGATGCAGGCTCTACCGGCAGGATCGGAAAGAGGTTTGCAAAGGGAAAACCGAATCCGTTCGGTTGTCCCTTGCGAAAAAAGAACTTTTCTCCCAAAGAGTCATCGCAGCGGGTCGTACCCGCCGCTGGAGCGCGAGGAGTGCGCAGCTCCTCGTTCCCTTTCCGTGGTTCTATGATTTTCAGTCCACTACCTCCGGTAAAAATATTTTCCGTTTTTATCCATGATGGATATTGTTTTTTTTAAGTTATTTATTATAATTATAACATGTGTGTTTGAATATGGCAATGGCCGGAAATAACAAATTTGTTACATTATGGAAAAAGAGTTTTTTATCGATCGTTTGAGCGACGCCATTGAGTTGGCGAAGGACTGCAATCTGATTTTTGCCCAGCCTACCCATCGGCCGGCCAGGAAACCGGCGACTCTGGTGGCTTTTTCGCGGATCATCGTTCCTCTGGATGGCGATATGCCTCTGACGTATTCGGACGGTTCGCAGGCGGTCAGCGCCCTGATTGAACCGGGAAGCGTGATTTACGCCCGTCCTTACGGTTGGAGCAACCCGGGGTGGGATGTGCCGCATGAGTTTTTGTCGCTGGTATTCAACAGCGATTTTTTGCGTTTTGTTCATGTCCGGCACGACGGCAGCCCGGCGCTGAGCGAAGGTCCGAACCGGGGCAAGAGCTATTACCATACTTCAATCGCGCCGTCCCGCCCCATCAGTCTGCTGGCCGGAGTCATGAACTATTATGCCGAAGAGGCCGCCACTGACCGTATCCTGGCGGTGGACTGTCTGCTGCTGATGATGCGGGAGGCGATGATGCAGTTGATTGCGGACCAGCCGGTTTCCAATGGCAAACCCCATGCTTTGTGGCAGAATATCCGAAGTGATATGCGGGAGAATTTTCATCATGCCATCAACCGCGAGACGATTGCGAAGAAATTCAAGCTCAATCCCTCGTATGTTTCCCGGTTATTTGCTTCCCACGGCGAGAATTTCAATGCTTATTTGCAGTCATTGCGCATGAGTCACGCATTGCACCTGCTGGATACGACCCAGGATGCGGTCAAGGAGATCGCTTATCATTCGGGATTCAACTCGGCGAGCTATTTCATCAAGGTATTCTCCGACAGTTTCGGGATGACGCCATGGGCCTTCCGCAATCGTTTCCGCAAGTGATATTTATGAATCTCCGGCGTTTCTCCCTAATTGAGTATGATTTGTTTGGGCGGCAATCCTTTCGGGGGTTGTTTGAATTCATTGTCGATAAAGCTGAAAACACTTTGCCGGTCGGCGGTAAACCGGGCATTGGGAAACAGACAGCGGCGAAAAGTCAAATCGGCATTGAAGGCGGCAATGGCGTTCAGCGGTGAACAATTGACCGCCGAAAGCGGAAAGCGCGGCGCATTGTTCAGAGCCTTGATTTCAATGGAACCGGACTGCCCTTGGATGGTAATATTTTCCAGGCTTACCTGGGATGGGACTTTGATCTGATGGGCATAATCAAAGGTGGAAGATGTCACAAAGCGGAACAGCATTACCGGCTTATTTGCGGCGGATATCGTGATGTTGCGCAGTGAAATTGTGCCATAGCAGTCTCCCACGTCGGGGCGTGAAGTGAAAACTCCGGTCGCATTCTCGATCCGGCAATCGCTGACCGAGAAATTCTTGCCGCAGAAAACCAGCGCATGGCCGGGGACGAAACTCCATTTTTCGACATCCGCTTTCGGGGTCTTATAGCCGGGGACAAAAGTGGTCATACCACTGATTGATGCATCGCGAATGACGTAGTTTGCTCCGTAATGGTCGTCAATCAAGTTGTAATGACCGCCGTTCACCGAGATATTCTTGCCATGCCGTCCGGCCATCCCCTTGCGGGCATTTACCGAAGTACAGTGGTTATAAACGATATTGGCGGCGTTGGAATTGCTGATGTTATAACCCAGGCCGTGGAAGGTGGCACCGGAAAATGAGCACTCGTTAAAAACCACATCGGTACAGTCTTTCACTCTCAGCAGGGAACTCAATAATGAATTGGCGTCGGAACAGCGGATTTGTAATTGGTTGAATGTCACATTGCTGCGCTCTGCGCTCATATTGCTCAGGCGGATCGGTTTGACCCGGTTTTGCGGATCGATGGAACTGATTTCCAGTTGAAGCCCCTTGATGGTCAACGGAGTTTGCGGCGGCAGATAATAAGCCCTGGTTTTAACGGCGGTCCATAACCGGATGGAATCCCGCTGCCCGTCCGGATATTGGAATTCTTTGCGTTCCCCTGAAGCGGGAGAATGCGGCCCGATTTGGGCGGTCCCTTTGAATCGGTGGACAAACTTGCTTTCCGGTCCGGACGGATAGGTACTTTTATAGAGTTGGCTGTTGACCGTACAATAATCGCCCCGCGAATAATTCCGGGCATTGTTCCAGGGGGCGATTTTTGCCGCCGGCGGCCGGTAATCGAAAATAAATTCCGGAAAGACGTCTCCCTGCGCCGAGGCGATGGCGCAGACATCGTTTTTGGTGTAAAATTCGTCGCCTTTGACATTGTTGCGCGAGGTGAAAAAATCCGAACTTTCCAGCCACAGCGTGCCGCCGGGCAACAGGTCGATTTTATGATCCGCGTTGTTGACGGCCACAATCCCCGTATAGATCGGCACCCGGAATGCCCCCTCTTCTACTTTTTCGAAAGACCGGGGATCGAGTTCAATCCAATCTTCATCCGGCACAATGGAGATCAGAACGTCTTTCCGGGGAAAATACATCGGCATATAGGTACCCGGAAATTCGCTGTTGCGTTTTTCATCGATTTCAATTACCTTGCGCAAGGTGCCGGAACAATCGACGTTGCAGCGGATCTGCAAGGAAGATTCCAGGCGGTAGCAGCCCTTTGGTATTACCAGTTTCTTCGATGATGAATGCTGCGCCAGGTCTGCCGCTTTCTGCAGCGCCGGCGCGTCGTCGGCCACCCCATCTCCTTTCGCCCCGAACCATTGCGGATAAACCGCCGCGGTCTTTACCGGGCCGCTTACCGCGCCTGCGCCTTGAAAAATCGGTTGCTCGCCGGCCGTCAACTCGCCTTCAATCCGTACCGTGACCCCGGGGGCAATGACAAATGCTCCTCCGGGTTGAAAATCCAGTTTGCTCGTGGCCGGAAAGGTCACATTTCCCTTGATTTCCACCGGAGACACAATCGGGATGACTTCCGCGCTTCCTTGAATAGTCGCCAAAAGAACCCAACCAGCTATGAGAAATCGTTTCACCGCTTCACCGCTTCGCCTTATTTCATGAGTTGAAATTGACTGTTTTGAATAGCTTCTTCCGCTCCCGGCCAACTTGCGCCGGGCTCGAAACTCAGGGGTAAACTGCAATTCAACGGCAGCGGACAGCGCTTCTCGATGATTTCAATCATCTTACGGACGGCGAATTCACCGAATTGCTGCTTGGTCGGCAGCAGAAAAGCGTTCAACGGCGTTTGCCGGTATTCATAAGGCTCTCCGCCGCGGTTGCCTACCAGTACCAGCTGCAAATCCTCCGGAACCCGGACTCCCAGCTTGTCCAGTACCCGCGTGGTTTGTTCCAGAAATCCTTCCCGGTAAATGACCAGCAGTGTCGGCGGTTCCGGCAGCGCCAGTAACTCCCGGATGGCCTGTTCCGTGATCGGATCGACCGTTCCCGGACGGTTTAACTCCGGGTGGATCGGATTCACCCGCTTGATATAAGCCGGATTGTAAACCCCGGCCGCATCCATGACCTCCTGGTACGCGTCGATATGTTGACTGTAGGCAAAATGACGCAGAAAAAAATCACGGCCGATCAACCCGACTCTCCGGTGCCCCGACGCCAGAATCGTACGGAACATCGCCGCCAGGTCTTCCCGACTGATTTCATCCACATAATTGACGGAGCTGAAATCGACTTGCCGGTTGATGAACAGATAATTCATCTTCCGGGCCAATCCGCTCATAATGAAGGGCTCGAAAGCCGAGAAATAGGTGCCGCCTCCATGCAGAATCACGCCGTCCACCTGAAAGCGCCCGATGTTTTCGACAATGTTTCCTCCCATATCCGGAATCGCCGTTAAACGGTAACCCGCCCTCTCGGCCATGACCAGCGCTCCGGTAAAAATGTCGGTCCACAACGTTTCATGCGCCGGAAATCTGGCCGCTTCCCCTTTCAGCATCGGCAGATAAAAACCGATCTCCCGCCGCAAGGTCTTTCCCAAATCGGCCACAAACGAACCTTTCCGACGAATCCGGACAACGAATTTTTCGTTGACCAGCTGCTGCATGGCCTGGTTGATGGTGGCAATGGAAACCCCGAATTGTTTGGCCAGTTCAATGGTGGTTGGAAACATTTCTCCGGCTGCCAGGCGGCCGGAATTGATCTGCTGTTTCAGGCTCTCGTAGACCAAAGTTGCCTTGGAGAGGAATTGGAGGTCGGGTGATGGTTTCATAAGTTCAGTTTCTCAAAGAGTTGGAATTAGCGTAAATCGATATAACCGGTACCTTTCGGATTCAGTGAGACCTCGATATTTCGTACGGTCGTGGGCTCGGTTGGATCCGGGATTAATATATCCCGCATTCCCTGCGGGTCAAATGCATTGCTGTGCCCATCCATGAATAACAGATTACAGCGCCCCCGGTGAAGCGGATAGGGCCGGCTGTAGGCACTCGAGGTGATATTAAAATGAAAAATCATTTTGCCGTATGTCCGCCGGTCCAGAAGGGAATATCCACACCCCAGGTAAGCGATGTTCGAATAACCCGTCCGCTGGAACAGTGGATCTTTCATGGAATAACACCAGCCTTTTTTCTCGTTTGAGTAACTGGCGCTGTAAGTATGTGCCAGGGCCGCCGTATCGGTAATCTTCATGATGTGGACAAGACCGGGGCAACGGAGTACTTCCGAAAGAGGCGTGTAGCCGTTGAAATACAACTTGGCGGCCCAGGTCTGCACCCAGGAGGTTTCGCTGCCGATCGTATTGCTGTTGCAGGCGTAGAAATAGTCATTGAAATCTGCCATATAAGCCGCGACCGACAAATGAACTTGCTTCTGGTTCGAGGTACACTTGATTCCCTTTGCCGTCTGACGCGCATTATTTAAAGCCGGAAGCAGCAGCGCGGCCAATATGGCGATAATAGCGATCACTACCAGAAGCTCAATCAATGTAAAATCCCGATATTTCCTGTTTTTCATGATATGCGGCCTCCAGTTTATTGAATTAAAAATATTCTCTGATTTAATAATATAACAAAACCGGAAAAAGTCAATAGTAAATCTTGATAATTTTCCCGTTTTATTTGAATAATTATCTTTATTGTGTTTATTTATTGTGCTTAAATTTTGAATAACAATATGAAATAAATCTAATAATTCTGAAAAACAGTTTTATTTGTGAACCGGCGAATACCTGTTATTAATAATCAAATTTGTTGAGTGTTGTTTTTCAGGGATGGGCTTCTGAATGGTATGATTTCTGATTAATTGTCGTGGGTTATTTCTGCAATTCTTGCAGCTTCAATTGCTTTATGTAGTTTTTCCAGTAGTATCTGCTTGGGGGGCAAAACAGTCAA
Source organism: Victivallaceae bacterium (assembly GCA_031548025.1). GTDB lineage: Bacteria > Verrucomicrobiota > Lentisphaeria > Victivallales > Victivallaceae > UBA5239. The sequence goes on along the minus strand of JAVBRM010000227.1, from coordinate 9,372 downwards.
ATAATCTGCAACTTTTATATTGCTTTTTTCAAGCTGGAGAAGTTCAACATGCTCTTGGTTTTTACCAGCACACAAGATCAAACCAATAGGTTTATTTTCTCCTTCCACAGATTCATATTTTTCCACATATCGCAAATAAAGCTCCATTTGCCCTTTGTTGCCAGCTTCAAACTCGCCCAACTTGAGTTCTATTACAATGAGACATTTCAGGCGCCTATGGAAAAATAGGAGATCAATCTTATAATCACGGTTATCAATTGTAATCACTTTTTGTCTGGCAAGAAATGCAAAATCGCTGCCTAATTCAATGATAAAATCTTTCAATTGATTTATGATGGCGGTTTCCAAGTCACGCTCTGAATAAGTATCCTTCAGGCCGAGAAAATTCAAAATATAGGGATCGCGAAAGACCAAATCCTCAGTCAAGTGCTTCTTCCGCTGCAATAATGTAAGATCATTCTCAATGGTTTTTTGGGGTTTTTTACTGATGGCGGTCCTTTCATAAAGCATTGAGTTTATACGGTCTTGAAGCAGGCGAACGTTCCAATGCTCCAATTTTGACATTTCTGCATAGAACGAACGCTTCAGTTTATCATCAATACGAATAAGTATACGGATATGGCTCCAACTCAATTCTGCACACAGTGTGCGCACAATTTCAACTTCAGGATATTGCTCGGCAAATTGGACGCATATATGCAATTGTCTCGGGCTCCATCCCGAGCCGTAAGTAGTTGCCAATTGTTTCGATAAAAGCACAATTGTCTGCTCTCCGTATAAACCGCGTTTATTAGCTAAAGCATCTTCAAGTATTCTTTTACCTACCTGCCAATAAAGCAAAGTCAATGTACTGTTTACTGTAACATTAACTGCTTGTCTTGCTGATTCGATGAGATTACTCACGTCTGTCAGCAAATTATTGCTTAATCCACTCAAATCTATATTTTTAGGCATCATGCCACATGTCCGCTATGCATTTTAAAGTCTTTCCCGAAATATATATGAGTTGTATAAAATTACAAATAACTAAAATATATACTGCGGCATTTCTTCCTGGACGGAGATAGCGGACGAGTCCGCCCAAAGCTATTTTCAATTAGCCTGATTAGGTAAATGAGCCCTCTATGAGACTATTTCCGAGCTCATCGATTGTTTTATATTGGGCCAATTTGGCCAATTTGGCTTATTGAGAAACGTTTTTGTGGACTCGTCATAGCGAATCTTAAAACCCACTAACTTATTATCATGGGTATTTATTTTGTCTTTTTTTGGGTGTTTATTTCTTCTTTTTCTTTTTGATGCGCGGGGGTGGGGCGGGGAGAGGGTCTGCGGTGATTTCCATCAGGGCTTCTTCGGAGATTTGGCGATATTTTTCCAGCTCTTCGGAAGTCAGGTTTTTCGGGATGTCGATGCGGTCACCGATTACCAATGTGACTTTGGCAAATGGCAGCGGAATCTGAAAATTGTCCCAGCTCTTGATCTGAATATATCTGGAGTAATTGATGCTGAGCGGAATCAATGGCACCTGGCAATACGAGGCCAGGTGGATCGGGCCCTTGCTCATGTGGTATTTGGGGCCGCGCGGGCCATCGGGAGTGAAGCTGACATAGAAGCCGTCTTTTACCGCCTGGATGGCTTCCATCTGCACCTGGACTCCGCGTTTGTTGGAAGAACCGCGCAGACTGCGGATTTTCAGCACGGAAATCAAGTCGACGATGTATTGGCCGTCCCGGGAGGGACTGACGATCGCCATGGTGCGCCGGCGCAAGCGGCGCGGAAACATGACCGGAAAGAACAGCAGCCGGTTATGCCAGGTGACCGTCACCGCACCATAAATCGTATTCATATAATCGTTGGGGTCCTGGATTTCGGTGCGCATCAGGAAAACTTTGGCGAAGCGCAGCAGCAGAACCGGCGGAATATAGAGCCAGGTGGGGAATTTTTTGATCTGGCGGAATTTCTGGGTAAACCATTTCATGAATTAATTTCTTCCTTGTAATAGCGGCAGGATTTGGTCAGCGGGCAATTGGCGCAGTCCGGTTTGCGGGCATGGCAGACCCGGCGGCCGTGAACGATCAGCAGGTGCGAAAAATTGGTCCAATACTCGGGCGCGATACTGCCGCAGACGGTTTTCTCGATTTTGACCGGATCTTTGATGTCGGCGATACCGATCCGGACGGCAAGGCGCTGGACATGGGTGTCCACCGGGAAACCGGGGATGTCGAAAGCGTTGCCCAGGATGACGTTGGCGGTTTTGCGGCCGACGCCGGGCAGGGTTATGAGCTCCTCCATGGTCGTGGGGACTTTACCGCCGAATTCGTCGCGGATTTTCCGGGCGGTTTTGACCAGGTTGGCGGCTTTGGCATGGTAGAGCCCGGCGGTTTGGATGACGGGCTCGACTTCTTCCGGTTCGGCCTGAGCCATGGCTTGAACGTCGGGCCATTTCCGAAAGAGTTCTTCGGTCACCATATTGACCCGGGCATCGGTGCATTGCGCCGAAAGAATCGTCGCTTCCAACAGTTGAAACGGGGTTTGGTGGTGCAACGGACAGCCCGGCTCGCCGTATAATTTGTACAGCGCACGGTAAATTCCGGTCAAGGTCTTGTTTAAATCAGGCGCCGAATTCATTTTTCAGTCGGTTAAGCTGGATCACCAGCAGGCGATAGTTTTCTTCGATGTTCTCGAAATTATCTTCGTTCAGGGATTTTTCGAGGTTTTCCGCAAGGAATTCGAAATCGAGGAAACCGATGCCCGCGGCGCTTTCTTTGAGATTGGCCGCGACGACCAGAAGCTCGTCGCGGCTGCGGATACCTTTGAGACGGTAATTATCCAACCATGCCCCGGAGCTTTCGATAAAGGAAGATATCAGCATCTTGCCTTCTTCGCCCTCCAGGGCATAGTTGTCTTCGAGATATTGATAAATACGCTCGAGCAAAATTACACTCCGGAGTAGGCCGAGAAGGCGCCGTCAACCGGGATAACCGTGCCGTTGACAAAGCCGGAGGCGTTGTCATCGACGAGCCAGAGCAGAGTGCCGAGCAGGTCTTCCGGGGCTCCGAATTTGCCCATCGGGGTGTGGTTGATGATCTTCTGTCCGCGGGCGCTCAAGGAGCCGTCGGCATTGATCAGCATGGCGCGGTTCTGGTCGGTGACGAAGAATCCGGGCGCGATGGCATTGACGCGGATGTCGACTTTGCTCATATGGACAGCCAGCCACTTGGTGAAGTTGCTGATGGCGGCTTTGGCGCCGGAGTAGGCCGGGATCTTGGTCAGCGGGGTGAAGGAGTTCATCGACGAAATGTTGATGATGACTCCGCCTTTGCCTTCGGCCATGCCGCGGCTGAAAACCTGGGTCGGGAGCAAGGTGCCGAGGAAGTTCAAATTGAACACGAATTCAACACCGGACGGATCCAGTTCGAAGAAGGTGATCAGATCCTTAACGCCGTCAGCCAGGTCGGCCTTTTCCAGATATTCCTTGGTGGTGGTGCCTTTGGGATGGTTGCCGCCGGCGCCGTTGATCAGGATATCGCATTTGCCGAATTTTTCACAGACGATGGCTTCGGCCTTGACCAGGCTGTCGCGTTCGAGCACGTTGGCCGCTACGCCGATGGCGGTGCCGCCGTCGGCATTGATGGCGTCGGCGACTTTCTGCGCATTTTCCGCGCGGAGGTCGAGAACGGCGACTTTGGCGCCGCAAGCGGCCAGAGCCTGAGCCATGACTCCGCACAGGATTCCGCCGCCGCCGGTAACTACGGCGACTTTGCCTTTCAGATCGATCTTCAGAGGTACATTCATTTTATCAGTCCTTCTTTTTTAGGTTTGTTATTGATTGGTTAAATGTGAATATTCACGTTGCCCGAGCGGGTAGACATTGAAGCCCATTTCAAACAGGGTTTGATGGTCGAGAATGTTGCGCCCGTCGAAAATAAAGGCCGGTTTGGCCATGGAATTGAACAGTTTGCGATAGTCGTATTCCTTGAACTGTCGCCATTCGGTCAGGACCAGGATGGCATGAGTACCGGCGGCGGCTTCGTAGGGATCTTCATGATACGTGATTTCTCCGGCTTCATCGGCAAGGTCGAGCCTGGCGTTCTCCAGCGCTTCCGGGTCATGGATCGACAGGACCGCGCGTTCTTCCAGCAGCATTTTGCTGACGGAGATGGCGGGGGACTCGCGGGTGTCGCCGGTTTCGGCCTTGAAGGCAAATCCGAAAATCGCGATCTTCTTGCCCGCGATCGAGTTGAACATATTCGCCACGATCTTTTTTACGAAGCGCGAGGCCTGGTAGTCATTGATCTTGACCACCTGTTCCCAATACGCCGCGACTTCCGGCAGTCCGTAGAATTCGCAGAGATAGACCAGGTTCAGGATGTCTTTTTTGAAGCAGGAACCGCCGAAACCGATACTGGCGCGGAGGACCTTGCTGCCGATCCGGGTGTCCAGCCCCATGGCCGACGATACTTCCAGAATATTGGCGTCGGTTTTTTCGCAGAGGGCGGAGATACTGTTGACCGAGGAGATACGCTGGGCCAGCATGGCATTGGAAACCAGCTTGGTCAGTTCGGAACTCCACAGATTGGTGGTTTTGATTTTTTCATTCGGAACCCAGTGCTGATAGATGTCCTTGATCGCCTGCATGGCTTTCTGACCGGAAGGGGTTTCGAGAGCGCCGATGAGGACGCGGTCGGGGTTTTCCAGGTCGCCGATGGCGGTGCCTTCGGCCATGAATTCGGGGTTGGAAATGATGTCGAAATTCAGGCCCTTGGTGTTGGCCTGGAGAATCCGGCGCATGGCTTCGGCGGTGCGTACCGGGAGGGTACTTTTTTCCACCACGATTTTGTCATGCTCGGAGTGTTCGATGATATCGCGGGCGGTCTTTTCCCAATACTGGAGGTCGGCCGCCTTGCCGGCTCCGGCCCCGAAAGTCTTGGTCGGGGTATTGACGCTGACGAAAATGATTCCGGCTTCCTTGATGCCCGCTATCACGTCGGTGCTGAAAAAGAGGTTGCGGCCGCGGGCGCGCTTTACCACCTCATCCAGACCCGGCTCGTAAATCGGGAGCTTGTCCGACTGCCAGGCGGAGATACGCTTGGCGTTGACGTCGACGACGATGACCTTGTAATCAGGACATTTATCGGCGATCACCGCCATGGTTGGGCCGCCCACGTAACCGGCTCCGATACAGAGAATTGTCTTATTCATGAGCAATATCCTAGTTTAACATGACCTGGCCGCCGGTGACCGGAATGGCCTGCCCGGTTTCGTACTGCTGACAGACGGCGTAAATAATGGCTTTGGCGACGTCGGCGGGGAAACAACCCCGGTTCATCGGAATCTTGGCCTCATAAAACGCTTTGACGTCGTCAATGGTCTTGGCGCCGGGGACCTTGCCGCTGTTCAGATACTGGACAAACAGGCCTTTTTCGGGGTCCATCCACAACGGGCCGTCGAAGAAGTTGCCGGGGCAGACGCTGTTGACTTTCACGCGGTCGGTGACCAGCTCGAGCGCAAAGCTCTGGGTCAGGCCGATGGTGCCGAACTTGCTTCCGGCGTAAGCGCCGTTTTTATTGCTGCCGACCAGTCCGCTCTTGGAGTTGACCTGGATGATGTCGGTCCAGCGTTCGCCCCAGCGGTTCTGGGTGGCCATGATCCGGGCGGCGTATTTGGCGCAGAGGAAATATCCGCTGTAATTGATGTTGGTGACGAAATCCCAGTCTTTCTTGGTCATTTCCTTGACCGATCCGGCTTTCAGAACGCCGGCGTTGGCTACCAGCAGATCAAGCCCGCCGGTTGTGTAGACCAGAGATTTGTACATGCCTTCGACCGAGTCCTCGTCGGCGATGTTCACCGCCAGGGCAAATGCCTGGTCGCAGCCGAATTTGCGGTTGATCTCGTCGGCGGCCTTCTGAGCGCCTTCGAGGTTCATGTCGGCGATTCCGACCATGCATCCGGCTTCCGCCAGCTCCAGCGCGATGCCGTAGCCGAAGCCTTGGGCGCCGCCGGTAACCACGGCGATTTTTCCGGTCATGGCGGCGCTGTTGCCCGCCGATACTTTTTTGCGATAGGATTCGACTTCCCAGTTTTCGATGAATTCACGGGCCGCATCGCTCATGTAATTGGCGCCGCCGAAAGCCTCGGCCAGCTGCTGAACCCGGGCCGCGTCTTTGGCCAGGTTGGCCACGATTTTCGCGTTACGGAGATTGTTGGAAGCGCAGAAAACCGCTTTGCCGGGGATGGCGACGACTTTCGGCTTGTAACCTTTGGCCGCGGCAAATCCGGCGACGGTCTTGTCGTCGAGAGCTTCAGTTTCCAACGCAAAGGATTTGGCGTAAACCACATGGTCGGGGGTCAGGGGGCCGGAAGCGACTTTGAAATACGGCAGGCTGACCACCGTGGCGCTGAAGCCTTCATCCAACAGCGAACGCAGTTGCGGAGCGGTCGCCATGACGCATTCGGTATCGGCGGATTCGTTGATTTTGAGCTCCTGGCAGACATTCTTGCCGGCGATGAACTTGTTCAGCTTGCTCATCATGTCGTCATAAATATCTTTGATGCCTTCGACACTGTCCGCACCGACGAACACACCGTGATTCTGCAGGAAAATGACCGTGGGGAACTTTCCGGTTTCTTTCTCATACTTGGCGGATTCGCTGAAAAACAGCGCGGCCAGCGTATAGCCGGGGTCGGTGTAGTCGATCCACAGGGCGTTCGGGAACATTTCGGCGCAGATTTTCTTGCCGTCGCGCCCGCAGGTCATGGCGTTGACGGCGGCCGGGTGGAGGTGGACCACAAATTTGGTCGGGATGATTTCATGCAGCGGAGCTTCGACCGAGGGACGGCCCACGGAGTCGAAACAGACCGCGTCGGCCATGACTTTCTTGACCATTGCCTCGCGGGTGGCGGCGTCCGGGAAATTGCCCAGGTTGAATACTTCGCGGATTTTGGCCCGGTCCATCTTGACGAATCCGTATTCGGTTACGGTTTCCAGACTGACGCCGCTGGGCTTGACGAAGAGGTGTTTTTCATCCTTCAGCGAGGTATTTCCTCCTCCAGCCAGAACGAAATCGGGATTTTTTCCATAAAAATTGGATACAGCCACCAATTCCTGCAATGACATAATTTAAGCTCCTGTACATGTTAGTATTATATTGACCTGATAATTTACTCCGATTTACGCAAAAATGCAATGGCTAAAGCGACGGTTTTTTAAGATTCAAGGATTGCAACTTTTTTAAGTTGGAGTACATTGTTTCTTTGAAAGGAATAAAAACATGTTTACAGGATTGATCGAGATAACCGCCGCCATCAAAGAGCGGAAACTGTCCGGAAGCAGCGGCAAGCTGGTCCTGACCCCGCGGAAACCGTTTGACGGCGAAGTGAAGTACGGCGACAGCATTGCTTGTAACGGCTGTTGCCTGACGCTGGAGCGTACGCTTGGCGACGGCTCGCTGGAGTTTCACGTGCTGGAAGAAACTTTGCGGCGGACCAACTTGGGCAGTCTGCCGTTGGGCTCGCCGGTGAATCTGGAGCGGGCCATGCGGTTCAGCGCCAGGCTGGACGGCCATATCGTCACCGGGCATGTGGACTGCGTCGGGCAGTTTCTCGGCATGAAACAGAACGGTTCGGACATCGAAGTCTGGGTGGAGCTGCCGAAGGAGCTCCGGCCGTATTTAATCAGCAAGGGGTGTGTGGCCGTGGACGGGATTTCCCTGACCCCGGTTGCCGTTACCGAAAACAGTTTTTCCGTTCATCTGATTCCGACGACCCTGGGCGAGACCGCGCTGGGCGCCAGAAAAACCGGCGACCTGATCAACCTGGAAAGCGATCTGCTGGCCAAATACGTCAGTCACCAGTTGGGCCTGCTGGGTTACCGGAATGACGGCAAGGTAACCATGGACACACTCCGGGAAGCGGGTTGGTGAGGCTGATATGACTGGAAATTTCGGTATCAGTCTGCTTCATATGCCGCCGGGCAGTGTTATTCAGTCGCTGCCGGAGGTCTTCAGCGCGGTGGAACTGCCGGGGATTCAATTGTCTCCCGATCTGGCGGTCAACAAACTGCCGGGAAATATTTTGTTCAACGGGTTGCTGCCGGTTGAGCTGACCCGCGAGATTGCGGGACCGAATGCCCGGATCAAACAGAATTTCCTCGAACGCACCGCCGCTCTCCTCGATACCGCCTCGCAACTGGGTTGCAATACCGTGATCGTGGATTTCGGCCTGGAAAGTTGCTTTGAGGATGAAAGCCGCAGCCATGAAACCGCGGCTCTGATCGGAAAGTTGAGTGCGGATTTGATTCGCAACAATATATCTCTGCTGCTGCCGGTCCGGGTGCCGTTTTATCCGGAGGCGGAGGGTTCTTCCGAGAAGTACCTGAATTTTCTCAACCGGATTATGTGCCCGAATGTCGGTTTCGCGTTGAATATTCATCCGCATGAGTTGGCCGGGCGCGAGTTGGATCTCGACGAGTTGTTGCATTGGCTGCGGTTCAATACGCGGTTGATCCGCTTTATTTATGAACCGGAGACCGGAAACCGGCTGGTGAAAAAACTACTCCAGCCGTGGTTCGAAATCGGGGCGAAATATCAATGGAACTGTCCGTATCTGGTAGTACCACTGATGTCCCGCCCGGAGACGCTGGAAAACGAATTGGTGATTTTAAGAGAATTTTTCTTGACTTTGAATAATTAACCAGGAGAAAAAGTTATGTTGAAGCTTGGTGTAAACGTCGATCATGTGGCAACTGTCAGGCAGGCGCGTCTGGCTCAGTATCCTTCGCCCTTGGAAGCGGCAAAATTGTGTGAAAAGGCCGGAGCGTGGGGCATTACCGCGCATTTGCGTGAGGACCGTCGCCATGTCAACGATAAAGATATGCGCGAACTGAAAACTCATGTCCAGTTCCTGAAGATGGAAATGGCCGCCACCGATGAAATGTTGAAAATCGCCAAGGAACTCAGGCCGAACAGCGGTTGTCTGGTTCCGGAAAAGCGCCAGGAATTGACCACCGAAGGCGGCTTGAACGTCACCGGACAGCTCGAACATCTGGCGGCCGCGGTCAGAAGCCTGCACGAAAGCGGGATTATCGTATCTATCTTCATCGATCCGGATTTGGAACAGATCAGCGCGGCGCAGTCGATCGGAGCGGATTATATCGAGCTTCATACCGGTTCTTTCGCCAACTCTTCCGGCACGGCGCAGCGGGCCGAACTGGACCGGCTGATTGCCGCCGCCCGCCATGCCAACGGCATCGGGCTGAAAGTCAATGCCGGACACGGCATCGATTACTGGAATATCGCCGGAATCCTGGAAATACCTCATTTGCAGGAACTCAATATCGGGCACAGCATTGTCGCCCGGGCGGTGATCGTGGGC
>JAVBRM010000235.1:0-9036 GCA_031548025.1 Victivallaceae bacterium | reverse complement strand
CAACGGCCAAAATCGTATAAATCTCGTCCGCAGGACGGGGTTTTATGCCGATTTTGCGTCTTGACTCCGTCGACAAACGGAGTACTCCCCGACCGCCTAAAATTTTCTTTCATTTTTTCATATTACTTTTGACACTACCTTAATTAATAATCTTTTAGATTCAATCGCCGCGGGCGATGAAAAAGTAGTCATTGGTACGAATATCGCCCATCGGGGGAATTTCATTGCGGCTGTATGGTTGGACATGGCCGTCCACCATCAGCATGTTGGCCCGTTTCGAGTGGCGGAACGCCGGTATGGCGTCAGTGTTATCCCGGTAAGATTTACGATTGGTCCAGAAAGTGGGAGCCGTCGGCACCGACCTTTCGCTGTCCGTCGCATATAGACATACGCTCGGGCGTTTGATCTGGCCGAGCTTGTAAAGATAACAAACCATATCGCCTGCCGCATTTATATTTCTGCGATAAAACTGTGATTCCGGACCGGCGGTGATGCCGGTATTGATCGCATAACTGGGCTGCTGGTCACTATGCTCGTTGCAGCGGAAAATCCCGCCTTTGCTATTGTTCTTGCCGAGAGTCGAGTTGAAGTTCTGATTATAACGCCCCGGAACATAATTCAAAGCAAATAACAACTCGACCCACGAATCCTGAACCCCCGCGCTACCCAAATAGCTCGCCACATCCGCGATCATCAAGTAGTCATTGTAATCGGCGGAATAAGAGAAAAAAGAAGCACCGATCTGTTTCAGATTACCGGTACATTTGATCGCCCGCCCTTTGGCCCGGGCCTCATTCAAGGCCGGCAGCAACATCGCCGCCAGGATTGCGATGATCGCAATCACCACCAGGAGTTCAATAAGTGTGAAAAAGGATACTCTTCTGATTTTATTATTTCGCCATACCATATATAACCTCGCTGTTTTATTTGTATGGCTATTATTATACACTGGCGGCAATATTAAATCATTGACTTTTTATGCATGTTTATTGACTTTTAATGCTGTCTCACTTAATTTATCCGCCAGGACTCCATGATTTTTGATATTTTCGGCAAAAGGGGTATTGACAAAAGCGGGGCATGCAATTATAATAATATTCAAATAATTTGAACATTAATTTACAAACGTTTGATATTGTGAATAAAGAACAATACAGAGTATATCAATATATCGCCGGAAGTCTGATCGAAGGCAGCTTGGCTCTCGGCAGCAAGCTGGAGCCGGAATTTGAACTGGCAAAGAAGTTTTCCACCACCCGGATGAATGTCTACCGGGCAATCAAACAGTTTGAGCGCCGCGGTATTGTTCAACGGAGCAAACGCGCCGGCACCACGGTTGCCATGCCGTTGACCCAGGATCTGCTTCGTCAGTTGAAATCGGAAGTATCGCGCCGGGTCTGCGTCATTCACAGCCGGAACCGCTATGAGTATCTTCATTGGAATCAGACCTTTCAGCGGACTTTGCGCGAATCTCTGGGCAGCGAGGGCATCACCATCGATGAAATACACCTTGACTCGATTTGCGACCGCGCCGCCCTGAAGGAAAAGCTCATGGAGCTGACCGACTCCGGCATTACCGCTTTCGTTCTGTCCGTACGCGGGGCCGAAGACGAATTTCTGGTGGAAAACTCCGATTTATTCTTTCAATATCACCGGAAAATTTTTGTTTACCAATCGGGAGCCCTGAGCTGGATGCACTGGCCGTTTCATACAGTTACCGTCAATATCTTCGGTGAGGGTTGCTTGGCGGCGGAGTATCTGTTTGCCCGGGGAATCACCCATATCGCCTATTGCCGCAACGAGATTTCGTCGCAAAACTATCTGGATTTCAACAAGGAGCGGCTGCAGGGAGTTAAATTCACTCTGCGGCGGCTGACCGATGGAACCAGCCGCCCCGACGAATGGATCGGGTTGGAAGAAATATGCCGCAACTACCGGCTGCACGACGGCAAATACGCGCTGATCGCCGGCAATGACCAGTTGGCGGCGGAGATCATTGATTATTTTGAAAAACAGGGGCTCGGACGCCCGGAAAACCTGATCAGTTTCGACAACAACGCCGAATACCGCAAATATCGTCTGACCACCATCGCCCCGCCTCACGCCGAGGCCGCCGCCGCCCTGGGCAAACTGATTCTCGAGAATATCGATATTGATTCTGAATGCAACAGCGTCAGTTATATAAAAATTAATTCCGAAGTTATTATCAACTCTCAAAAGAAGGAAAACTCCGATGCGGAAACCGGAAATAATCCATGAAGCGCGGTCCCATAAATTTACACTCATTGAGCTCCTGGTAGTGATAGCGATCATCGCCATTTTGGCGGCGATGCTGCTTCCGGCCCTGAATACGGCGCGCGGCAAAGCGCGGGCAATCAGCTGTGTCGGCAACCAGAGTCAGATAGCCAAACTGATGGCCTCTTATCTGGATGACTATGAGGGATATTTCCCTTCTCCCGGCGGCAGTGCTCTTTATCACAACTGGCTAATGCAACTCACCACCATTTATCTGTTCAAAGATGACGGCAACAAGGCTTGGAACGCCCAGCGCGAAGACAAAAACCTGATCACCCGCTGTCCAGTCAGGACCAAAACCAATGAGGAATATTATGCCATATACAGCGATCGTCACAGTTGGATCATGTATGGTATAAATTATGTGCATCTCGGCGCCGGCGCATCGAGCACTGCCCTCGGCCAAAAGCTGTCAAAAATCTCCCTCCCCACGCAAACCCTGATGGCGACGGATTCCACCGCTGAAATCAAATGGGGGAACCTCATCAGTTGGAGCTGGTCGGACGCCTATCCGTACGCCCGCCACGATGCAAAATCCAACGCCATCTGGCTGGATGGCCACGTGTCGGCCATCATGACCGCCGCCCTGATCAACAATGAAGCAGCTTACTGGAAAGTTATCCGTTAATATTTTATTACAAAAAAAGAGGTTCTCATGAAAAAAATGTATCTGTCCATGTTTCTTTCGCTCGCTATGACCGCGGTTTATTGCGCGGAAACCAAAATTCAGCCTAGCGCCGAGGGGATGATCGTCGACCGTAATAACGACGGCGTCGCCGATACCGTGCTGGTGCAGAATGACAAACAAAGCGTCCTCGAACTGCTGGCCGGATCGCTGGGCAACACCGTCCACAAAACGGTGCTCGAATACAGACTGCCGGAAAAAGCCCAAGTTTCCAAAGCGACGCTGACACTGTCGCTGAACGGCAACAGCGGTTGCCACCCCGACAAACCCGGTACGTCCGGCCCGGAAATCGAAATATGGTTTTATGACGGTACCGACGCCAACGACAAAATCGAATTGACCGACGACGGCCCCGGCGAAAAGCTCGGCGTCGCCATCGAACGCGCCCCGCGTGAAGACGCCCGCAAACCGATCGTCATCGACGTAACCGCCGCGGTCAAAAAAGCCGTGGAGCGTAACTCCACCTCGATCGGCTTCCGCCTCGAACCGGTCGGCGAAAAAAGCAACACCGCCTGGCGCATCCGTTCCAGCGAGTTTGCCAGGAAATATACCGCATCCGCTTTCCCCACCCTGACTATCATATCCGAATAAGGAACAACCGATGAAAACAGCATTTTTACTGGCGGCGGCCGGCCTGCTGGCCCTAAAAGCCGGAGCAGCCGAATTTACCGTTTACCCCACGGAAGGCGCTTTGAATCCGCGGGTCCCGGTAATCGCCACCGCGCCGGGTGGGGCCAAAGGAAAAATGGCGCCGTTTGAAATGGTCAATTTCACCTACCGCCTGTCGCCGCATCTGGAAAATGCTGTCGCCGGAACCTTGGAATTTCACCTGAATGACAGTATGCGCCGTTCCGCCAAAGAGGTCATTCGACTTGGCGACGGCGCGGACGCGCTCCGGATTATTAGTCCGGCCGCGCCCTCCGAGTCGCGCCGGCTTCGGTTGCAGTGCTCCGGCAATTCTGCGACTTCCACCACAGCAATTCTTCCCGGCCAGTGGCAGCAAATCAACTTGGCCTGGGAGTCCGGCAAAGCCAAGCTCCGGATTGGCGACGCCGAGGAAATTTCCATCGCGATTCCCGCCGGTTTTAGCGTCGGACAATTGACCTGCCAGGCTTCGCTGGTCGATGAAATCAAATTATCAGCCGACGGCGGTAGTTTCCGCATCGACTGGGAGAACGATTATTCGGGATGCCTGATCCCCGCCGGGTCCGGCGGAGTAACCGCGAATGTTTTGGGCTTCGACACCTTTGTCATCGGCAGCGATCCGCAAAAACGGGACTATCCGGTACTGCAACTGAGCAACAGCACGAATTCCAGCCGCCGGGTCGCCGTTTCATATGCGTTGACCTCGGAAGTCGCCGGGCAGAAAACCGGCTGGCGGGACGAATTTGAGTTGAAATCCGGTTCGCAGGAAATGCGCCCGATTGTTTTTCCGCAACCCTTGATCAACGATGTATGCCACCTGCAAATCAGCATCGACGGCATGGACAAGCCATTCGCCGTCAAGAAAAATTTTCTCTATGTCGAACGCCGTCCGGAAAAGCCCGGGCTGGGCCTGTTCGGGCTCCATGACTGTAATCTCAATTCGTTCGGATTCTGGCCGGACGCCCTGCCATTGCGCTACGCTCACAAATACTTGCGCTGGGGCTGGACCCAGGGCCCGGCTTTTGAAAACAAGAGCAATGAGCCCGAGCGTGACCCCGAAGCGCCGCCTGCCGAATGGAACTGGAACGCCGCGTTGGACTGGGAACTGCTGTCCGGGCGCGAGATGTTTGTTTCTCTGCAAAGCTACCCATATTCAAGCTGGCACCGCGAGCGCGAATACAGCGACGGCATGAAAATATGGCCCAACGGCGTCAAAGGCGGCGGCTTCCCGAAGCTGGATGTCTATGGCAAATTCGTCAGCGAAGCGGCCAAACGTTATCAGGGAAAAATCCGGCACTATGAAATCGAAAACGAGCCCAATGCTTACGGCATGCCCAAGAATCCGGAAGACTACGCATTAGTTTGCCGGACTGTGTACGAGTCGGTGAAAAAAATCGACCCGCAGGCCTCGGTATACGGTATCTGCGGCACCGGTGCTTTCATCGACTGGATGAAACGCGCCCTGGCAGCCGGAGCCGGACAGTATTTCGATATTTTATCCTACCACACTTACACCACGCCGCGCCAGCCCGACCAGGTGAACCTGCGTCAATTCCTGGGCGAAATCCAACAGGCGGGTCCCGCCGGAAAACGGCGTTTCAACTCGGAAACCGGTGTTCTCCAGGCCTTTCGCTATCAAGCCGATCAGGCAATCCCCGCCGCTGAAGTCGCCGCCAAATCCGAGGCGCGCCAAACCGGATTCGTTTCGTCGACGCCCTGGCCGGGCCGGGTCAATGACGAATGGGAAGCTTCGGCCTCAATGGTCAAAAACGCCGTCATCAACCTGGCCGGCGGCTCCGAGGGATTTATCTTCTTCGGTTGGAATCCCAATTGGCCGATTTTCGACAAGCCGTGGACTGAAAAAGGAGCGGATTTCTCCCTCCTTTCCATCACCCCGGAAGGTGAACGCACCCCCACTCTGCTATGCCTGGCCGTTGGCGTGCTGACCGCTCAATTCGAAAGTGTCGATCTCGCCAAACCTTTCCGTTTTCTTGACGCCGGGGATCTCCGCGGCGCGGCTTTCAGTAAAGTCGGCGGCGGCCAGGTCGCAGTCCTGTGGTCCGGAAATGCCGCCTCCGACGTCCTGCTCACCGCTTCCGGCGAATCGCTGGAAACCGTTAACGCTTTCGGCCAAACGCAAATCCACCGCGCCCGGCAGACCATGCCGGACGGACGCGGCGTCTTTCTGCTTTCGCTGACCACCATGCCGGTCTATGTGCATGCGCCGCTCGACGGCCTGACGGTGCTTTCTTCACCCGTTTCCGGCGTCAGTGTCGAAAATATCACCGGCGGCACGGGGAAAATCGCGTTTGCGCTCCTGAACACCTTCGGCAGCGATTGGAACGCCCGGATCAAAGTAGGCGAAGTCGCCGGCCTGACTACGGAACAGTCGAGCGCGGAAGTCACCGTCCGCGATAAGCGCCGCCGGAAAGTCGAATTCACCTTTACTAAACAAACATCCCATTCCGGGCATGAATTTCAAGTACCGTTTACCATTCAACTTCCTTCCGGCCTGGAGCTCACGCAGACGGTCAAGCTGATGGAAGTTCCGACTCTGGAAATTACCACTGTTCCCGCCTCGTTCGCCATGACCGGCCCGGATTCACTGTCTGCTCATCGTGAGTACCGGTTGGACAAAACCGAACAGGCCGTATTCGGGCGGCCCTCCGACCTGGCTTCGATTCAGGAAGCCCATTTCTGGGGCGGCCCGGATGAGCTCTCGGGCTCCTTCCGCCTGGCCTCCAATGAACACGCATTGTTCGTCGCCCTCAAAGTCCGTGATAAGCTGGCGCGGCTTCCCTCGGTCTGGCCGGGTGTCCTCGGCAGTTGCGTCGAGCTTTTCTTCGATTTCCGCGATGTTTCCGGCGGCCTCGGTACGCCGCAATACACCGGACAGGTTTATCAGTTCCTGCTGCTGCCCACAGTAGCCGGCAACACCACCCCCAAACTCTGGTGTCCGCAAATGCCCGAGCTCAAGCCCGAAACCATCATGCTCTCCGGCGCGCCGATCGATTCCGGATATTGGCTTACGGTCACCATCCCGTGGAAAACCTTCCGGGCCGACGGCAAAATGCCCTCGCGCTTCGGGTTCGATGCCGGAATCAACGGTTCTTTCGGCGACCGTGATCAGCGCAAAACTCAGCTCATGTATTTCGGTACCGGCAGTAATTTCCGCGATGCGTCCGGATTCGGCGTCATCCTGGTGAAACCGGAGGAATCAGCCAAATGAACAGAGGAGAATGGTTTTCACAAGCCCGTTTCGGCATGTTCATTCACTGGGGGCTCTACTCGCTGCCCGGCGGCATCTGGCACGGCAAATCCATGGAGTATATCGGCGAATGGCTGCAGTCGCATTTCAGGATTCCCTGCGCTGAGTATGAAAAACTGGCCGCCGAATTCAACCCCATCGAATTCGACGCCGACGCCTGGGTCCGGACTGCGGCGGAAGCGGGAATGCGTTATCTGGTATTTTCCGCCAAACACCATGACGGTTTCGCCATGTATCATAGTAAAGTCGACCGTTTCAATATCGTCGACGCTACGCCGTTCGGGCGCGATCCTCTGGCTGAAATAGCTGCCGCCTGCCGCCGTTACGGCCTGAAACTGGGCGTATATTATTCCCAGGATCTGGACTGGCACCACCCGGATGGCGGAGACCCCGGCCCCAAAGCTCCCCAAAATGTCGGCATGTCCTGGGGTAATGACTGGGATTTTCCGAATCATGGAGCGAAAAAATTTCAACGCTATTTTGATGGCAAAGTCATTCCGCAGCTCACTGAACTGCTGACCGGTTACGGCGAGATTTCGGTGGTCTGGTTCGACTGCCCGTTGACCATTTCCAAAGACAACAGCCTGCGCCTCATTGAACTCATCCGCAAGCATCACCCCGAATGTCTCGTCAATACCCGGATTGGCCATGGCCTCGGCGACTACGGCAGTTTCGGCGACAATCAGCTCCCATCGGCCAAAGCCGACGGGCTCTGGGAAACCCCCGGCACCCTCAATCACACCTGGGGATTCAAGTGGAACGACCATCACTGGAAATCATCCGCCGAAGTAATCAAACTCCTGGTGACGCTGGCTGAGAAGAATACCAATTATCTCCTGAATATCGGCCCGCGTCCCGACGGCGCTTTCCCGCAAGAAAGCATCGAAATTCTGCGGAAAACCGGTGACTGGCTGAACCGCTACGGCAAAACGATCTACGGCTGTCACGGCACTCCGTTTCCGGCTATTTTCGAATGGGGCCATGTCACTGTGAATTACGGTCACGGGCATACCCGGATCAACCTTTTCATCAATCCCGGACAAAGCCACATCCGGATTCACGGGCTGAACGACGATATTCTCCGCTGTTACGATCCGGTAGCGCCTGAACACAAAATCCGTTATACTCAAAATCCGGCGGAAAAATCCCTGGACATCTACCTGAATCCGGCGGATGAATCCGCGGTTTTTCAGGTGGTAATTCTGGAACTCGCCTGTACTGGCGAACCGTCAATTGACCGGCAGCTGACCTCCCGCAACGGAGTGCTTCGCCTGCCTGCCGCCGCCGGCGATCTCTGTCATGGTTCTCTCGAAACCGAAGATACCGGCCTCCGAAATATGGGCGCCGCCGGCGAACGCCTGACCGCCGCGTCCCACAGCCACCTCGACCACGTGGGTAATCTGGTGGAATGGCACAATCCGTCGGACCGGATCCAATGGCATGCATTCTTCCCGGACCCCGGGCCGTACCGCTTCGAAGTCGTTACTGTATCCAGGGTTCACGGCGCGCCGTGGGCAACCGGCCAACAGATCGAACTTTGCCTCAGCGAAGGCGGACACGATACCGTATTGCAGGCAACACTGCAAGGCGCTCCCGCCGCCTCGGAAGCCAACCGCTGTTACACCCAGGTCGTCGCGGAAGCCGGAACGTTGCCCATGCACACTCCCGGACGCAAGGAAATTTCCCTCCGCATGCTCAATTACCCCAATCCCGAAGCCCTGAAAATGGCCTTCGCCGAACTAAGGATCTACCGGCATCCCGAAACACAATAGCTTGCATCGCAGCATCGCCAAACTCGGAAGAAAAACAGCGCCATTTCCAGAAATAAAATATCGCCAATTTAGGAAGAAAAACAGCGCCATTTCCGGAAATAAGCTTGTTTTTACAAGCCGGACGTGATAGATTAGGAGTGAAATATAAACCGAAGGAGCCGTTTTATGGAGCAGGCAAATTATTTACCCCGTATCTGTGACAGTCTGCTGAAGGATAAACTTTCCTCAAGTGGCGCAGTTTTGATAGAAGGAGCAAAATGGTGCGGCAAGACCAGCACCGCCGCGCGAGCCGCCAAGAGTATTCTGTATATGCAAGATCCTGATCATACTACTTCGTATCAAATGATGGCGGAAACAAAACCATCCTTACT
>JAVBRM010000246.1:0-11721 GCA_031548025.1 Victivallaceae bacterium | reverse complement strand
CGCCTCCAACCGGTTTGAGCTTTTCATGGATTACATGCACCGGATTCAAGCGCGCAGTCCGTTCGAACAGACCTTCATCATCCAGCTCGCCGGCAGCGAAGTCGGCGAAAGCGGCGGCACCTACCTGGCCACCGAGCGCGGCGAAGCCGGCAAGGGCTACAGCGCCAGCCACTACAGCAATCTGGTTTCGTCCCAAGGCGGCCAGACGCTGGTTGACGAAACCGTCAAAGAATTGAAAAACATTTATTCAGATACCCATAAACAATAATTTTAAGGATTTCAATCATGACCAAATCACAAAACTTGAAAATCGGCTGGGCCTCCCGCGATATCACAGTGGAAGGACCGGTCGGTATTGTCGGACAGTTTCACCTGCGCATTTCCGAGGGAGTGCTGGACCCGCTGAACGTAACGGCTCTGATTGTCGACAACGGCGAAGACTGCGTAATTTTCCTCTCGGCGGATCTGGTGGTGATCCGTTCATTTTTGTTGGACGAAATCAGAGCCAAAGTCGCCAAGTTCAAGCCGGAAATACCGGTGATGAAGATCTTGATGAACGCCACCCATACCCATACCGGCGCCAGTCATTATTCAACCACCGGAATTTTCGATGAAAGAAATATCTCCGGTTCCTCCACGGCTCCCGTCAACTCGTATCCCTGCGATATCGAAATGATGACCGGCGACGAATACCGCGATTTTCTCTCGAACCGTGCCGCTGAAGCCATTGTCGAGGCCTGGGACAAACGCGCTCCCGGCGGCGTGGCCTGGGGTTACGGTTACGCGACAGTCGGACACAGCCGCCGTGTGATCTATTTCGACGACGTATCCAAGCGTCCCGACAACGCGGCCAAGCCCGGTCTGATGGTCAACGGTCACGGCGTGATGTATGGCAATACCAATGACGACAAATTCAGCCATTACGAAGCCGGAACCGAGTCATTCATCAATCTGCTCTATACATTCGATGCGGCTAACAAACTGACCGGTGCGCTGGTCAACGTCCCCTGCCCTTCCCAGTGCACGGAAGCGATGTGGCAACTGAGCGCCGACTATTGGCACGAAGTCCGCCAGGCCATCCGCAAAGAATACGGCGATATTTTCCTGCTGCCGCAGTGCGCTGCCGGCGGCGATCTCGCCCCGCGCATCCAGCATTACAAAGCAGCCCAGGCGCGCCGCTTCAAGCTCAAATACAACGACGATCCGATGTCCACGCGCAAAGACATCGCCGAGCGCATCGCCGCCGCCTTTACCGAAGTCTTCGCCTGGGCGAAAGAGGACATCCGTACCACTTTGCCGATTAACCACGTCGTCGAAACCGTCGAGCTCAGCAAACGCATGATCACCAAAGAAGAATTCGAAGCTGAAAGTAAAACTCTGGCCGAGCTCATGAAGGAGGAATTCCAGAAGGAAGGCACTCCCAAGGAACGTCTGATTCACGATTCAATTCTGGCTTCCAAACGCAACCGCTGCCAGCAGATCATCGACCGTTACAATACTCAGGAAAAGAATCCCAAACAGCCCATGGAACTCCATGTCGCCCGGATCGGCGATATCGCGTTTGCCTCCAACCGGTTTGAGCTGTATATGGACTTCATGCACCGGATTCAGGCCCGCAGCCCGTTCGAACAGACTTTCATTGTTCAACTGGCCGGCGTTCCCGGGCCGACCGGCGGTTCTTACCTGGCCACCGAACGCGGCGCCGCCAACAAAGGCTACAGCGCTTCGCTCTATTGCAACCAGGTCTCGCCGCAGGGCGGCCAGGAACTGGTTGACGAAACCGTCCGGGTATTAAAAGAAATTCACCCAAAAGGAGATTAAATAAAATGAAATTTTCCATGATGACTTACACCATGGCCCGCCAGGGCTTCAAGGTTCAGGATTTTATCAAAACCGCCGTCGATTTGAAAATGGACGGCATCGACTGGGTTACCACCTACGGCGAAGACCCGGCCTTGTTGAAAAAAATGTCCGACGACGCCGGTTTGGCCGTGGCCGCCCACACCTTTTTCCTCCCGGAACTCACCGGCCGCCAGGGCGATTTCATGGAAAGCGCCAAAAAGGGCGTCGAAAATGCCGTCATCCTCGGAGCTCCGGTGGTGATGATCCCGACGCCGGGCATCAAAGATGTCGATAACCGTGACGAAAACCGCAAACTATGGATCGACGCTCTCGCTCGGGTCGCCCCGCTGGCCGAAAAAGCCGGAGTGATTCTGACCATCGAAAATTTTCCGGGACTGATCAGCCCGTTCGTCACCGCCGATGACTTTTTCGCGGCTCAGCGCGAAATTCCGTCGTTGTGCCTGACTTTCGACAACGGCAACGCCGCCACCGGCGAAGACCAGCTCGAATCTCTGCGCCGCTGTATCAAATATATCGTCCACACCCATTTCAAAGACTGGGATTTCTCCGCCGAACCCCAGGAAGGTTACCGGCAGATGCTCAACGGCTACTACCGTTCCGCCCTCATCGGCGAAGGCGTCGTCGACTCGCGCGCCGCGCTGAAAGAATTGGAGCGCCTCGGTTACCAGGGTTATATCAACATCGAGTATGAAAACAACAAGTATCCGGCCGATATTGCCATCAAAATGGTACTGGAACACCTGAAAACGCAAGATTGAGATATTTTACGCAAGATTCAGATATTTACGCTTTTCCGATATCGGTATATAATATCTGAACCGATATCAACTTTAAACCAAAGGAGCTCATATGTCAGGTATATTCAGATTCACCTTCGGCCCGTGGAACATTCACGAAGGCGCCGACCCGTTCGGCCCGGAAGTCCGCAAAACCATCCCCTTCAACCAGAAACTCGCCATGTACAAGAAACTCGGTTTCGACGGCATCCAGTTTCATGATGACGACGCCGTGCCGAATATGAACGATATGACGCCCGAACAGATCATCAGCGAAGCCAAAGCGGTGAAAAAAGTTCTGGATGATCATGGTTTGGAGCCGGAATTCGTCGCTCCGCGTCTATGGCTCGATCCTCGGACCATCGACGGCGGCTATACCAGCAACTGCCCCAAGTGCCGCCAATACGCGCTTGACCGCAGCAAACGCACCATCGACATCGCCAACGCCCTCGGCACCCGCAATATCGTGCTCTGGCTGGCCCGCGAAGGCACCTATATCCGCGAAGCCAAAGACCCCGTCTGGGCCACGGAAAAAATCGCCGAAGCCGTCCAAATGATGCTCGATTACGACAAAAATATCCGGATCATGGTTGAGTCCAAGCCCAACGAGCCGATGGACCACACCTATATCCCGACTATCGGCCACGCCATCGCGCTGGGCCTGATGACCAACGATCCCAGCCGCGTCGGCTGCCTGATCGAAACCGCCCACGCCCTGTTGGCCAACCTTTCGCCTTCCGACGAAATGGGTTTCGCCATGGCTCACAAAAAACTCTGGAGCGTCCACCTGAACGACCAGAACAGCCTGAAATTCGACCAGGATTTGACTTTCGGCGCCGTCGATCCGCGCCGCGCCCTGAACCAGGTCCGCGTACTCGACAAAAACGGCTACGGCCAGAATGGCGAATGGGTCGGCTTGGACGTCAAGGTCATGCGCACTCAGAAAGACGACGTCGGCTTGAAGCATCTCGACTACAGCCGCAAGATTTTCCTGAAGCTGCTGGCGATCAGCCGTTCGCTCGACGACAGCCTGATTGCCAAATTACAGGCAGAACGTGACTATGAAGAGTTGAATTATTACATTATCAATAGTATGTTAAGCTAACGAGGTCAGACATGAAAGACTTTAAAGTAGGTATTCAGTTATACACCGTCCGCGAACCGCTCAAGGAAGACTTCAAAGGAGTCCTCCGCGAACTGGTCAAACTCGGTTGCGACGGTGCGGAATTCGCGTTCAACTTCGGCGGCATGGCCCCGGACGAGCTCGCGGCCTTCACTCGTGAAATCAAGCTCAACGCCTGCGGCATGCACGTATCGCTGGCCCAGCTCACCGATCCGGCCAGCGATGTTTTCGCCTATGCCAAGGCGCTCGGCTGCAAGTACCTCACCATCAGCCACGGCGGACCGTTCGATGAAAAACTCGACGAAGTGGTCGGCATCTGCAACCAGGCCGGCAAGGCTGCCGCCGATAATAACGTCCAGTTCACCTATCACAACCACGCCAAGGAATTCGTGAAAGTCGGCGGCGAATGCGCCATGGATCTCATGTTCAAACGGACCGATCCCAAGCAAGTCATGTTCGAGCTGGACGTCTACTGGGTCACCAAGGGCGAACAGGATCCGTTGGCCTATATCAAGAAGTTCGGTTCGCGTCTGCCGCAACTGCATATGAAGGACATGGACCCGGAAGACGGTTCATTTACGGAATTGGGCAATGGCAAAATCGACCTTGGCGCCTGTATCGCCGCGGCGGATTCCACCATCTGCGAATGGTTGATCTACGAACAGGACGTATGCAAACGCCCGCAGTTCGAAAGCGCCAAAATCAGTATCGCCCATCTCAATAAATTACTCGGACGTTAAGGGAGCGCCAATGAAAAGAAAAATCAGAATGGGAATGGTTGGCGGCGGCCCCGGAGCTTTTATCGGAGCCGCCCATCGGGCAGCGATGCGCCTTGACGGAAAAATTGATCTCATCGCCGGAGCTTTCAGCTCGGACCGGGCCAAATCTCTGGCCATGGCGGCGGAACTGTTTCTGCCGGAAAACCGTTGCTACGGTTCATATGCGGAAATGTTCAAATGGGAAACAGCCTTGCCGGCGGCGGAACGTATCGACGCCGTAGCCATCGTCACCCCGAACAGTACCCATTTTGATATCGCCATGCAGGCTCTCGATCACGGATTTCATGTCGTCTGCGAAAAGCCGATGACTTACAATCTACAGCAGGCCAGGCAATTACAGGCCAAGGTTCAGGAAACCGGGCTGATTTTTTGCCTGACCCATAACTACACCGGCTACCCCATGGTCAAACAAGCCAGGGCCATGGTCCAAGCCGGTGCGCTCGGCGACATCCGCCGGATCGTGATCGAGTACCCGCAGGGCTGGCTTGGCGACGCTATCGAAGACACCAGTAAACAGGCCGGCTGGCGGGTGGATCCATCCCGCGCCGGCATCAGTTGCTGCATGGGCGACATCGGTTCTCATGGAGAGAACCTCGCCGAATACATCACCGGTTTGAAAATCACCGAACTTTGCGCCGACCTGGCAACTTTCGTGCCCGGCCGCAACCTTGACGACGACGGCGCGATCCTGCTGCGTTTCGACAGCGGCGCCAAAGGTCTGCTCTTTGCCAGTCAGGTTGCCACCGGCGAAGAAAACGCCCTGAAAATCCGTATTTACGGCTCCAAAGCCGCACTGGAATGGTTTCAGGAAATCCCGGAAAGTTTGATCATCAAATACAACAACCAGCCCCGCCAGATCATCCGCCGTAACTGGGCCGGTTCTTCGCCCGAAGCCGCCGCCGTATCCCGGCTCCCCGCCGGCCATCCGGAAGGCTTCCTGGAGGCATTTGCCAATATTTATAACAATTTTGCCGGAGCGGTATTGGATAAGACCGCGCCGCGTGATTTCCCGTCGGTCGACGACGGAGTTCGCGGCATGGCTTTTATCGAGGCGGTAGTCGCCAGTTCCAAAAGTAACGATAAATGGTTAAAACTGGAGGTATAAACATGAGCAGACCAATCACAATTTTCACCGGGCAGTGGGCAGACGTTCCTTTCGAGAAACTCTGCCAGATGATGAAATCATTCGGCTACGACGGCTTGGAAATCGCCTGTTGGGGCGATCATCTCGACGTCTTCAAAGCCGCCTCCGATCAATCTTATTGCGATGAAAAAAGGCGCGTGCTCGAGAAATACGGGCTCAACGTCTGGGCCATCAGCAATCACCTGGCCGGTCAGTTGATCAGCGATCCCAATTTTGACGGCCGTTCCGATATCTTCGCTCCGACCGAATACGCCGGCGACGCCGAAGCCAAGCGCCAGTGGGCCATCGACAGCATGAAAAGTGCCGCCCACGCCGCCAAAAATCTCGGGGTCAAAGTCGTCAACGGCTTCACCGGTTCGCCGATCTGGCACATGCTCTACAGCTTCCCGCCGGTCAGCGATGAAATGATCGAAGACGGCTACCGCCGTTTCGCCGAGCTCTTCAATCCGGTTCTCGATGAATTCGCCAAATGCGGCGTCAAATTCGCCCTGGAAGTCCATCCGACTGAAATCGCTTTTGACATTCATACCGCCCGCCGTACTCTCGAGGCCATCGAGCGCCGCCCGGAATTCGGCTTCAACTTCGATCCGAGCCATCTGCTCTGGCAAATGATCAATCCGGTCAAATTCATCGAAGCATTCCCCAGCCGCATTTACCATTGCCACATCAAAGACGCGGCCCTCCAGCTTGACGGCGTCAACAGCATTCTGGCCTCGCACCTGAATTTCGGTCAGGCGCAACGCGGTTGGGACTTCCGCAGTCCCGGCCACGGCCAGGTCAATTTCGAAGAAATCATCCGCGCGCTGAACCGGGTCGGCTACAATGGCCCGCTCTCCATCGAATGGGAAGACTGCGGCATGGAACGCGAATACGGCGCCAAAGACGCCTGCGCATTCGCCCGCAAGCTCGACTTCAACCCCTCGAACCTCCAGTTCGACGCCGCCTTCGACAACTAAATCATCCTTCAGCCCGCCCGGTATCCGCCGGGCGGACATAATTCACTTACCCACAAATTGGGTTTAATTGGAGTATGAAAGTCAGGTTAGGTTAGTCTTTCAAGCACTTCAACCCATTCGCAAAAATGTCGACATTTATTCTTTAGTTGTTCCATTCCTATTTTTTTCACAATACTCGCTCCGGCTATTTTATTTCTTCCATACTCAGGTATCTGCGAAATAATTCGTTTTGATGGAGCAGTTTCCGGGCTATCATTGATTAACTC
Source organism: Victivallaceae bacterium (assembly GCA_031548025.1). Classification (GTDB taxonomy): domain Bacteria; phylum Verrucomicrobiota; class Lentisphaeria; order Victivallales; family Victivallaceae; genus UBA5239. The sequence continues at coordinate 4,814 of JAVBRM010000246.1, read as the reverse complement.
AGGGTTAGGTTGAATGCGCAACATGCCTTGCAATGCAGCAATTGCAGAATCATACCCCAAATATTCCCAATCCAAATGCTGCGGATCAGCAAAAATCAATGCCTCAAATTCATGCAGTTGGATGTATGGAATAAACCTTTGATCATTGATATCCGATCTTAAAGCATTTTCCAATATTTTGATTTTTTGATATTTATCATTTACACTTGCTATTTGCTCTTGTCCAGGAAAATCACCCGGCAAAGCATAGAAATCAAACATTGTTGAAAATCGGCACTCCGCATTGTCATCTTCTGAAATCCAGTTCATGATATCTTTTCGGACAATACTGTAAGCTTTGTGCCTTCTAAATCCGCCACGGTATTCAATGTGTTGCTTTTTATTGTCACTTGTCAAAACACATCTCGCCTTACTAAATACATCAAAATTGGCTAAATATGGCGATAGAGTATCTTTCACAAAACGCTCTTCTGTCTGCCCCTCTACAGTAATATGAAGACGTATCATGGTCGACCTCCAATTACATTTTTATTCCATAATTCCGCAATGGAATAATCCTCCATCCATGCATTTAATTTTTGAGCATCCAAGTGGACAAAACTGGTGGAATGAACGGACTTATCATAATCGACAACAACAATATCTTCGACCGAAAATTGATTAACCAACTCTGGTGATTGGGTAGCCAGCACTACTTGGCAATTTCGTTTTGCCACTGATATCATTCCTGCCAGCGATGCAATTGCAGCCGGATGCAGTCCAAGCTCTGGCTCGTCAAGAATAATAACATTTGGCAATGTGTCTTTTGGTTGGAGCAGCAACGCAGTCAAAGCCATATACCGCAAAGAACCGTCAGATAATTGATGAGGTCCGAAAAGATACTCTTCACCTCGCTCTCCAATCCAATTTAAAAGAATATTTTGTTTATTCAGTACATTGGGGGATAAGCGGAAATCTTGAAATTGAGGGACCATAATTTTGATATGTTCAACAATACGCTGATAGTATTTTGGGTTATTTTTTTGCATGCCATATAGAAATGCAGGCAAGTTTCCGGCATCATGCTTTAGAAATTCCGCGTCTTCAATATAACAACTATTGCGCAATCTTGAGGCCTCGGAAGTGTCATGAAATTGAAAAACACGGCATTTTACCAATAGATTTTTTATAACTTGGCAAATTCGTGCTTTTGTGCCATTGCCTGAAATAATTTCTCTTAATGCGGATTCGGGACGACCGTTAGATGGCAAGTAATAATTGAATGGTTTATGATGACCTCTTTGATGGGCAATAACCTGCTCGCCACTCACAAATATTGAATCAGGCATTCCAAAAGCAAGGCTGGCTTTGTAGGTATCCTCCCATTCATTTTCGGTAAAATCAATTTGAAATTCAATGTGCTTCGTCTTGGCCGGACCGAAATGCAAGATGGCGCTTGCCTGCCCATTCCTACCGATATACTGTTGCAACCCTTCGGTAGTCATATAGTTCAACATTTTAAAGAAAGAGACTAGATTGCTTTTACCAGCGCCATTGGCTCCAAGCAAAACAGTAACATCTCCAAATTCAATGAACTGTCGCCGACCTATAGACTTAAAGCCTTCAACCTCAATACGTTTTAACTTTCCCATCATTTCACCTTTTTTATCTTTCCATAACTGTAACTCGCTTTCATGCTGAACCTGTCCATGAAAAAATAGCTTATTCTAAAAAACAAACCACTCCAATAAAACTGTAGCATTCCAAGAACATCTTGTCAATCTTCACCTGGCTACAAATTATAAATTAAATCGAGTATACAAAGAAACAGCCATCATAAGCTCGAAAGGCCTTATGAAAAGTGAAAATTCTCAAATCGCCGCCAGAACTGACCAGACTGCTTTCAGATCGCGTTTGTGTGTTCGCGGGCGTGCTGTTTGCGGTAATCACGGGGATTGGTGGCGAAATGCCGGAAAAATTGGCGGCGGAAGTAAGCTTCGTCGTTGTAGCCGGAGCCGTAACAGATCTCTTTGATGCTCAAGGTACTGTTCAGCAGCAGATTGCAACAGTGGTTCATGCGGGCCTGGTTGATCGCGGCGCTGATGGTCTGGTGAAATGCCCGATGAAAAATCCGGTTCAGGTAATCGCGGTTGCAATTGAGTTCAGCGGCCAGCTCACCGGCGGAGAAATTCGCCTCGGTGCAGTGACGCTTGATCTGTTCGCGGGCTTGCGCGGCCAGGTACGACACCGCGCCGGATACGGATTCACTGCGGCCGCATTCGTTGAGAATCAGCCGCAGCAACAAATCGGCATTTTCCGCGGGCACGCCGGGTTCATCCTGATTGTTCAGGAAAAGGCGGCACAATTCGATGGTTTTCTCCCGGTTCGCCAAGGCGCCGTATTGCGGAAAAGTCTTGATTTTCTCCGGAATCATTACCCGAAAATGCAACCAGAAAAACGACAGGTCTTTCCGGTAATCCAGAGTTCCTCCGTGAAGCCTGTCCGGATGCAGCAGCAGGTATTCACCTGTGCTCACCTCAAAGTTGTTTTCCTCCTCGAAAATACCGAGTATGCCCGAGGTGACCACGATGATTTCCCATGAATCGATGATCCGTTCCGGATGCCGCCCGAGTCCCCGTGAAATAAAATGTCCGCCGTTTATCGCTTTGATCTTCAAAAGTCGGTTTTGTCCTCTTTTTCTATAAAATAGTCACTTTGACCGCCGAATGCAAGTGTGATATATTGGAATTAACAAAATCAGGAGATAATTCCATGACAAAATATGAATCCGCGCAAATCACCGAAGTAAAACTGAATGACCCCGTTTTTGCCCCCCGCCTCGACACTGTAATCGAGAAGACTATTCCGGCCTGTATCCGGCAGTGTCACAAGACCGGACGCTTCGAGGCTTTTAAGCTGAATTGGCAGGAGGGTATGCCCAATAAGCCGCATATTTTCTGGGATTCCGATGTCGCCAAAGTAACTGAAGGCATGGCAATGGCCCTTGAGATCAGGCCCGATAAAAAACTGGAAGCCGAACTCGAGGAATATATCGAACTGATTATTTCCGCCCAACAACCGGACGGATATCTGAATATCGTTTACACCACGACCCAGAAAGAAGAACGCTGGAAGAATCTTCTTAACGGGCATGAACTTTATTGCGCGGGGCACCTGATGGAGGCCGCAGTGGCACATTTCAAAGTTACCGGGCGGCGCAATTTCCTCGATTGCATGTGCCGCTATGCCGACTATATCGCGTCGGTTTTCGGCGTGGAAGAAGGAAAAATCCACGGCTATCCCGGGCATGAGGAAATCGAGCTGGCGCTGTGCAAGCTGGCCAAGGCCACCGGGAATCGGAAATACTTCGATCTGGCGGCGTATTTCATCAATGAACGCGGTAAATCGCCAAATTATTTTCTGCAGGAACAGCCGTGGATCGATGAACTATACCTGAAAAATCGGCAGGCCCACAAACCGGTGCGCGAACAAACCGACGCGGACGGTCACGCCGTGCGTGCGGTGTATCTGTATACCGGCATGGCCGACGTAGCCGCCGAATTCAAAGACGAAACCCTCTACGACGCCTGCAAAAATATCTGGAACAGTATCGTCAACAAGCGGATGTATATCACCGGCGGAATCGGCTCATACCAACAGGGAGAAGCTTTTGCAGTGGACTACAATTTGGCGAACGACACCGCCTATGCGGAAAGTTGCGCCGCCATCGGGCTGGTGTTTTTCGCCCAGCGTATGCTGAATGCCACCGGCGACGCCGTTTACGCGGATATCATGGAACAGACACTTTACAACAACGCCCTGAGCGGGATCAGCCTGGATGGCGAGCACTTTTTCTATGCCAATATGTTGGAGGTCGACGACAATAGTTTTGAGCATGGACATGTTGCCAAAGCCCGCCAGGAATGGTTCGGGTGTTCCTGCTGCCCCACCAACTATTGCCGGTTTCTGCCGCAACTCGGCAGTTTTGTCTGGTCGCTGGCGGACGATGAAGTGCGGTTGAATATTCCGGCCGCGAGCAAATTGGCACGCGGCATCGAGGTAAGCGGCGGCTATCCGTATGATGGTAAAATCGCGATCCGCTTCACTGCCGCCGGCAAATATAAATTCAGCCTCCGCATTCCCGGCTGGTGCGAGAAATATGAACTCAAGCTGAACGGCAAAACCGTCTCGGAAAAACCGGTGAACGGTTATGTGACGTTTGACCGGGAGTGGCAAGCGGGCGATGAAATTCAACTCGATTTGCAAATGCCGGTACGCACCATGTATGCGCACAGCAAAATCACTTCCAATGCCGGACGGATCGCCCTGATGCGCGGCCCGGTCGTCTATGCGCTGGAAAGCGTGGACAACGGCAAGGTTATCCCGCAACTGTCGATCAATCCGGATCAGCAGTTCACCCTGACCCGCGCGGACGGTTTGCCGGAAGGAACGGTGGCGATTTCCGGCCGCGCCGGTTTGGACGAATCCAGCGGAACCGCCCTTTATACCAGCAGCAAGCCAGAGATGAAAGCCCAGGAATTCACCGCGATTCCATACGCCCTGTGGCAAAACCGAGGCGAGGCCAACATGGCAGTCTGGATCCGTTACAACCGCGATTGAGCCAGTGGCTGAAAAGGTGGGGCTGCCTGTCGCCTTCGGGCAACCTGGTAAATCATGCGGAGTGGACGGCGTTCTAGTGTCCTGTCAAGCTCAAATTTATAACAAGGACAAGCTGGATTTGCGAGGGGATTTTTCTCAGGGAGACGAAGGGCGATGCGGGCATCGTCCGAGTATTCATGAGAATAAATCCACCGGAAAGACGCTTGCCGCAGGGC